>CAJQMN010000200.1 GCA_905479435.1 uncultured Flavobacteriaceae bacterium | reverse complement strand
GGAATATTTGACTCAAATTTATCGCTTTCTTGGACTTTATGTTTTAGGTATAGGATTCATACTTCTTTCTTTTACCTCCAGTAAATTTTTAGAGATTTTTATGATTAGACAGCGATTTTTAATTGTACTTGGTATTTTACTAGTTTCAAATTTAATTTTAGGCTATGTCTGGATTCCTTCCTCACATTTCATATATGTGATGTGGGGTGCAATAGGGTTATATAGTATAAGTCTCTACAACCACATCAAAGCCTAGTTTTTTCTTTTAATTTTTTATAAAAAATTCTCATAAATTCTAATTTAGAATTTATGAGAATCATAGAATTAATTTTAATTGTATTCTTAATAGTAAGCGTTAATGATTAATTCTTAACCCAAGTTTGAAGAATGTCATCGTCAAAAGGTAATTGCATCTGGTTGTTCCCTATAAAAGTTACTTCTAAATCAGTTCCATCAACTAAATATGTATTGTCACTTGTTTTATTCCAAGCTAATGGACCATAAACAACCATGTCTTCAGCTAGAGAACCATCTTGAAAACATTCCCAAACATTTTTTATCACACTGTTTTCGGTAAATATTAATTGATCTGGTGAGCCTTCATCAGAAGACATAAAGCAACCTCTCGCTTGACCATCTGGCCAATTTCCTGCACCTGTCCATTCTTCGTTTGTGAGTGTCCAAACCCCTATGATGGAATCTAGTTCTGGTATAGAAGCATCTTCACTTTCAGAATCAGAGCAACTATACATAATGCTAATTCCCAAAAAAAGGTAAATAATTTTTTTCATTTTTTATTTTATTTAAAAAGGTTAAGCGGGTGTAGAAATAAAATGCCCTTACAATATAGTAATTAATTTTTTTTTAAAATAGTTTTTATTAATTTCGTAATGAAACTAACACAATTTAATTATGAAAAAACTTTTTTTACTACTGTGCTTATCAACTTTTTTAGTTGCTTGCAATCAAAAAACAGAACAATCAAAAGACAATAATCCAATGTCTGGGTATATTTTAGGTGATGATATTTATACCCAAGGGGTTCATAAATTCATGAAGGCATATACCGATAACAATTTTAAAAATGCAGAAGGAATTTTTGCAGAAAATGCAATTTTTGCAGTAAATGATGTAAAAATGAGTATCGATGATATGATGAATGGCTTTGCTGTTGGACATCAGTTTTTTGACAACATTTCTCATAGTAATGTAGATACAGCAACCATGTATTATAATGATGGTAAGATTTTTACAAACGTTTGGTATGATTGGAGTGGTGTGTCAAAATCTTCAGGAGAAACTCTTGAACTCAGAGGATATGGATGGTTTCAGTGGGAAGACGGAAAAGTTATTGAGGCTTACAATGCTTTTGATCCAACGGCTTATAACGCTATGATGAGCGCACAACAATAAAAACAACTCTTTTATCATAACATCTTAAAACCTTTAATTAGTTATTAATTAAAGGTTTTTTACTATGGAATATATAGATTAGTTTTTATATTTTTTTCTTAAATCTCCAGGCTTAATTCCAAACCTCAATTCGAATTTTTTATTAAAATAAGGTCTACTATTTATTCCTACAGCATAAACTACTTCTTTTAAAGTTTCATATCTGTTTTTAATAATTAAATCATAAGCTTTTAGAAGTCTAACTTCTAAGATAGTATTAACGATACTTAGACCAATTTTTGATTTTAAGATTTCGTTCAATTTTTTTTGACCGTATCCACAGACTTCACAAAGTGAAATAACATTAAAGTCTGGGTTTGTTATGTTTTTTAAAATACAGTTTTTAACTTTTTTTATGAGTTCTGAAGACGAGCTATCAAACTCAATATCAGAATCTATTGGAGTAGCTAATTTTTTTCTATTGAAAGTTTTTTCTAATGCAAACTGAATTCTTGATATAATTTCATCTTTTTTGAAAGGCTTCTCTATATAATCTTCAAAACTTAATAAGTTAATATCTTTTGCATTGTCTTTAATTACTGAAGTCATAAAAATAAATGGGATATCCTTAGAAGCACCTTTTTCATTTAATGCATTCTTAAATTCCATTCCATTCATTATGGGCATTTTTACATCTGAAATAATAATTTCAAAAGATTGTTCTTCAATTTTATCTAATGCTTCTTTTCCGTTAAAAGCAAAAGTACAATCAAGAAAATCAGAAAAAATTTCTTTTAAGTAAATGATCATTTCTGTATTGTCATCTACTACTAATGCTTTAGGTAAATTATTTTTTTTATCGATTTCTGTGGAATAGTTACAGCATAATAAATTAAAATTTTCATCAATTTGAGTTGTATTTAAGTTGTAATTATTTATTACAATTGGAAGTTCTACTTTAAAAACTGAACCAACATTTACCGCTGTCTCCAAACTAATTTTTCCATTTAATTTCTTAATTAAATTATTGGTTAAAGATAAACCGATACCAAAACCACTATTAGAGGTATTATTTTTAGTTTGGTAAAATCTAGAAAAAATAGTTTCTTTTTCATTTTCTGAAATTCCAAACCCTTCATCCTTTACCATAAGACGAAGTTTAGATTCTTCAAAAAACAGAGTAAGATATATTGAAGTATTCGAATTAGAATATTTTATTGCATTTGAAATTAAATTATTAACGATAATTGTTAAACTTTCTATATCGAAATTAA
>CAJQMN010000199.1 GCA_905479435.1 uncultured Flavobacteriaceae bacterium | reverse complement strand
CTGCATATCTGCATGTACTTCTGTCTCAGCCGATTTCTCTTTGGCTAAATTCAAAATGGCTTTTGCGTAACGTAATGCGGGTCTTGCGTCTTTCATTCTTTTACTTTAAAGTAACTTCTTTTAAAATTCCTTCAACTAATTTTAGTTGATCTTTTTTGGAAGTTAATTCTTTTTTAATCACTGTTTCTGCTATACCTATAGACAATTCAGCAACTTGCTTTTTTAATTCTGCTAATGCCGCTTGTTTCTCCTGTTCTATAGAGGCTTGTGCGTTTTCAATGAGTTTAGAAGTTACCTCTTTTGCTTCTTCTTTTGCATCAGAAATCATTTTATCTTTAATCTCTCGTGCGTCTTTCATTAATGCATCTCTCTCTGCTCTAGCATCTTTTAATAATTGCTCGTTACTAGCATTTAAGTTTTGCATTTCTTTTTTAGCATCCTCTGCTGAAGCTAAAGCATTTTTAATTCCGTCTTCTCTTTCATTAACAGAATCAAGTATTGGTTTCCAAGCAAACTTTTTTAATAAAAGAACCAATCCTACAAAAAGAACCAGTTGCCAGAAAAACAATCCAACAGAAAAATCTCCGATTAATTTATCCATAATATCTAATGTATACTGTTTTTAAATATTTTTTGTTTAATGTGAGTAAAAAGTCATAGCCAACCGCTATGACGTTTTACTCTAAAATGTTAGCTTATACTGCAAATAATGCAGCAAATCCAATACCTTCAATTAAAGCCGCTGCAATAAGCATCGCTGTTTGGATCTTCCCAGTCGCTTCTGGCTGACGAGCAATTGCTTCCATTGCTTTCCCTCCAATTTGACCAATACCGATACCAGCTCCGATTACTACTAATCCTGCTCCGATAAAATTTAAACCTGTCATAATATATATTTAAAATTAAAAAATTCTTTTTGTTGATCTCAACTTAATGATGATCGTGTTCTTCTACTGCCGACCCAAAATAAAGGGCAGACAACATTGTGAAAATATAGGCTTGTAAAGCCGCTACTAATAATTCTAGTATTCCTAACACCATTGCCAATAAAAATGACAATGACCCACCCAGCCAATTTTGAGCAATAAAAATCATTCCTAAAATACTCATCAATACGATGTGCCCTGCGGTAATGTTTGCATACAAACGAATCATTAAAGAAAATGGCTTGATAAAAGTTCCTAACAATTCAATTGGCATTAAGATAAATTTCATAGGTGTAGGAACTCCTGGCATCCAAAAGATGTGTTTCCAATAATCTTTTTTAGCCGTGGCAGTTGTAATGATATAAGTAATAATTGCCAAACAAAATGTAATGGCTATATTATTGGTAACATTTATACCCAATGGTGTTAACCCTAAAAGGTTAATAATCCATATAAAGAAAAATACCGTTAGTAAATAACTCATATATCTCTTGTAATGCTTTTCTCCAATATTTGGTCTAGCAATATCATCTCGAATGTAAATCACTATTGGTTCTAGTAAACGACCCATTCCTTTAGGCATAGACTCGTTATTTTTATAGGCTTTTGCCATACGGCTAAACATAAAAAACATGAGTAGGCCTACCATCATCACTGTAAAGACATTTTTTGTGATAGAAAAATCTAAGGGCTTACTATTTGTTGCGTGATGATCTGCGTCATAGGTTAGGGTTCCTGCAGCATCTGTTTTGTAAATTTTACCATGATCTAACTTGTAATAATTTTCTCCAGATTTTGCAATGGTTTCACCATGGTGAAACTTTGAAGACATAAAAACGTTTAATCCATTATCCCATAAAATAACCGGCAAAGGAAATCCAAAATAAACATGCTCTCCATTATCACTTGTGTAAGAGAACAAACTAAAATCATGTGAATCTAATAGGTGATGAGGAATATACGCTTCTACTTCTTTTTCTCTTTGCTCTTTTGTTTTTTCAGTCAAATGAGCTTTTTCTTCTTCTGAATTATCTATTGCAAAAGATGCAATTGAAAATAAAAAGAATACTAGGGTTAACGCTTTTACTGTTATTTTTCTATGCATTTCACTCTTAATAATAGTGGCTTAAAAATCGATGCAAATGTAAGTCTTTATCCTAAAAAGAAAAACTATTTTAAAATTTATTTTAATAGGGTTTGCTCGAGAATTTATACGGGTTTATTATTGAATATTGTTTAGCCATTTTGATAGGCTAAAAATCTCTATTGTATGCGTAAAAAAGTATGGAATAAAGAACGTAAAAAACTCTGCTTTTGAAATAAGACCGTCAGCATAAAATGGTTTGTATAAAAATAAAATAAACAGCCCAAATTTGATGACGCTCCCAAATAAAAAAATAAACCCTAACTGATTTTTAAATTTATTTCTCAAAAGGAAAAGCATTAAAAAAATTATAATTGCTGATGCAATATTAATGACATAAGAAAAAACTATCTCGTTATTAAAAAGAGGGGATTCTAAGGTGTTTAAAATATACAGGTGTATCACAAAAACGAATGCTGTGAATACTACTAACCTTACTAAAAATTTTATAAGTATGGGGTTCATTAAGAATTGATCCTGTTCAATTGTTTAACCGTAAGATACAGTGAAATTCCAACACC
>CAJQMN010000198.1 GCA_905479435.1 uncultured Flavobacteriaceae bacterium | reverse complement strand
AATAAGCGTATTTGCCGTTCCTAAGTCGATGGCAATATCTTCAGTCATGAAATCAAAAAAGCCCATAAGTATGAATAATTTTCTATGTAAGTGTCTCTATTTACAAATCTAGTAAAAATAAGCTAGTTATCAACTTGAATTTTAATGTTTAAAATGTCTGGTTCCAGTCATAACCATTGCTACATTATTTTGGTTACAATAATCAATACTCAGCTGATCTTTTATAGATCCCCCAGGTTGAATAACATTTTTAATTCCTGCATTATTTGCAATTTCAACACAATCAGGAAAAGGGAAAAATGCATCGCTGGCCATGGAAGCTCCATCTAAATTAAAACCAAAATTATTAGCCTTTTCTATGGCTTGATTTAACGCATCTACTCTACTGGTTTGACCTGTTCCACTGGCATACAACTGTTTATTTTTAACCAGTACAATAGTGTTAGATTTTGTGTGTTTACAAATTTTTGAAGCAAACAAAAGGTCATCTAATTCGCTGTCAGAAGGTTTACAGTTTGTAGCATATGATAAATCTTCTAAGCGGTCGGTTATGGTGTCTTTATCTTGAACTAGGATCCCGTTTAGTGAAGTTCTAACAATTTGATTTGGAAGTTCAACACTTTTTTGGATTAACAGCACACGGTTTTTCTTTCCTTTTAAAATCGTTAATGCTTCCTCATCGTAAGAAGGTGCAATAACTACTTCACAAAATAATTTATGAATTTCGATAGCAGTAGTTTTATCAATCTTAGTATTTGAAATGAGAACTCCTCCAAAAGCAGATACAGGGTCTCCAGCTAGGGCATCTATATATGCTTCAGAAACAGTTGCTCTTTGAGCAAAACCACATGCATTATTATGCTTTAAAATTGCGAATGTTGGCAATTCACCTATAAACTCTCCCATTAAATTTACTGCAGCATCAACATCCAATAAATTATTATAGCTTAACTCTTTTCCGTGAACCTTGTCAAACATTGCTTCTAGATCACCAAAGAAATACCCTTTTTGATGAGGGTTCTCTCCATAACGTAAAGTTTTAGAAACAGTTTCACTTGCTTTATAAACAATCTCATCTTCATTAAAATAATTAAAAATTGCCGTATCATAATGTGATGAAATATTAAATGATTTTGCAGCGAATTTTTTTCTTTCGGCTAATGATGAAGAACCATTATTAGCTTTATAAAGGGATAAGAATTCCTCATATTGATTCATCGAGGATATGGTAAATGTATCCTTAAAGTTCTTTGCAGAAGCTCTAATTAATGAAATACCGCCAATGTCTATTTTTTCAACAATTTCTTGTTCACTCGCACCAGAGGCTACTGTTTTTTCAAAAGGGTACAAATCAACAATTACAAGATCAATTTGTGGAATTTCATATGCTTTCATCTCTGCGATATCTCCCTGATGATCTTGTCTGTTTAAGATGCCTCCAAAAACTTTTGGATGTAGTGTTTTTACTCTACCTCCTAAAATTGAGGGATAAGAAGTGACATCTTCTACAGGAGTAACAGGGATTCCTAATTCTTTGATAAAGTTTTCTGTACCTCCAGTTGAAAATATAGTAACATTGTTTTTATGCAGTTCCTCAACTATTGGCTTAAGACCATTTTTGTGAAATACCGAAATTAATGCAGATTGGATAATTTTTAAGTTGCTCATTTTGTGTGCTTTGTTAAGCACACAAATCTACTAAATGTGAATTGCTAAAACAATAGAAACTTATTTGAAATAGAGAAACTTATACTACAATTGTGAATAAATTTTTTTTAGGGAATTTGAAGATTTTATGTTTATAAGACAGTAGGCCAAATTCCTGTTGTCTATGAAGTTGTATTTTAATATAAAGAGGCTATATTATTACATATAAATTCTAATAATTCTTCATCAGCATTAGTAAAAGGATTTAAAGTGTGTGAGTCAATATCTATTTGACCAATATTTTCACCTCTTACCATAATGGGTATTACAATTTCCGATTTAACTTTCCAGCCGCAAGAAATATAATTAGTTTGTTCATTTACATCTTGAACAACAAAATTTTCATTTGTAATGGCTACTTGACCGCAAATACCTTTTCCAAAAGGTATAATAGTGTGTTCTGTTGGCTCTCCAGAAAATTCAGCTAATTTTAATTCCTTTTTTTCTCCATTTTTAAAATAGAAACCCACCCAGTCATAATAGGGTATTTCACGCTTTAAAAAATCACAAATAACTTGTTGTTTTTCACCAGTAGTTTTTGCTGATGCAATAACATCAGTTACAAAGCCTTTAATCTTGCTACTATTCATTCAAATAAAATTTAAACCATAAAATTAAAATATTTTTTTAAATTTTTAGTGACGTTTCTAACTTTATGTTTATAGCTATTTTTTGTAATTTAATACGATGCTATTTTGCTCTTAATAAAACTAAAATTAGTTTAACATATTTTTAATATATTTCTGTTGTAAATTTGTAGTGCAATGAATTTAATAGGAAAAAAAATAAGTGCATTTATTCTGTCATGCATAGTACTGTTTTCGTCTATTTCTTTTGCCATAGATGAACATTTCTGTGGTGATCAAGTTATGGATGTGTCTTATTTTGGAAATGCCGATGATTGTGGTATGGAGAAAGTTGACACAAACTCCAATGTTTCAATCCTAAAAGGGAATAATTGCTGTAAAGATGAAGTTACACGCTTTGAATCTTCCTTGTACAGCATAGAAAAACCATTAAGCATTCATAACTTAGCATTTCAACATCTTTTTTTTAATACTCATCATAATAATGGTTTTAATAGAATAAAAACCTTAAGAATTGAATATTACAAAGATTTTTCTCCCCCTGATATTAGTCAAGATTTTCAGATTTTACATCAAACTTTTTTAATTTAATTTTAATAATTAACACATTATAGTCATCTTTTTAGATGATAATACGTCTAGTTATTATTAAAATTAA
>CAJQMN010000197.1 GCA_905479435.1 uncultured Flavobacteriaceae bacterium | reverse complement strand
ACATAAATTGTAATGCTCGCATCGTTGATTAGCCAATTTTTTGTTCTCAATTCTTCTAAATCATCCGGAATCCCATTTAAATCAAGATCATCACCGAGAATTTTTAACTGAGCCATTGATCCTGAAACACCTTGAATAGGTACATTGTTAACTCCAGGCAGTTGCCCTGCTGGGGTTGTTTTATATTCGTTTGTTCTTATTCCTGACAATAAGAAGGTGTCTGTCTTTTTTACCGTATCATAAACTACAGTTCCTCCATCTACTAAAACCGTATTTGTGTAATAAATATCAATTAAGGGTTGAAGGTTATTGTTGTTAAAAGTAAGGGACATTAAAGACCCGTTATCTCCTTCTGCTTGTATTTTTATTCCCCTGAAATAGTCATTAAAAGCATCTTGTGATGCAAAATTTGAGGTTTCATATTGGTCAAAAAGTAGTTCTTTAATTCGCTCCTCTTTTAAAGGAATGCTGATGGATGGGTTTGAGTTTGCATAGACAATAGTGTCTGTCGCATAGACCGCACCTGTACTAAGCCTTCTTTTAACAAATTGAGCAGTATCTCTTCTGTTGGGTTTAAACTGAAGGTCTTCTACACTATTTAATTTTTCAGTTGAAACCTCATACGTTTGGTCTGAAAAATACCTATTAATTAACGCTGGTGTTGTTGGGTTTAAACCACTTAAATAGGTTTCTAATCGAAAAACATTTAAGGTAAAAGGTTGAGCTTGATCTCCAATAATTGAATCTAATATAAAATCAGAATCAAGTATTGCAGTACTTAGTAAGGAAGCGTTGTAGGGTATCCTTAACAGCACCGTATCAATGGAAGTAACAGTAATTGTATCTGAACCGTACTCTTGGTCTACTTTTGTTAAATCTAGAGGGATACCCAGTTGAGAAATAATAGAGGCTTCAATTTTCTTATAATTGTTATTGTTGTGAACCCCTAATAAATATTGTCCTAAGAGGCCACCAATAGATAATCCATCTGCTTGAACTTTTTCTATATTTTTGGCAGAAATCTCTATTTCAAAAATAGTATCATTTGTAGTAAACTCCCCATTGTTAACGATTGAAGTTCCAATATCAGTAAAATCTTCCTCACAAGAAATAACCAACCCTACAAGAAACGCTGTAAATACAACATATACTGTTGCTTTTATATATTTTCTTAACATAACTATCCTAAGTTTACTCTTCTGAAATAAGTTCTTGATAAAAATTTAAATACGATTCAAACGAATCTTCTTCCTGATATGAAAGTGCAGGAATGTCTGTTTTTTCAATTTCTTCTGATATTTCTTCAGGAATCTCTTGGCTCCCTTGAACAATAGCGTCTGAGTTTGAAACAGCACTTTTTATAATATTGGTATAGTTTGGTTCTTTTAAAACTTGAATTTTATCGTCTGAAATCTTATCAAATTTGATTTTTTCAGAAAGATCACTATTCAATTCACCTTCGAAGTCTTTGTTATATACCGAAGTTATAATTTTGCTTTCTGAAAACAAAGGCTCATCACTGTAATATTCTTTGATATATAAAGGTAATAATGAGGCCATCCATCCATGAACATGAATAATGTCTGGCGCCCAATTCAATTTTTTTACAGTTTCAACGACTCCTTTAGCAAAGAAAATTGCTCTTTCATCATTATCTGAAAAAAGCTGATCATCTTCATCAGAAAAAATAGCTTTTCTTTTGAAGTACTCATCATTATCAATAAAGTAAACTTGCATTCTTTCCTTAGGAATAGAGGCCACTTTAATAATCAAAGGCATGTCCATGTCATTGATTATTAAATTCATCCCCGACAAACGAATTACTTCGTGAAGTTGATGTCTTCTCTCATTAATTACCCCAAAACGAGGCATAAAAATCCTTGTCTGTACACCTTTTGAATGCGCTTTCTTTGCTACATTAAATGCAGTAGATGCTATCTCTGTTTCTGGCAAGTAAGGTACAACCTCAGAAGAAACATACAATATTCTCTTATCTTTCATTAAATTTAAGCCTTTATATAAGTTTGCAAAAGTACGAAATTTTCTGCAAAAGTCGTGTTAAAATACTAAGTTTGCGATCTTAGACTATATTCTATTATGAAGGTTTTTAAAACTAAGAAAGAACTAAATTTATATTTTAAAGAATTTCGTTCTAAAAATGCTAAGATTGGTTTTGTGCCTACAATGGGTGCACTCCATAAAGGACACCTTTCTTTAATAGAAGAATCTTCAAAAGAAAATGACATTACGGTTGCTAGTATTTTTGTAAACCCTACACAGTTTGATAAAAAAGAAGATTTAGACAACTACCCAAAAACTCTTGAAAACGACCTAAATCTTCTAAAGAAGGTCGCTTGTGATGTTGTTTTTATTCCTTCCGTAGAAGAAATTTATAACAATACCATTTTGGCTCTCCAATTCGATTTTGATGGCCTTGAAAATGAAATGGAAGGAAAATATCGTGAAGGTCATTTTAACGGAGTGGGCACTATAGTCAAAAAATTATTTGAAATTGTACTTCCAACCCATGCATACTTTGGAGAAAAAGATTTTCAGCAACTACAAATTATAAGAAAATTAGTAAAAAAAACAGCCTTAGATGTAAATATCGTTTGCTGTGCCACATACAGAGAAGCTAACGGTTTGGCTATGAGTTCAAGAAATGCTCGCTTAACTTTACAAGAAAAGGAAGCCGCGGCAATTATCTATCAAACACTAAGTGGTGTAAAAGATAAACTTGAAAAACTTCCATTGGATGCTGTTCACAATTGGGTTCTAGAACAATTTGAAAACCAACCCCTTTTTGAGTTGGAATACTTTACTATAGCAGATGAAGAAACCTTAAAAAGTGCACCCAACATCTCACCAGAAAAAACCTATCGTGCATTTATTGCAGTGTATGCGAGAGAAGTTCGATTAATTGACACCATTTCATTAAATTCTTAAGCTCTTTTTAGTGTGTTTTAGCTTTTCAAATTTTAAAAAAGTAGTACTTTTGCAAAATGTTAGTTCAAGTTGTTAAATCAAAAATCCATCGTGTTAAAGTAACAGGTGCAGATTTAAATTATGTAGGAAGCGTTACCATA
Organism: uncultured Flavobacteriaceae bacterium; assembly: GCA_905479435.1. Lineage (GTDB taxonomy): Bacteria > Bacteroidota > Bacteroidia > Flavobacteriales > Flavobacteriaceae > Polaribacter. The sequence continues at coordinate 7,719 of CAJQMN010000197.1, read as the reverse complement.
GATGAAGACCTTATGAATGCTGCCAATATTATAGAAGGAGAGCGTGTACAAATTGTTAACAACAACAATGGAGAACGACTTGAAACCTATGTTATCCCTGGGCCAAGAAAAAGTGGTGAAATTACATTAAATGGTGCGGCTGCCAGAAGAGTAGCTGTTGGAGATATTTTGATATTAATTACCTATGCTTTTCTAGATTTTGAAGAAGCAAAAAAATTTAAGCCAGCACTTGTTTTTCCTAATGAAAACACAAATTTACTTCGCTAGTTTTGAATTTAAAAATTAAAAAAATAGTAAAAGTAATTATTCCGCTGCTCTTTGGAGGAGCCTTAGTTTGGTATTTATTTACAATTATTCCACCTGAGACCCTTTTAGAATATTTTAAAAATGCAAACTATTGGTGGATTGCTCTAGGATTACTTTTTGGAATTTTAAGTCACTTATCTAGAGCCTATCGTTGGAAGTTTATGTTAGAGCCGCTGGGCTATAAGCCTCGATTTATCAATAGCACTTTGGCTGTTTTAATTGGTTATTTTGTAAACTTAGCCATCCCAAGAGCTGGAGAGGTTTCAAGAGCAACTGTGATGACTAATTATGAGGGGATCCCATTTGAGAAAGGGTTTGGTACTATTGTAGCAGAACGCATCGCAGATTTAATTATGATGTTTTTGATTATAGGGATTACCCTGCTAATTCAATTTGATTTTATCATTGAACTGCTCACAAAAAATGTAGACCCCGTAAAAATTGGAGTTCTATTGGTTTTGTGTATAGGATTTGGATTCTTGTTTTATGCCTATGTAAGAAAATCTAAAAAAGGGCTTGGTTTAAAAATTAAAAACTTTGTAAAAAGTCTTATTGAAGGAGTTACCAGTATTTTTAGAATGAAAAATAAATGGGCTTTTATTTTTCATACCGTGTTTATTTGGATCATGTATATCTTAATGTTTTGGGCTACCATACCTGCCATTAATGGGTTAGATGTTCCGTTTGGAGGAATTTTAGTTGGATTTATTGCTGGAGGATTTAGTATTGCAGCAACAAATGGAGGAATTGGCCTGTATCCATTAGCCGTTGCTGGTGCGTTTACCTTATTTGGCGTACCCGAAGAACCATCTACAGCATTTGGAAGTGTGATGTGGGCTGCACAAACTGCCATGATTATTATTTTTGGTGGTCTCTCTTTTTTACTTTTACCAATCTGTAATAAAGCAAAGTAATTTTCTTTTCTTTGTGTAAATTTATATCTAATGGCGAAAGCTAAAACTACTTTTTTTTGTCAGAATTGTGGCACCCAGCATGCAAAATGGATGGGACAATGTAATGCCTGTAATGAATGGAATACTATTGTTGAAGAAGTAGTTCAAAAAGAGGTCGCCAGAGCATGGAAACAATCTAACACAGCAAAAACCATTTCTAAGCCCTTAAAAATTGAAGAGATTCAATTGAATGCAGAAGAAAGAATTCCTACACAAAACAATGAGCTAGATACGGTTTTAGGTGGAGGCTTAGTTAAAGGGTCCGTGACATTATTGGGTGGTGAACCCGGTATTGGAAAGTCTACATTAATTCTACAAGTAGCGCTTGCAATCCCTCATAAAGTTTTATATGTTTCTGGAGAGGAAAGTCAATCTCAAATAAAAATGAGAGCAGAAAGAATTCAAAAAAATGCCTCTAATTGTCTTATTTTAACAGCCACAAATACTCAGGAAATTTTTAAAAATATTGAACAAACAATCCCTGAAATTTTAGTTATAGATTCCATACAAACGCTACATACAAATACCATAGAGGCTTCTCCCGGCAGTATCTCTCAAATTAGAGAGACTACCGCAGAACTTATAAAATTTGCAAAAGAAACGGGTACGCCTGTTTTATTAATCGGCCATATTAATAAAGAGGGGCAAATTGCTGGACCAAAGATTTTAGAACATATGGTAGATGTTGTTTTGCAATTTGAAGGTGACAGAAATCATACCTATAGAATATTACGTTCTCAGAAAAATAGATTTGGTTCAACTGCAGAATTAGGTATTTATGAAATGTTTTCAAACGGATTGAGAGAAGTGTCAAACCCTTCCGAAATTCTCATTTCAAAAAAAGACGCTGATTTAAGCGGAACGGCTATTGCATCAACTCTTGAAGGTGTTCGGCCTTTAATGATTGAAGTTCAAGCTTTGGTGAGTTCGGCCGTGTATGGAACGCCTCAAAGAACAACTACAGGATACAACCTCAAGCGCTTGCATATGGTTTTGGCCGTCTTAGAAAAAAGAGCTGGGTTTAAATTAGCTGCAAAAGATGTCTTTTTAAACATTACGGGGGGTATTAGTATTGATGACCCTGCTATTGACCTTGCTGTTGTTGCCTCAATTTTATCCTCCAATCAAGATATTGCTATATCTCCCAATGTTTGTTTTGCTGCAGAAATTGGATTAGCAGGAGAAATAAGACCTGTCTCTAAAATAGATCAACGCATCTCTGAAGCAAAAAAACTTGGCTATAAAACATTTGTTGCGTCTAAATACAATAAAATTACAGTCAAAGAAGACGGTATAAAGCTTATTCTTGTTGGGAAAATTGAAGAAGTATTTGCAACTTTATTTGCATAAAAAAACCACGCGTTAACGTGGTTTTTTATTAGCTCTATTTGTTCGCTTAATTATTTTTTATTTGCTTGCTTGATGTATTTTTCCAAAGCCATAGTCATGGAAGGAGTTTCGGGTGATGGAGCGGTAATATTACACTTCAACCCAGCTGCCGTAGCTGCTTTAACCGTAGAATTCCCAAAGACTGCAATTCGCGTGTTGTTTTGTTTAAATTCTGGAAAATTTTTAAATAACGAATCTATCCCTGACGGACTAAAAAACACTAGAATGTCATAAAACACATTTTCTAAATCAGATAAATCGCTTACTACTGTTTTATATAGAATAGCTCTTTTCCAGTTTACCCCTAAAGCATCTAATTCATTTGGAATTAATGGTTTTAGTTTGTCTGAAGAAGGCAATAAAAACTTTTCCTCTTTGTGTTTCTTAATAAGCTTTATCAATTCAGGAAAAGTTCTTTTCCCAACATAAATTTTACGTTTTCTATACACTACATACTTCTGTAAATAGAAAGCTACTGCTTCAGACTGACAAAAATATTTCATCGCATCTGGCACTTTAAAGCGCATTTGCTCTGCTATTCTGAAGAAATGATCAACAGCATTTCTACTCGTAAGAACGATAGCAGTAAATTTTGACAAATCAATTTTTTGAGCTCTAACCTCTTTTGAAGTAACTCCTTCGACATGGATAAAAGGTCTAAAATCAATTTTAACCTTCTGTTTATCAGACAAGTCAGAATAAGGAGATGTTTCTGTTTTTGGTTCTGGTTGAGATACCAAGATTGTTTTCACTTTCATAATCTACTTCTATTTTATTTAAAATATCAATCTAAACAAAACGAATAGCGGTGCTAATTCGAAGGCGCAAAGGTACAAAATAAAATAAAATAACTCTTTAATAATCAGGTTTTTGTTATTGATTAAAATTAAAGAAAATCTTAATGAAAAAAGTACTGTAAAACCTGCAAATAAGAAATACTGATCTTGAAAAGCATAAAAATAAAACACATTTAAAAAGAACAAGCCAACAGAAATAGAATAAAGATACCCCCGTTTAGAGGTCATGAAAAATGACAACTTTGAGTGAAATTGAAAGACTGAAAACAATGCAAATACAACTAAAAACCTCAGTACCACATAGCTAAACAAATAGGATGTACTCATCAAGTAGTCTTCTAATAAAAATACACTGCTTTGTTTAAATTGGTTGATTAAAAAAAAGGTGGCTACAGAAAGCATTAAAAAGGTGAATAATGAGAATCCTGTATGGAAAAAAGACAAAGCCCAATAATTCTCCTCTGCCTCTATTTCAACAAAGCCTTTATTGAAAAGAGAAGTTACATATCCTTTTAATTTTGCTGTTGTAAAAAGTTTTAGAAAAAAAAGTAATAGGATAGAGAATACAAAAATTAATGTGATCCAATTGTTTGATAAAACGCTTCTCTGAAGAGCTTCCATACCTTCTTTTTTGTAATTAAGATTAACACAAAATTAGTCATAAAAAAATGTATATTTGTGCATATTCTCACACATTTTATGTCTGACACTCTAGTTATTATTCCAACCTATAACGAAAAAGAAAACATTCAAGCGATTATTGAAGCTGTCTTCAACCAAAAAAAGAAGTTTCATATATTGGTTGTTGATGACAACTCTCCAGACAGTACTGCTGAAATTGTAGAAAGGCTAATCACTCAATATTCTGATGCGCTTTTTATTGAAAAAAGAATGGGGAAAAATGGACTTGGAACTGCATATATTCACGGCTTTAAATGGGCAATTCAAAAAAAATATGACTACATCATTGAGATGGATGCAGACTTTTCTCACAACCCAAAAGATTTAGTAAGGCTTTATGAGGCTTGTGAAAAAGAAGGTGCTGATGTTTCTATAGGGTCTAGATATTCACAAGGTGTAAATGTTGTGAACTGGCCAATGAAGAGAGTATTACTGTCCTATTTTGCCTCAAAATACGTTCGTTTTATTACCAGAATTCCAATTCATGACACTACTGCAGGATTTGTCTGCTACAAAAGAAGTGTGCTTGAAACAATTAAACTCAATAAAATACGCTTTGTTGGCTATGCTTTTCAAATTGAGATGAAATTTAAAGCTTGGAAACACAACTTTAAAATTAAAGAAGTTTCTGTAATTTTTACAGATAGAACCGAAGGAACCTCTAAAATGAGTGACGGAATAATATATGAAGCACTTTTTGGTGTACTAAAAATGAGATTTAAAGGCTTACGATGAACACCTACCTAATAAAAAATGCAACTATTGTAAATGAGGGGGCTTCCTTTCTTAGCGATATTCTGATAGAAAACGGATTTATAAAAAAAATAAGTACCTGCATTACTATAGACACTATTCCTGTAATTGACGCTGAAGGAAAGTATCTTATCCCCGGATTAATAGACGATCAAGTACATTTTAGAGAGCCTGGACTAACTCATAAGGCAACTATTGGAACAGAAAGTAGAGCTGCTGTTGCAGGTGGGGTTACTACTTTTATTGAGATGCCCAACACAGTGCCGCAAGCAACTACACAACAACTCCTACAAGACAAGTTTGATATTGCAGAAAAAACCTCTTTTGTTAATTATTCATTTATGTTTGGTGGCACCAATGATAATTTAGAAGAATTACTGCAAACCAACCCAAAAACTGTGGCAGGCATCAAGCTGTTTTTAGGTTCATCTACTGGAAATATGCTGGTAGACAATCTTGAGGTCTTAGAAAAAATATTTTCATCTACTCGGCTTATTATCTCTGTTCATTGTGAAGATGAAGCTACCATCAAAAAAAATACGGCGCACTATAAAGCACTATATGGAGCCGATATTCCAATTGAATTACATCCAATTATAAGAAGTGAGGAGGCTTGTTATTTATCTTCTTCAAAAGCCATTGCTTTGGCAAAAAAAACAGGAGCTCGATTGCATGTTTTTCATTTGTCTACCGCAAAAGAAACAGCATTATTTAGAAACGACATTCCTTTAGAAGAAAAGCAAATTACCGCTGAAGTTTGTGTGCATCATTTATGGTTTTCTGATGAAGATTATAAAGAAAAAGGCACTCATATTAAATGGAATCCTGCGGTTAAAACCGCTCAAGACAGGCAAGGATTGTGGGACGCGCTATTAGATGATAGGATAGATATTATCGCGTCAGATCATGCTCCTCATACTTTAGAAGAAAAATCAAATTCATATTTAAGTGCTCCTAGCGGAGGACCTCTAGTTCAGCATACCCTATTGGCCTTATTAGAAAAAGTTAACGAACAGGTAATTACCATTGAGAAGCTTGTTGAAAAAGCATGTCATAACCCAGCTAAAATCTTTCAAATAGAAAAAAGAGGCTTTGTTAGAGAAGGTTATTTTGCAGATTTAGTATTGGTAGATATGAACGCGCCTCAAACGGTGTGTAAAGAAAACATCTTATACAAATGTGGATGGTCTCCTTTTGAAGGAATTACTTTTTCATCTAGTGTTACTCATACATTTGTGAATGGAGTTTTAATGTATGATCGCGGAGTTTTTAACACCTCCGAAAAAGGAAAAAGAATTACTTTTGATAGAGTATGAAAAATAGAATCACTTCTTTAATTTTAATCATTCTTTTTGCCTCTTGCAAAAGCAATACCATCTATGATGAGCCCTTAGATCTTATTCCAAAAGATTCTATGATGCTGTTGTTAAAAGATTTGTATTTGGCAACCGCTGCAAAAAATATCAAAAACGCAAGACAGCAAAAAAAAGTTTCCTACATCACCCTTATTTACAATAAATACAACATCGATAGCCTTCGATTTAATTCCAGTAATCTTTATTACACCTCAAAGATTGATGTTTACGAACCTATGTTAAATGAGATAACAGCAATGTTGGAAAAAGAACTAGAAATTTTTATTGAAGCCAAAAAATTAAAAGATTCTCTTTACAATGATTCTCTTTTAAATAATTCTATTAAAATTAAAAAAGAACTAAAAATAGAAGATTTAAAAAAAATTGATCTTTTAAACAAAAAAAAGTTTAAAGGATTTTCAAAGAAAAAACTACAGTAAAAAATCATTCTTTACTTGATAAATGACCTCCTCAATTGTTTCAAAAGTAACCTTTAATTGGGTTTTGCATTTTTCTGAAGAATAATATGTTTTTCTGTGTAAGGTTTTTGCAGTGTACTTACTCATTCTTGTTTTTCTTGCCATAATTTTTGAAACCAACCATTCCCATCTCCAGAATAAACTTGCTTGCCAAGGCTGAACACATCTCGTAGGTTTTTTCTTTCCGAAAGCTTCAGCTATAGAGGATAGCACTTCTTTAAAACTTTTATTTTCTGATACTAAAATAAATCGTTCGTTTTTACAACTGCTTTCCATTAACTGAACCATCGATTCAATAACATCTTTAACGCCAACAAAACCGGTTACTCCTTCAGAATAAAATTGAAAACCTTTATGAATTTGCGAGAACATTTTTCCTGAGCCTGAAGTCCAAAAACCACTTCCCAGAATTACACCAGGGTTTACAATAATAACATCAACTCCTTCTTGGCTAGCTCGCCAAACTTCTGTTTCTGCGCCATACTTGGTAATGGCATACCCATTATTCTTTTGATTCCCTCCCCAATCATTTTCTTCGTTAGCAAACTCTTTTTTAGGATCGTCTCCAATTGTTGCTATAGAACTTACAAAACACAATTTTTCTACTTTAGCATCTATGGCTAAATTGGCAATAATTGCGGTGCCATGAATGTTTACCTTTCTCATGGTTCTATAAGCTGTAGGATCAAATGAAATGACAGCTGCGCAATGGTATACTTTTTTTACCCCTTTAAAAGCTGGTATCATAGACGGCACATCTGTAATGTCTGCCTGTACCCATTCTATATTGCTAAATACCCCCTTGGAAAGATTGGTATAATATGAAAATACTTTTTTAGTTTTTTCAATACTCTCTAGGGTTCTATAAATGGCTCTAATGGGTTCATTTTCTTGTACCAAACGAACTAATAAATGTGAACCAACCAACCCTGTGCCTCCTGTAACTAAAATCATAGCACGAATTTAGTTTATTTACCTCAGAAATGTATCTTTGCTTTTTATAAAG
>CAJQMN010000196.1 GCA_905479435.1 uncultured Flavobacteriaceae bacterium | reverse complement strand
TATAAAAATAATTTTTGGTGGGCCCGCCAGGACTCGAACCTGGGACCAATACATTATGAGTGTACTGCTCTAACCAACTGAGCTACAGGCCCTCAGTAATTCCACCGTGATATACAATACTTAACTCGTACATTCCACACGAAATTAATGTTTAATCGTTATTTTTATTTTATCTTAAAAGGTCAATGAAATCAAAGATAATCCTATATTCTATTTCTACGTGCTGAGTCCTGTGAGAGTCCTGAGAGTGTGTACCTGCTAGTTTAATTTCCTCTTTTTTTAAATCAATTGACAAAATATATTCGCGCTCTGTTCCATCTTTGTTAATACATTTAAATTTTGTTGGATCAGCATAAGCATTCCCACCTAACAGAGAACAGATAACCAAAATCATTGAAAATAGTTTTTTCATTTTTTCTTTTTTTTATTTTTTTTCCCCTGTCCCTTATCCTATCGCACTTACATCACAATCGTTCGCACTTGATCCCTCACTAATTCAAAGAACTGAGAAATATAGCAAGATTATTAGTTCTCCAAGCTCTACCTTCCTCGTTACCATGAAATTCATTATCGCATGTAATATTTTTTTCAAAATATGGAGGCTGTGCTAAAAACTTAACTTTGGAATTGAATTTGTATTGGATCAACGAAGCCAACTTTGTTGTATATAAATTGTCGAGATTGAGATCGTATGTTTCACCATAAAACACACTTGGTATCACAAAAACCAACTCTGCATTTGGAAAGGTTTCAGAAATTTTCGAAACTTGAAAAATGACCCAAGCTTCAACTTCTTTCCAATTCATTTCTCTCTCAAAAGCCGCTTTATAATTTTGATCGCACCTCTTTTTATTGAAGTTAAAGTCACCTCTCATTATAGGTAGTGGATATCCCCCCAATTTTTTATCCTTGCGCAACAAAACATTTTTTAAAGTAAGTGCTAAAGGATCATTAGGAATCAAGCTTAAATTTCGTTTCCCCCAAGGATCACTTCTATCTTTTCTTCGACCTGCCAAATATCCACTTTTTAAAGGGGCAATCCCACTGTACACAACTAAATCAACATTCAATCGTTGTTCATCATTTAGGCTAGTCGACACATAACTCAAATAGTTTTGATCATTAAATGCCTCACTATAGAGTCCGAGGTTATACCAAGAATACTCTGTTAATGTGGTGAGCTGATTTGCACTTAAAGAATAAGCAACGTTAGATCCCCCAAGTAGCAATGCATTAGGAGAAACTTTTAGAATCTCGCTTTTCTTGTGCAAACCAAAGTCTTCACGCCACCCATTTCCTTGATTCTTAAAATCATAAAATAAATAAGTTATGTAAATAATTGCTGCAAAAACAAAAATAACAAAAGAATATAAAGATTTATCTCTGACCATATATTGCATAATCACCTCCCACATTCATCGCTAACAATACTATGATGCCAAGCAAGAATAATTGAGCAGTAGGTGTTCTTAAATGTTTATAATTTCTTTTCTTAACAAACTTATTATTTCTTAATAAAAGCTCGCCCATTACAAAAATTAGACCAAGTATAAGTGCAACTTTTGAAACTGTGGGTGTAGAAGATATTTGAGCAAATGAGTTTAACCCATCGTATTGGAATGTTAATTTCTCTAAGAGTCTGGATGTATTATTATCAGCAAAAATTAGACGCCCTAACACAACCCCAAAAATCATAACTAAGAAAGTGATTAAAGATTTGAAACTGGAGTTTGATTTAAGAACTTTGACCGTTATATAAAAACACAGAGCGTGAAATACACCCCAAACCAAAAAATTAAAAGTTATTCCGTGCCACATCGCCGATGAAAAATAAACTAAAAGTAACGCACCAAAAGATCCTAAGACTTTCCTTGCTGGGGTGTAAAAGAGCTCTTTTAGAACACTTGAAAGTGATGTGTGCCAACCTTTCCAAAATTCAACCACGTTAGTTGCTGAAAAGGGCTGCCTAAAGTTAAGGGGCAATTTATAACCTAATATACCGCTTATTGAATAGACTATTAAGGAAAGTCCACAAAAATTCGCATATACAAAAATTTCAAAGATAAAGGCAAATGTTAAAGCTGAAACTAGATCTGTCGCATGGATTAAAAACATGTAAGCACTAAGTGGAGCGCCGACAATCTGAAAGTAAAATATGCCAATAATCGAAAATGGCAAAAAATACAAAATCCTTTGATATACGCTTCGATGCGCTATTGGTCTTACGAATAAAGCAATGGGGCCAGTAAAAATTAATAGGGGATTCGAGACCTTCAAAGAATCTATTAAGGTTAATTTTCGTTTGGAATTTAAGTATGCAATTGAGGCCGTATAGAAAGATAACCCATAAAACAAAAAATTATCACTAACCGCATGCGAGCCAGTAAGCGCCTCAGTATAACCAAAAAAAGATGTTATTGAGATGGCGAAAAATAGAATATAACTAATCCATCTATACGTTTTTTTTGCTAACAAAAAGACGATTATCAGCGAAAGACTTAAGGCAGTTAGAATTCCATAAATTTCGGAATAAAGATTATCTGCAAAGAACAATAATATTGTTGAAGATATTAAGAAGTATAGAATATATGACATCAGATTGTTTTCTTCTGCCCCACAGCCAATGCACCTTTGAGCATCCCTGCAGTAAAGCCAAACTCTTTGCAAAGACGCTTTACCTCTTTTAGTGCATTAGCACATTCTCTACATTTAGACATTGCCATATCCAATATCCAGACCCTACCAGACCTTAAATTTATTGTCTAGGTGGAGGAATCTTAATACTTTAATGCTACAGCTTAGCCAATTTATTAGCTAAATCCTGAGGTCTTAAATTCGCATATACTCTCATTAATGTTCTAGGTTCTAGGTGGCCGGAAATTAATTGAACCTCGGGTACATTAAGATTTTTAACTTCAAAAAATCTACTTAATGCCTCATGTCTAAGATCATGGAAACGTGCATCTTCAATATTATGCCTACGACAAATTCTAACCCATGCTA
>CAJQMN010000195.1 GCA_905479435.1 uncultured Flavobacteriaceae bacterium | reverse complement strand
TTTAAAAATCTACGACTATGCCTATGCTAGGAATAGACGTGCTGGTGTCCTGGTTAATTTGTGACAAACTAAGTGGAGAATTTAAATTACCATCCACATCTCTTGACAGCCCATATTCATTTGGCCTTGGGATGCTTTGGCCAAGAACATTTTGAACTTCAAAAAAGATATTTAAACTGAATTGATTGTAATTCCACTTTTTATCTACTCGAATGTCTAATTGACTAAACGTTTCTAATTTTTCTTCTCCCAAACGCGTATAATCTAAAATGATTTCTGGATAGGAAACCAGTGTTGCCTCAAGATTTGTTGGAACATAAGGGGTTTGACCTGCAAACCGATATCTAGAACTAATTTCCCAATTTTTTTTTAATTTATATCCACCAACAAAAGAAACCAAATGTCTACTATCCCAAACAGAAGGGATATAAGTAGTGGTATCAAAACCTGTAAATTCACTAAAGAAATAGGTGTATGAGAAAATACTATAAAAATTATTCAATAATTTCTGCTGGTATTGAAATTCTAAACCATAACTTCTACCCTTTCCTACTGTTTCTACATCTTCATTTCCCAATACTTCAAAATCTGCTCCTTTATTAGCCAATGAAACTTGATCTAATACTGATACAGGGTAATCTGAATATATTTTGTAAAAACCCTCTAGTGATATACTTGCAGCTGGGTTTAAGTAATGTTGTAATCCTATTACATAATGATCACTTTGTGTATAATCACTGTCTTGGTTTGTAAGATTACCACTTGGATCTCTAAAACCTAAAATTGTGTACGGTGCTATTTTATAATACCGTCCTGCAGTTGCACTTATACGCCAATCTTCTTTAAATTCATAGGACAATGAGAATCTTGGAGAAAAATTTGAAATTAAGTTACTTGAAGTTGTAAAACTATCATCATCCATCCTAAATCCAAGAGACACATCAACTTTATCATTAAAAAAAGAACGTGTTGCATTCGCAAAAAGTCCGTATTTAATAAAGTCTATCTCGGTAGTATAGAAAATTGCATCAGCAATATTAGTTGTATTATTTGAGTAAAAAGAATGTTGTGTATTAAAACCCCCTGTAAATTTCCAATCATTTACAAATTTAGTAAGCTGATATCTAAGTTTAGACTCAGATTCTACGGCATCATTTCTAAAGATAATTCCAGTTTCGTTTTCAGGATCTAGGTAATTGGTAAATATGTTTTCTAAACGATTATTACTCACTGTAGTTTCCATATAACCAGAACCATCTTTAAATCTTTTTCTCCAGGTGACCCCTATAGAATTTGTTTTTTGCTGTATGAAAGGTGCCTGTTCCAAAACCGCTTGAGCTTCTTCATCATAGTCTTCTGGAGCTTCCACACTAAAATCATCTACAGATCCTAAACCTATAAAGTACAAGTCATTATATTTATCTACCTGATGTGTTAGTTTATATTGGTAATCCCAATAATCTGGTCTAATGGGTAAGCCTATCAGTTTGAATAAAGCTTGTAAATAACTTCTTCTTACAGACAATAAAAAACTGGTCTTACTTTCTTTCTTTTTGTTTTTGAATAACGGGCCTTCAAAAGTGAAAGCAGCATCTGTAGCACTTACCCTGATGTTAGTATTGAATCGCTCTTTATTACCATCACGTTGTTTAAATTGAAGCACCCCAGATAATGGATTATCATATTGAGCACCAAAAGCAGATGTAGATAAGGTAACATCATTGATAAAAGCAACATTTAATAAGCCTACAGGACCTCCTGCACTTCCCTGTGTTGCAAAATGATTAATATTTGGCACTTCTACCCCATCTAAATAATATACGGTCTCATTAGGAGCACCTCCACGTATAATTAAATCATTTCTAAATCCTCCTACTGATGGAGAAACACCAGGTAATGACTGGGCCACTTGAACAACATCATTGTTACCTCCTGGATAGGTAGCTATTTCTACAGCAGATAAAGACTGGGTAGATAAAGGAGTTTCTTTAGGTCTACTTATTTTATTTTTATTAGAAACTACTACTTCTTCTAGAGATTCAGAAGATTCAATTAAAATAAAATTAAACGATCGATTCCCTTTTGATTTAATAATAATATTAAATTTTGTTTGTGAGTCAAAACCAACAAAGCTAGCCGTTAAGTTGTATGATCCTGGGACTATATCTGTAATTTGAAAAGTACCATCTTCTTCAGAAATACTTCCCTGACTGGTATTTAAATATACAGAAGCGGCAAATATTGGAGCACCTTTCTCATCTACTACTTTTCCTCTAATACTTGTTTTTACTTGAGCAAAAGAAGCAGCTGAAATAAGGAGAGTGATAAAAAGAAATGGAATAAGTTTAGGCTTACTAATCATGAAATTTGGTTGAATAATTGATGCTGCAAAAATACCATTTTTAAGATGCTGCAACCTGATTTATTATTTTTTGTCTAAATTTAAGGTAGAATTTATTAAAATTTTAACAACATGACGAACTACTTAAGAAAACCAACGGGACTATTTTGGATCATTAGCAGCATGGCACTTGTTTGGAATTTAATGGGAGTATTTAATTATTTAACTCAGGCATTTATGACTGATGCTGTATTAGCCTCTTTACCCAAAGACCAGCAACTCATGTATCAAGATGTTCCAGCCTGGGCAACAGCAGCATTTGCTACTGCAGTATTTTCAGGAACTTTTGGAGCTTTATTATTATTGTTAAAGAAAAAAATTGCCTCTACTTTCTTTATTATATCATTTATAGGAATTATTATACAGATGTCATATGGTCTGCTAATAAATGAAAATACAGACAGCTATGGCCCTATGGGACTACTCATGCCTTTTATGATTATTGCTATTGGAGGCTATTTAATATGGTACACTAAAAAAGCTAATCAGCACAGATGGTTATCTTAACCATTAGAAGGTAGTTTCCGTAAATTTAATGTTTAAGTTTTTTTCTATTTCATGTACTCGTTGAAGCTCATGAGCTATAATTAAAGCAAGAGACACCCCTTTTTTACCTGCTCTAGCAGTTCTTCCACTTCTGTGCGTATAATAATCTAATTGATCTGGTAATTGATGATGAATTACAAATGCTAAATCTCTAACATCTATTCCTCTTGCAGATACATCTGTAGAAATTAAGTACTGTAAACTTTCATTTTTAAAGGCACGCATTACTTTGTCGCGCTCTTTTTGTTGCATATCTCCTTCCAAGGCTCCGATAGAAAAACCTTCCTCTTGCAAAAGTTTGTTAAGATTTTGTGTACCTGCTTTAGTTCTACAAAATATAATACCACGCGCTTCTTGTCTAGATTCTAAAAAACGAATTATAGTCTTTACTTTTTCTTTGATGGTTGTTTTTACAAATTGATGACTAATGTTGGTATTTACCGTAGCATTTCTATCAATTTCTACACGTGGTGCATTAGCATCCATGTACGTTTTAATAATTCTTTGAATTTCTTCTGGCATGGTCGCAGAAAACAACCAAGTATTTCGATGACCTGAGGTATATTTTAAAATTCTATTTAAATCTTGTTTAAATCCCATACTCAACATTTCATCAGCCTCATCTAAAACCAAGGTGTTTATCTCTTTTAAATTGATGTTTCCTCGTTCTATCAAATCAATTAATCTTCCAGGAGTAGCAACAATTACATGGGTAGTTCTCTGTAAATTATGTATTTGTTTTTCGATCTTTTCGCCACCATAAACAGCCTCAACAAACACCTTGTGGTCATAATATTTTGTATACTTAAAAAGTTGTTTTTTTATTTGTTGTACCAATTCTCGTGTAGGTGATAAAATAAGTGCTTGAACAGCAGTATTGTTAGGATTTATCTGTTGAACTATTGGCAGGCCAAAAGCGGCGGTTTTACCTGTTCCTGTCTGCGCTAAGCCTACAAAATCTGTTCTTTTATTCAATAAAACTGGAATGGTTCTTTCCTGAATTTCTGAAGGCGAATGTATTCCTAACTCTTTAATAGATTGTATGAATGGTTTTTTTATTCCTAAGGTAGCAAATGTGCTCATCGTTACATTAAATTTCTAAATGCAAAGGTACAGCTATTTAGGACCTAACATCGATAAAATTTGATCTGTTATTCGAGTAGGCTTAAAGGTTTTAGCAGTTACCAAACAAAAGGTGGTTTGAGCCTTAACAATGGCTTTATTGTTTTTATAAAATTCTACATGACGAATAGATCGGATGCCTCCTGTTTTACCTACCCATGTTTTAGCAGTAATTTCGTCACCTAATAGCGCCTGTCCTATATAATCTATTTCATGTCTAATCACTACCCAAACATAAGCAGAAGTATCTACCCCCTTTTTTAGTAGTGTCCAATGTAAATTTGCTATGTCTTGAATCCATTCTAGATAAACTACATTATTTACATGATGAAGTTCATCTATGTGAGAAGCTACTACTGTATAGTTAGTTTGAAAAACAGTCATACAACAAACTTAACAGAAAATTTCGCGGAAATATTATTTAAACTAAATTTTTTAAATAAAAAATATATTCATTCAATATAAATAAATGCACATTTTTAGAGGCTACTAATTTGGTTAGTTAGCTTAAATGATATTTTGCTACACTGGTAACCTAACTCTTCCTTTGAGGAAAAGTATCAAGAATTTTAACAAGTACCTCTTCTCAACGCATCCCTATAAATAGTGAGCTATATTTTTCATTACTTATAGGGATTGTGTTTGGTAATAAAATTACTGAAATTTATTGTTGTTATTTATTTCAGACACAAAGACAGATTTTGTAAATCTTTTTTGAGATAAATTTTAACAAAGACTCCTGTTATCCGGAAATAGAACCCTATAAACAGAAGGTTTATTCTCCATATAACGAGTTGTAAAACATTTAAAAAATGAAAATAGGATATAAAAAAAGAAACCTAAATGTGAATTTGATTTCTGGACTTATTTGGTTGGTTTGGTTCTTTGTTGGAGTATTTGGAAAAGAAGAACCGAATTGGACTGACTATGGTTGGATTTTCATTTCTCTTATGTATTTGGGACTATATTTTTACCAAAAGAATTACAAATATTTGACCATTGAAAACGGAATTATAAACGTAAATGGACCATTCGGAAAAAAACTAAATCTGACTGAAATAAAACGAATTAAAAAGTTTGCTGGAGATTATATCCTAAAAACGGATAAAAGCGAATTGACAATCAACACGCAGATTATTGACCCTAATTCACTCGCTGAATTAAATGCTGAATTGGAAAAACTGAATGTGGAATGGAATCAAAAAACGTTTTACAACAATGTATAACCGCAATTACGGCGGATTCGACTACGTCCGAATCCACTCGGAATTACTAACGTCAGTGTTAAACCGAAAATTAAAGCATATTAACCCGTAACTCTCGGTTATACGAGACCGTTAGCAAAAACTACAGAATTATGACAAAAAACATTATTAGTTCAATAACTATTTTAGTATCCATACTAATCTTCTCAAGTTGCTCTGAAGTCAAAACCTCAGAACTAGCTGAAAATCAAATCATTTATTATGGAGGAGATATTCTCACCATGGTTGGGAATGAACCGAATTATGTTGAAGCACTAGTTATAGATTCAGATTCAATTGTCTTCGTAGGAGATTTTTCCGAGTCTAAACAGCTAATCCCATCAGCTAGAAAAGTAAATCTAAATGGCAAAACTTTGTTGCCTGGATTTATAGATGCGCACTCACATTTTGCTGGGTTTCCTAGTCAAGCTATAGGTGCACAAATCCTCCCACCCCCAGATGCAGGTGCGAAAAATATAAATTCCTTAATAGAAATATTGAAAGCTTGGTCGACACCTGAAAATATTGAACTAACCGGCTGGATATTCGGAATGGGATTTGACGACTCTGTATTAGAAGAGAAAAGGTTCCCTACTAAAGAGGACTTGGATAAAGTATCAGAAGAACATCCGGTAATGATAATACATATCTCGGGTCACTTTTGCGTTGTGAATAGCAAAGGTTTAGAGCTTTTAAATATCAATTCAGAAACTCCCAATCCTGAAGGTGGTGTTATAAGAAGAATTGCTGGAACAAATGAACCGAATGGTGTTTTAGAAGAATTAGCTGCTATACCTATAATGCCTATAGTTTTAGCTCCAAAAAGTGAAGAGGCGGTTAAAGCATTTATGATAGCAGGGCAAAATATGGCATTATCGTATGGCTACACTACAGCTCAAGAGGGAAGAGCAATGCCTAATTCTCATCTATTTCTAGAACATGCTGCTACTACTGGTTTCTTAAAATTGGATGTGGTAAGCTATATTGATTACTCAGTTTCAGATTCCTTATTAAACTCTGAATGGTATAGTTCGACTTACAATAATCATTACAGGATTGCAGGGATGAAACTGACACTGGATGGATCTCCACAAGGCAGAACAGCATGGAGGACCCAACCCTATCTAATTCCACCGGAAGGCGCTGATGAAGGTTATTCTGGTTATCCCGCCATACCGGATGATAAAGATGTGGAGGTGATATATGAAAAAGCTTTTAAAAATAATTGGCCTATACATACTCATGCTAATGGGGATGCCGCAATGGATCAAATGATTAGAACTTTAAAGAAGGTAACTAATAAATATGGAAATGAAGGGAGAAGAGATGTTCTCATTCATGGTCAATATGTACGAGATGATCAGTTAGATGAATTTAAGAATCTGAACATTATTACGTCACTCTTCCCCTTACATACCTTTTACTGGGGAGATTGGCACAAGGAATTAATTGGTGACAGCTTAGGGAACAAAATCAGTCCAACAAGGACAGCGTTAAACAAGGGTTTAAAAATAACTATCCATACTGATGCTCCAGTAGCCTTACCTAATTTAATGCGAGTAATATGGACAGCAACAAACCGCGTTTCGAGATCAGGAGAAATTATCGGTGAGAATGAAAGATTAACTCCTTATGAAGCTTTAAAATGTATTACTGAATGGTCGGCATATCAACATTTTGAAGAAGATTCAAAAGGAACGCTTGAATCAGGAAAATTGGCTGATTTAGTTATTCTAGATGCAAACCCCCTCAAGGTTAAACTTGATGAAATAAAAGAAATAATTGTTCTAGAGACTCTAAAGGAAGGTAGAACTGTATACAAAAGATAAACTAATTCTAACGCTAAATAAATAGCATTAATGAAGTTCAGCAAAATAAATAGAGCCGTTATGGTAGATAAAGTAATGATCATATCTGTAATCTTTTTTTCCATATTAGGCTGTAAAAGTGATGGAGGAGAAAGGGAAAAATCCAGTATTGATAAATCACTTAGTCAGGAAGAAATAACGCAAATTTCAAAAGAAACCTATATCGCCTTATTCCCTATCGTGTATAATTATGGTACAATGTATAGTCAAGCTATTAATAATGACGCGCCCGAATACATAGGAGGATTTGGAGTCTATAAACACTACGGCTTGTCTACCCCTGACAACAGGGATATTCCTACACCTAATAATAATACTCCCTATTCCTGGGCTTGGGTTGATTTACGCTCTGAGCCATGGGTATTAACCATGCCTCGTTCAGACGGCAATCGATATTATGTTTGTCAATGGGACGATATGTGGGGGTATGTTATTGATGCACCTGGCTCGGTTATAGATGGACAAGACGGAGGGAATTATCTTCTAACCACCAGGGGTTTTAAAGGACAAATACCAGAAGGTATTAAACGTGTTGTATATTCGGAATCTCAATTTGTTGGAACATTAACAAGAACTGGAGTAAATGGTCAAGATGACATTCCAGCAATGCAATCGATACAAGAAGGATATATTTTACAGCCTTTAAGTTCCTTCACTGGATCAGAGCCTAAAACAATATTAGAAGATATTAATTGGATTAGCTATGATAAGGCTGACTTAAAGAACATCAATTTCTTTAAGTATGCAAATTTTATGCTAGAATATAGCATTCCGAATAAAGCCGACCAGACGATGCTTGAAAATGCCAAAAAGATAGGTGTTGTGGCTGGCAAGGATTGGCATCCGAATAATATGGATGGTTCATTTGTAGATGCTATTAATACAGGTATAGAAGAAGCGCTAAGAGAAATTGATAAGCAAGTAGCTATAACCAATGACGGTAATAAGCTATTTAACACAAGAGAAATTATTGGTGAGGATTATTTAAACAGAACTGTTGGAGTAATCGTTGGACAATTTGGTAATTATCCTACTCAGGCCATCTATCCTAGCTTTCAAAAAGATGATGAAGGTGAATTACTTGATGGTAGTAAAAGTAACTATTCAATCACTTTCTCCAAAGATGAATTACCTGAGTCTGACTATTTCTGGTCTTTTACAATGTACGATCTTCCAAATCGATATTTGGCTGAAAACGCCATAAACAGATACAGTATTGGTAGCCAAACTGAGTCATTAAAAATAAATGAAGACGGTTCATTGACCATTTTCTTTCAAACAGAATCGCCAGGCAAAGATAGAGAAGGTAATTGGTTGCCCTCACCTGATGGACCTTTCTACACAGTTTTACGTATTTATGGGCCAAGTGACAGCATTTTAAATGGCACTTATAAATTGCCACAAATAATTAAAAACTAGTGGTGATAATTTTAAAAAAAAAGAAAAGCTTTTGCTAATAAAACCTAAACTGCATTAAAACGCTGTTTAGCTGAAACGTTAAAAAAGGTATAAAATGTCTTATGAAATTAAAGGGTGTCTTATATTAGTGATTGGAATATGTTGTTTAATCTATATACTACGGGAATTTTTAAAAAAATAACGTAGCGTAATATTATTGCATAAACTCTATGACTATAACAAGTTATCTTATAGTATATTTGAATCTTATTAGAATAACAGACTTAACATAATTAAAACATGAAATATATAACGTTATTACTAATTCTTGTGGGGTGTACTTTTTCTAGTTTTGCTCAGGAAACCATCAATGCATCTATTACACATGACGGCATTCAGCGAGATTATATACTATATATTCCGGAGATTTATGATGGCAATACAACTGTACCTTTAGTTCTTAATTTTCATGGATTTGGGAGTAGTGCGAGTCAACAAATGTTTTACGGTGATTTTCGTGATATAGCAGATACAGAGGGATTTCTTTTAGTACATCCTGAAGGGACTACATTTATTGGAAATCAATTCTGGAATGTTGGGTTTCCTGGGATTTCAAGCACAATAGATGATGTTGGTTTTACCGAAGCTTTAATCGATGAGTTAGCAACTTTATATGCTATAGATTTAGACAGAGTTTACGCAACAGGGATGTCTAATGGTGGTTTTATGAGTTTTTTATTGGCTTGTCAATTGAGTGAAAAAATTGCGGCTGTGGCTTCTGTAACAGGTTCTATGACCCAAGATACTTTTGATGATTGCAACGCTCAACGCCCAACACCCGTTTTGCAAATTCATGGTACCGAAGATGACGTTGTTCTTTATAATGGAAATACCCTGTCAATACCCATAGCAGATGTAATTTCTTACTGGGTAGATTATAATAATTGTGAAACAACCCCAACAACTACAACGTTTCCAGATATAGACCCTTCAGACGGAAGCACAATAGAACATAGTGTTTATGAAGATGGTGATAATGGGATTACTACTGAGCATATGAAAGTTATTGGAGGAGGTCATACTTGGCCAGGTTCAGTAATTAATACAGGGGGGACAAACCAAGATATTGATGCCTCCATGGAAATCTGGTTGTTCTTTTCAAGATATGATATCGATGGACTACTATCAACTGATGACTTTGAAAATAACCAAGTGACTATCTACCCAAACCCAACCCAGTCTAAAATTAATTTGTCATTGAATTTTTCTAAAGAAGTTGATTATAAATTGTTTTCTCCTCTAGGAAAGCAATTAATGACTGGGACAATTACATCAAGTAACGAAGAAATTG
>CAJQMN010000194.1 GCA_905479435.1 uncultured Flavobacteriaceae bacterium | reverse complement strand
TACAAAAGTACCAATAAAATCTACGTAAACATCTATCAAAAAAACAAAATAAAATATGTAATTTTGTACTTCAATTTTTGATAGTCAATGAATATTCAAACCCTTTTAGAAGCTAAAGTAAAAGAAGGTTTTTTAACACTTTTTGAAACCACATTACCTACGGTAGAATTTCAAGCAACACGAAAAGATTTTGAAGGTGATATTACCATTGTTGTATTTCCTATGCTGCGATATAAAAAAGGAAATCCTGCCCAAATTGGAGAAAGTTTAGGAGCGTATTTGGTTGAAAACGTAAAAGAAGTTATTGCATATAATGTTGTAAAAGGTTTTTTAAACTTAGTTATTGATGATAGCGTATATCTTCAATCTTTTAATGCTATATATGCACAAGATAACTTTGGCCTTTCGTCCAAATCAAAAGATGTAGTCATGGTAGAATATTCTTCTCCAAACACTAATAAACCACTTCATTTAGGACATGTTAGAAATAATTTACTAGGATATTCGGTAGCAGAAATTTTAAAAGCTTCAGGACATAAAGTTTACAAAACACAAATCATAAATGATCGTGGTATTCATATTTGTAAGTCTATGTTGGCATGGAAGAAATTTGGAAACTCAGAAACCCCTGACTCAACAGGGATGAAAGGTGACAGCTTTGTTGGAAAATATTATGTAGAATTTAATGATGCCTACAAGAAAGAAGTTAGTACTCTAATTGCTAATGGAATCCCTGAAGAAGAGGCAAAAAAACAAGCTCCTATTCTTATGGAGGCCCAAGAGATGTTGTTAAAATGGGAAGCTGGAGAAGCTGAGACTGTAGCACTCTGGAAAATGATGAATAGCTGGGTTTATGAAGGATTTAAAATTACTTACAAAAATTTAGGCGTAGATTTTGACACATTATATTACGAAAGCAATACTTATTTATTAGGAAAAGATGTTATTGAAGACGGAATTACCCGAGGTGTATTCTTTAAAAAAGAAGATGGATCTGTATGGTGTGATTTGACAGATGAAGGACTAGATGAAAAACTAGTATTGCGTTCAGACGGAACAGCCGTTTATATGACTCAAGATATTGGAACAGCCATTCAGCGTGTAAAAGATCATTCAGACATTAATGGAATGGTATATACCGTTGGTAATGAACAAGACTATCATTTTAAAGTTTTGTTTTTAATATTAAAAAAATTAGATTTTTCATGGGCAGCCCAATTATATCATTTAAGTTATGGTATGGTAGATTTACCCTCAGGAAAAATGAAGTCTAGGGAAGGAACTGTGGTTGATGCAGATGAGTTGATGTTTGAAATGACCGATACTGCAAAAAGTATTTCTCAGGAATTAGGAAAATTAGATGGTTATTCTGAGGAAGAAAAATCAAATTTATATCGTATCATTGGTTTAGGTGCATTAAAATATTTCATTTTAAAAGTTGATCCAAAAAAGAGGATTTTATTTGATCCTAAAGCCTCTGTAGATTTTCAAGGAAATACAGGCCCATTTATACAGTATACTTATGCAAGGATACAATCAATATTAAGAAAGGCAAAATTCGATTTTAGTTTAGAAATAAAACCAATTAGTACTTCTTTACATAGTAAAGAAAAGGAATTAATAAAACAGTTAGAATTGTATCCAGATACAATTCAACAGGCAGCAAAAAATTACTCTCCTGCATTAATTGCCAACTATACCTATGATCTAGTGAAAGAATTCAATTCTTTTTATCAAAATGTATCTATTTTAGGAGAAACTAACGAATCGAAGAAAATTATAAGAGTTCAATTGGCAAATAAAGTAGCCTATGTTATAAAATCTGCATTTAGCTTATTAGGAATTAAAGTTCCAAATAGAATGTAAAATGGTAAAAGCAGAGCTAATAACACCCATTAAAAATTACAAAGGTGATAAAGACTATACTTAATCACTTAATAAAAACAAAAGATTATGAAATACGATATTATCATTGTTGGTAGTGGTCCCGGAGGATATGTTACCGCCATTAGAGCCTCTCAATTAGGTTTTAAAACTGCTGTAGTAGAAAAAGAAAGTTTAGGTGGTGTTTGTTTGAATTGGGGATGTATTCCTACAAAAGCATTATTAAAAAGTGCTCAAGTTTATGAATACCTAAAACATGTAGATCAATACGGCTTAAAAGCTGAAGCTGTTGATAAAGATTTTGAAGCTGTTGTAAAAAGAAGTCGTGGTGTTGCAGAAGGAATGAGTAAAGGGGTTCAATTTCTAATGAAGAAGAATAAAATTGATGTTATAGAAGGTTTTGGAAAAGTCAAAGCTGGCAAAAAGATCGATGTAACTTCTAAAGGTAGAAAAGTCACTGAATATAGTGCGAATCATATTATTATTGCAACTGGAGCTCGATCTAGAGAATTACCAAGTTTACCACAAGATGGGAAAAAAGTAATTGGTTACAGACAAGCAATGACTTTACCTTCTCAACCAAAATCTATGATTGTAGTTGGTTCGGGAGCTATTGGAGTTGAATTTGCTTCATTTTATAATTCTATGGGTACAGAGGTAACAATCGTAGAATTTCAACCAACAATAGTTCCGGTTGAAGATAAAGATATTTCAAAACAATTTGAACGATCTTTAAAAAAGGCTGGAATTAAAATTATGACAAACTCTTCTGTAGAAACTGTAGATACATCTGGTACTGGAGTTAAAGCTACAGTAAAAACAAAAAAAGGAGAAGAAAATTTAGAGGCAGATATTTTATTATCTGCAGTAGGAATAAAAACTAACATAGAAAATATTGGATTAGAAGATGTTGGAATTATTACAGATAGAGATAAAATCTTAGTTAATGATTGGTATCAGACTAATATACCAGGCTATTACGCGATTGGAGATGTAACACCTGGTCCTGCTTTAGCTCACGTTGCTTCAGCTGAGGGAATAACATGTGTTGAAAAAATTGCTGGTCTACATAGCGAAGCAATAGATTATGGAAACATACCTGGTTGTACTTATGCTAGCCCAGAAATTGCTTCTGTAGGTCTAACAGAGGAACAAGCAAAAGAACAAGGATATGAATTAAAAGTTGGAAAATTCCCTTTCTCTGCATCAGGAAAAGCAACAGCTGCTGGAACAACTGATGGTTTTGTCAAAGTAATTTTTGATGCAAAATATGGAGAATGGTTAGGTTGCCATATGATAGGTGCTGGTGTAACAGATATGATTGCAGAGGCAGTATTGGGTAGAAAACTTGAAACTACTGGACATGAAGTTTTAAAAACAATTCACCCACATCCCACAATGAGTGAGGCAGTTATGGAAGCTGTTGCTGATGCTTATGACGAAGTCATTCATTTATAGTAAAAATAAAAAAACCGAAGATATTTCTTCGGTTTTTTATTTTGGCATAGTTGTTGAACGTATATGAAAAGTTATAAGTTTCTATTACTAATGTTTAGTAAAAATATTTTTGGGATTTATTGTAATGAATAAGAAAAAATTACCCCCTAAACCAAAGTTGACAGCTTTGGTTTTTGTATTTAGAGATTTTATTTAATTAAATATCCTAAATTTGCTTCATCTTCAACCACATTGGTATTTACATTTTGATGATTCAAATAACTAATTATAGAGGATTTCTAAAAGAAATTCTAAAAGCCATTATCAAACTTTGTATTGCTGGGTTTCTCATTGGATTCTTAAAATCTTATGATGCTATTATAGCAATTATTTTACTTTTAAAAATTTTTCATATTATTTATAAAAATATAATTATTACTCAAACTAAAAACTGGATTTTACTCATTGGAATGATACTAACTGGTTTTGGGGGAATACTTGGTGAAAACTGGGGTGTTCATAATAATTATTGGAAATATCATGAGGTTTCTAGAGAGCTTCCTTTATGGCTAGCTTTTGCATGGATGCTGGCTTTTTATTTTCTGTATAGTATAGAATCTAGAATGATTACTTTTTTAAAAAACAAAACCATGAGCAATAAGCTTATTATTGCATTTTGGTTGTCATTATTTGTTCCCGCTTTTGGTGAAGTAATTACTATAAATTTAGGTGTGTGGACTTATTATTGGCCCTATCAAGTATTTGGTGTTCCTCTCTATGCCTTTATTTGCTTGGTTTTTGTTCACATGCTGGTATACGGAATTTTATCTCTTATATGTAAAAAATGGAAAATTAAGGACATCGTTTTTATATAGATCAAAAAAAATATACAGCTGTTTAATTCAAGTATTATAAACCTTTAGAAACAGATAGAAGCTAAAATAGTCTCAAATAACACTACTTACATCTAAAACTGCCAAGCAACAATTCTAGTGACTTTATTTCCTTGATGCATAGGTATAATTTTCATTGTTTTCACCTTTAGTTTCTCTCCAGATTTTTGCAGACTTTTTATGGTTTCTTTTTTAGATACTAAACTAGTGAACCAAACACTGATATCTTTATACAGAGAACTTTGGTATAAATAATTATGTAAAAAAGCTTTCTCACCTCCTGGATACCACAATTCATTATTATTTCCAGAAAAATTACGAACCGCATTATTTCCTAGGTTTCTGGATTTTCTCGCATTGGCTCCTTTAGCTTCCTGTTCTGATTTGTAAAAAGGTGGATTACAAACAACTGCTGAAAAAGAATCTCCTTTTTCAATAATTCCTTTTAAGATATTAGCCTCAGTAAACTGTTGCCTCAGTAAAATCTTAGCTTCAAGGTTATTGTCAGATATAATATCTTGTGCTGTATCTAAAGAATCTAATTCTATATCGGTTGCAACAAAATTCCAATCATACTCCTTAACTCCTAGTAATGGATAAATACAAGTTGCTCCAGTTCCTATATCCAAAATAGTAATATTTTCGGTACAATTAGAATCCGATAATAAATCTGATATATAATGCATATAGTCAACACGTCCAGGAATTGGTGGACATAAATTCTCATCTGGGAAAATCCATTTTTTAACTCCGTAATGAACTTCTAATAAAGTACTATTTAATTCTTTAACCGCTTTTGGATCAGAAAAATCTATCGTGAGAGTTCCATGATTGTTATTTGTAACAAAAGAAGCTAAGTTTTTATTGTGTTTAGTTAAAACATCAAAGTTATAACCATTTTTGTGCTTATTTCTAGGATGCAATCCCGGTTTTAGGTTCATTTAGAGTTCTAAGATAGTAAATGCTTGTTCTAGTGGTTTTAATGATTCTTTTAATGAAATAACTAAGTTTTGCCCGTGTACCAAATAATACTCAGAAAAATTTCGCTGACGTTCTTCTAAGCTATTGTTGGGTAATAATTGATCTTGTAATGTGATAATTCTATGAATTCTGTCAACTTGTTTTCTTTTCTCTGCGCGCAACAATCTTTTTTCTAAATTCTCTAAGCCTTTTAGTTGTTTTCTTTGCTGAGCATCTACTGCACCAATAAAAGAAACATCTGTTTCATTGGCAATTCTTCTTAGTGCTAAAAATTGTTGGGTTAACAATTCTGTAGCATCTGCAAAACTAAATTGAATTTCTGAGTTTTCTTTAACTTTTTTAGCAAGTAAAAGGTGTTGTTTCATAAACATTTCTTCAAAAGAAATATCTAAATTATGTAATTTTTTAAGCTGTTTTTTAGAAATAATCTGAACTGAATTTCTCAACAATAATATTGGAAAAGGAATCTGTACAGTATTAAAATACGCTTTTAATTGCAACCAATAAGCAAGTTCTCCACCCCCACCAATATAACAAAGATTTGGTAAAATTACTTCTTGATATAGAGGCCTCATAATTACATTTGGACTAAATCTATCGCTGTGATTTTCTAACTCTTTAAGTATTTCAGCTTTAGAAAAAATAAGGTCTGTATTATGAATTGTATACTGTCCTTGGTTTTCTATAATTCGTTCTCGAGAGTTTTCGGTTAAATAAAATAAATTAATTTCTCTTGGGTTTACCTGTACTTTATATTCCTTCTTTAAATTTGTTGTGGTATTAGAAACGGTACTCCAAGAGGTTTTATGAAGTAATTCATCCTTCATAACAGGAGCAAAAATATTTTTTAACCGTTGGTCATCAGCATCTAAAATAACCAAACCATACATTTTAAATAACTCATTGGCAATATATCTAGTAGCCTCAGAAAGAGAGGTTTGAGATACATATGCTTTTTCAAAAAGTTCTGATAGATATACTGCATTTTTAGAATCTCCCAATTGTTTTGAAAAACTAGTAAAAACGTTCTGCATGCCTTCTAATGAAAACCTACCAACGGCTCCACCATGTGGTCTATCCCAGGTTACTTTTTTACCTTTAAATTTAAAATAATTAATTTCTTCAAAATCGTGATCTTCTGTAGCCATCCAATACACAGGGACAAATCGTTTTAATGGAAATTGCTCTGCTAAAGTTTCAGATAAATTAATGGTTGAAATTATCTTGTATAAAAAATACAATGGCCCAGTAAACAAGTTTAATTGGTGACCTGTTGTAACAGTAAAAGTATCTTTATTTTCGAGCGATTTTATGTTTTCTAAAGTGGCTTCAGAAGCAGTTATATTCCTATACTGATCTTGTAAAACACATACTAACTCTTTTCTAGTTGTAAGCGAAAAGTTTTCCCCTTTCTCTTGAATTTGAGCAGTAAAACCTTTCAAATTTGGAAAATTATTATAGTAGGGCTGAATCGATTCTTTCTGATCTAAAAAATCAGATATTATCTTGGAAAAGAACCCTGTTTTTTGAAATGGTATATGAGTAAACTTCATAAAATCATACAATAACGCTTATAATAAGAATTAAATTACTGTTGTGTTTAGTATTTAGACACAAATAGAATTTGTCAAAAATACTAAATTTGTGGTAAGCAATTAATGAATGAATAATCTAAAAATAATTAACGATTTAAAAATAATTTTAACTCTTGATAATTAGCAATGCTAGTAGCCACTTTTTCTCTACTCATAACTTCCTTAATTTGAGATGGTATCTCTACATCAACTTTAAGAGTTTCTTCTACAACCTCTAAAAACTTAACCGGATGTGCAGTTTCTAAAAAAACACCAAACTCGTTAGTTTTTAAACCGTATTTTTTTAAACCTAAATAACCAATGACTCCGTGGGGTTCAGAGATGTAATTAAATTTATCATGTATACTCTTCATCATTATTTTAGTTTCATCATCTGAAAAACTATACGAAGAAAAAGATTTTTTTAAGCTGGATAAGTTTTTATTAAATAATTCTTGAATTCTAATAAAGTTACTTGGATTACCAACATCCATAGCATTAGAAATAGTAGCTTTAGAGGGTTTCGGGTCATAAACCCCATTAATTAGATATTTAGGAACTGTATCATTAATATTTGTTGAAGCTATAAAATGTTTGATGGGTAATCCTAATTTTTGAGCTAACAAACCAGCGCAAATATTTCCAAAATTTCCACTAGGAACAGAGAAGATAATATCTTTATATTTTTTGCTAACTTGTTTATAAGCAAAGAAAAAATAAAACATTTGAGGTAACCATCTAGCCACATTTATAGAATTTGCTGATGTTAAATTTCTAGAAATATTTTTATCTAAAAAAGCCGATTTTACCATTTCTTGACAATCATCAAATACACCGTCTACTTCAAGAGCAGTAATATTATTCCCTAAAGTAGTTAATTGTTTTTCTTGAATTTCACTCACTTTCCCTTTTGGGTATAAAATCACTACTTGAACACCTATTGCATTCAAAAACCCACTAGCAACTGCACCTCCAGTATCTCCTGAAGTAGCAACCAAAACTGTAATATCTTCAGTTTTGTTTTGATTGAAATATTCTAAGCATTGAGACATAAATCTTGCACCTACATCCTTAAAAGCCATCGTTGGGCCATGAAATAATTCTAAAGAACCAATATTTTCATCTAAATTAACAACAGGGAAATCAAAAGAAATAGTTTTTTTGATAATCTCTTTAAGGTTAGTAACCGGAATTTCATCTCCAATAAATTGTTTGATTACTTCATATGCAATTTCTTCATTAGAATAATCACTAATATTATTTATAAAGTCTTTGGAAATAGGAGTAATTTTTTCAGGAAAATACAAGCCCCTATCTGGTGCGATTCCGTTTTGAACTGCTTTTTTGAATGAGGTTAAAGGTGATGAATTATTTAGACTATAATATCTCATACTTATTTATAAAATTTTAATTCCTTGTTGATTAATTTTTGAAACATGAATATCATAATCTATATCTGTATTGTTGTATATTTTTGCCATTGTTTCACCAACAAACTTAGCAGTTTCATCGCCCTTACTCAGTGCAAAAATAGAAGGCCCCGAACCAGAAATACCAGCACCTAAGGCACCTGCCTGAATAACCGCTTTTTTAACTTTATCAAATTCTGGAATTAAAATCAATCGATTGGGTTCTATAATTTCATCATGTAAGGATCTTCCTATCAAATCATAATCATTAGTGTATAACCCACTAATTAAACCTCCAAAGTTACCCATTTGAATAACCATTTTTTTAAGTGCTACTTGATTTTTTAAAACAGCCCTTGAATCTGATGTTTTCACTTCTATTTGAGGATGAATAATTGTCGCATATAAATCGTTAGGAGAATTAATTTTTAAAACATCTAATGGTTGATAACTTCTAACTAGAGTAAAGCCTCCAAGAATTACTGGGGATACATTATCTGCATGTTCAGTTCCACTAGCTAGTTTTTCTCCTTGCATTGCAAAATAAATTAACTCTTGTTTAGAAAATGGTTTTCCTAATAATTCATTGATTGCAAAAACAGCACCTGCTGCACTAGCAGCACTACTCCCTATTCCACTGCCTGGTTTTATCTTTTTATATATTTCAATTTCGTAACCAACAGAGGCATCTACTTGTTCAAGTAATGCTAAACCTGCAACACCAGCAACATTTTTGTGTGTTTCTAATGGCA
>CAJQMN010000193.1 GCA_905479435.1 uncultured Flavobacteriaceae bacterium | reverse complement strand
TTGTTCTTACGTTTGTTTTTGTAGCGATCTTCATTCCGATGTTTCCTGCAAATGCAGAAAAGATGGCTCCAAAGATAAAAGCGACTACGATTAACCAGTGTGTAGTTGGAACTACAAATGATACAATAGCCAATAATATACTTACTATGACTACAAAAATAGCAAGAAGTCTATACTCTGCATTTAAAAAAGCTAATGCTCCTTCATAAATGTGGTCTGAAATTTCTTTCATCTTTCCATCACCAGCGTCTTGTTTCATTACCCATTTTTGTTTGACTATCATGTAGACTAGTCCTAAAAGCGCCAAAGCTATTGGCATGTAAATCATCATTGATTCCATATTATTTTTTATTTTAATAATTTGCTCGGCAAAAGTAATAAAATAGAGCCAAATAGAAAAGCCCTTTCATATAGAATATGAAAGGGCTTTAATAAATTTTAGATTCAAGCTTTTTTTATTTTTTTATTAATTTTTTTATGGTAAACATTCCTTCATTTGAGTATATTTTCACCAAATACAATCCGCTAGTTAAGTCTTCAATATTATACACTGATGTATTTACATTGTATTCTTTTAATTTTTCACCTAGGAGCGAGTATATTTCAATTTTGTTTAATTCAATTTGGGATGAATTAATATTGAATGTATTTGAAGTAGGATTTGGGTATATTTTAATGTTATTACTCCATATACTATCATCCAAACTCAACGAACTACAATTACTTCCAACTTCGTAAGATAAATATTTAGTTACTGCTAAACCTCCTGCAAAGGCAAATTTACAAGCATAACTGATGGTTTGCCCTTCAGTAAAACCACTTAACGTTTTAGTGAATATTAAACCTGATGAATTAGTCATAGGCGTTTCAATAAACGGATTTTCTTGCCACAAATATGCTATTACCCCAGTTCTATCTGTATCTAATAATTCAAAAGTGAAAATCACATCTGTTCCGGAAGTTTCAAAACTGTAATTGTAACCCGTATTGAATTCACCTTGTGAAGCTTCAGAATCTGAACCAGAACATTCTGTATTTTCGTCTGGTGTCGTACTTATTTGAATAACAATTGGATTATTGTCTGCTTCATTTCCAGATAAATCAGAGGCTTCTATGCTAAATTCATAAAGGGTATCTGGAGTTAAATTGTTAATGATTAAAGATTCTTCATTACCTGAACTACCCGTTGCTGTTGCTGTCTCAGAACCATAACTTACCTCGTATGAAATTGTTCCTGAATCATCATTTGCATTTAAAAGTAACTCGATAGTTCTCGAAGAAACAGTTCCTACAGATGCAGTAAAATTTGTAGGACCTTCAATATCATCTTCGCTTGAACAGTCATTTCCAACAACATAGCTGAAGTATTTTGTCACAGCTAAGCCACCAGCAAAAGCAAATTTACAAGCATAACTTATAGTTTGACCTTGAGAGAGCCCATTGATGGTTTTTGAAAATGTTAATCCAGACACTTGTTCCATTTGAGTTTCTGTGAATGGATTTTCCTGCCATAGGTAAGCAACCACACCGGTTTTATCTGTATCTAATAATGTAAAAGAAATGGTGACTTGAGAACCTACTGTTTCAAATAATACTTCGTAACCAGTTGAAAAAGATCCTTGTTGAGCTTCATTTGAGATTTCTGAACAAGACATTACTTCGTTAACAGTTACAGTTACAACCTGAGAAGTTCCTTGGTCAGAATTATTATCTGTTGCAATAGCAGAGATTTGGTGCTCTCCAACTTCTGCGTTAGTCAAGGTAAAACTAAATGGTTCAGAAGTGTCTTCCCCTACTTTTTCTGTTCCATCATAAAATTCCACCAATGTAATTGTTCCGTCTAAATCTGTAACAGTAGTAGTGATGTTAATATCTTCACCTTCTTGAAAAGATGATCCTTCATTGGGTGAAGTTATAGATATTGATGGGCTTGAATTTCCTGTTTCAGAAACAATAACTAATACTTCATCAGTTGCATCATATGTTCCGTCACTTACAGTTAATTTAATTTTATATATTCCTTCAACTAAGTTGTTAATTTCAGGAGATACTATTGAATTATCTGTAAAACTAATATTTGAAGGGCCATAAACTTGTTCCCAATTGTAAGTGATAGCTTGGTCTTCAGGATCATTACTCAACGTTCCATTTAATGTAGTAGAAGTCTCAGGTATGATAACATTTATATTTTCTCCTGCATTGGCTACAGGTGGAGAATAGGGGAGAGGACTGGCATAAGAAAATACCATTTCACCGATGTTAAACTCTCCTTCATCGATAAATAATCTCAATATTTGTTCACCTTGCCTTAGTTCTATATTGGTCACATTTTTAGTAGACCATGAATTCCAATCATCAGTGGTTTGCATATTTATGGAAGGACTTACAGTATTTCCATCAACTTCAAAATGAAAAGGACCTCCTCCATTTGAATTCCCAGAAGCATATCGAAAACTCAAATTATACAATCCTGCTGTTTCAACATTAATCGAGTATTCTAGCCATTCTCCTGAATTGTTCCATCCTACAGTAGCTCCTTCATTTGTATCTGAAACCGCATCTACATATTCATTGGTTCTAAAATCACCTTCATTAATTTGAGACATGTCTAAATATGAAATATTCTGACCAACTCCTCCTTCAAATTTGTCATAAAATCCGGCTTCAATTGTACCTGGAATTTCAAATGATGTTCCAAGGTAGGGGACTTGTTCTCCTACTTGAATTGTTACAATATTTGAAACATTAAACTCTTGGTTTACATATACTTTTGCATACATTCCGTGAACACCAAGTAATAAGTCATCTGCCTCAATTTCATATGGAACAGTATCGTCTTGACCAATTAATGTAGAGCCATCATAAAATTCCACATTAGTTATTCCTGAGCCTGTAACCTCTAATGAAAGGGTTACGCTCCCTCCAGCAAATGCTTGGTTAAAATTAGAAGATAAAACTCCATTGACATCAATATCTCTACTCGTTGCCATCTGATTTGCTGGAACATCGAGCATAAAATTATCTGAAAAAGTTACTGTAATTGGGTTGTCTGAGTAATTGTGTGCAACATAAGTTAATTCACCATTATTTGAAAAAGCTGCAGATATCGGGTGATTTGCTGTGATTGAAGTATCTATTGTTCCAAGAGTATTCATATTATGCAACCAATGATAGGTTTGAGCATCTGATATACCAAATTTTAATGCTCGATTTGGATATGAGTTATATAATTCTATGGCAGCCTCGGCGTCAGTTAATGAAAGGTATTTCCAATAGGTGTCATGCCATAAATTAGGGTTTTCTTCATTATTAAGTATACCTGTATTAGATGTCATTTCATTCCATAATGAAGTTGCGTAGTCTTGATGATGACCTAAATAAAGCGACCCTCCATGAATTGGGTATAACTCTATTCCGTAGGAAGCTGCAATGTCCGAGGTCCAAAAAGTTCCATTGTCAAATGAATTCCCCCAAACTCTAGAAACAAGACTATATTCCTGCGTAAACGGTGCTGTAGAAGCAGCAAAATTTTGTTGATATATATCAAACCAATATTCCTCTACCGCAGTTTGTTCAGTGGTGTAAATATAAATCCCTAAGTCTCTAATTTCGTCATTTTCTGTGATACTTCCCCAATGAATTAATGAGGATGCAAATTGCATACTTTCTGATGTTGATTCTTGATCATTTCCACCCGGGAAGCTTGCAAATCCATTAGCCCAACTGTGTCCTGCATAAGGGCTAAAGTTTCTTAAAAAAGGGAAATCTTGATCATCTCTGTCATAAGAGGCAGCGTCTCTAATTAATAGATTAATCATCTCCCCCCATTCGTTAGCCCAACCAGGCTCAAACTGTTCCATAAATGCTGCTGCATGTATAAAGTATCCCCAATGGAAATGATGATCATTAATGTTATTATCTTGGCCATGTCCGGCAGGATACCCTATCATTGTAGACCAATCATTATTGTAATAAAAAATAAATGCAACTTCTCCAGATTCTGCTTTAAGCCAATCCTCTAAACGTTCCTTAATGGTTGAAACCATTTTGTCTCTAGCTTCAATATCTCCAGTTTGATCAGCAATTCTAGCTGTTTGAATCATTCTATTCATCATTTGACCTTCATTGTATGAGTCTGTCCATGATGCTAGGGCATCGTTTTCGATTTGTGAAATTTTTTCATCCATATCAGAGGGGCTAAACCCTTCACTGTAATTTGCCAAATAGGGAAGTGTAGGTAAAATTCCTTTAAAAGTATTTTCAACCACAAAACTATTTCCGTTAAGTGTCTTCAAATCTCCTCTTACAGAACTATACGTGTATTCATTAGGTGTGTTAGAGTTAGTCGCTAAATTATTCCATTGATGTGGAAGTAACCCCAATAGCATCGTCGTATTTGATCCTTCCTTTACTTCTGTAGTTACAGCAAAAGTTGTTGTAACCTTTCCATTACTTTCATTATAATCCCAAGAAGTTGTTGTATTTGAAGGAAAAACATAGGCGAATTGTTTGTACTGTTCAACCAAGGAATTTATACTTGAAGTTGTTTCTGGTAGCATTGCCATAGACCAATAGTTTTTTCCATTCAATGATGAACTGAAAATATTTCCATTTTGGGTCCAAGTACTTCCGGTGGGCGCATAAAAGACAAAATCTTTTGTGTTAGAGGCATTTTCAATGATAAGGACCTCGTCAGATACTGTTGTAGTTCCAGAGTTGACTTTTATTTCTACAACATCTGCAGAACCTTTTGTAAAGTATAAAAAAGGCATTCCAATACCAGAAATTGAACTTAAATTATGAGTCCCATCGTTCCAGTTCATGGTTACTGTCCAGTCTGAATGATCTGATACAGTTGTTTTATTTGAGTTTAATCCTGAAACACCAACTTCAATGGGAGATGAATCACCAATAACACCCCAAGGAATATGAGTAACAATAAGGCCATCATTTTTAGTCTTCAAAGTCATGGGATAATTGAATAAATTATCCGCATGATTTTCTTTAATTAATTTAGACCACCAATCATTTGTGGGAACTGGTTTGTTGAGTGCATTACCGCTTAATTGAGGAGTTCCGCTTGGGTATTCATTTCTACCAGCACTGTCTGTACCTGGAAAAGAATTGGTATAACCTCCACTTCCAACAGCTGTAATTTGAGAATTACTTTCAATGCTGTAAAAACAAAATATTAGAATTAAGATTTTAATAAAATAACTCGTATTGAATTTCATTTAACTTGTTTTAAGACCTCAAAATTAATAGAATAATAATCTAATATTCATTTTTTAACCAATACAAAAACCAAACAAACCGTTTAATTTTGAATAAATATTCGGTCACACTCCTTAAACTAGTTATAATGATGGTTGGAAAAATATGGGATATTGGAATATCAAAGTTAGTTTTATTAAAAAAAAATCATCGACAGAATTGCCGATGAATTTTAGTGTTAAATTGATTTTATTTTTATTTTTTTAAAACTTCTTTTACAGCTTTTATTACATCTTTACTATTTGGAATCCATGCTTCAAGTAAAACTGGAGAATATGGGGCTGGTGTATCAGCTGTAGTAATCCTTTTAATAGGAGCATCTAAGTAATCGAATGCTTCATCTTGTATTCTATAGGTTATTTCTGTAGAAACGCTTCCAAAAGGCCAGGCTTCTTCTAAAATTACCAAACGATTGGTTTTCTTAACAGATTCTATTATGGTATCATGATCTAATGGACGAACAGTTCTTAAATCTATAATTTCAACAGAAATCCCTTCTTTAATTAATTCATCTGCTGCTTTGTAGGCCTCTTTTATTATTTTTCCAAATGAAACAATAGTAATATCTGCTCCAACTCTTTTAACATCTGCAACCCCTATAGGTATAATGTATTCTCCTTCTGGAATTTCCATTTTATCACCATACATTTGTTCAGATTCCATAAAAATAACTGGGTCATCGTCACGAATTGCAGCTTTTAATAATCCTTTTGCGTCATATGGGTTAGAAGGAACAATTACTTTTAATCCTGGTGTATTGGCAAACCAATTTTCAAATGCTTGAGAATGAGTGGCACCAAGTTGACCAGCTGAACCCGTTGGTCCTCTAAAAACTATTGGACAGTTAAATTGTCCTGCAGACATTTGTCTAATTTTTGCCGCATTATTAATAATTTGGTCAATACCTACTAAAGCGAAATTAAAGGTCATATATTCTACTATGGGTCTATTTCCATTCATTGCAGAACCTACAGCAATTCCTCCAAAACCAAGTTCAGCGATTGGAGCATCTATGACTCTTTTTTCACCAAACTCATCTAGCATTCCTTTACTAGCTTTGTAAGCTCCATTATATTCTGCTACTTCCTCTCCTATGAGATAAATAGATTCATCTAAGCGCATTTCTTCGCTCATCGCTTCACAAATAGCTTCTCTAAACTGAACTGTTTTCATGTAATATTTAGTTGTTGTTTATTTTCTTGCACAAAATTAAGCATTTTAAACCTAAAATTTATGCTTAATTGCCACATTAGTAAAACTTTTCGAATTCTTAAAAATCACTAAAAATACTTTGTCTTTTATTAATTTCAAATCCTTTAATTTTAGAAATATCTAAAATACTGTGAAATAGAAAATCTGTACTAAATTTTTGATGTTGATTATTTAAAAGATTTTTAACGATTTCAGGATTATTTATTTTAAAACTTTCTGAATACCAAACCAACATTGCAGGATTTTCTGAGGCAGTATTATTTTGAGCATGAAACCATTGCCCATTTTCTCCTAAAATTTCTCCATGATCAGAAAGGTAAATTAATAGTGTTTCTTTTGAAGATTTTTTTAACTTTTCAATCAGTGAATTTAGAAAATAATCTAAATAGAGAATTGTATTGTCATAGGAGTTAATAATTTGCTCTTCAGATAAAGCTCCAACATATTTACTGTTTGTAACAGGTGTGAATTTTTCAAATTCTTTTGTGTATTTATTATTGTAGTACCAATGACTCCCAATCATGTGAATAGTAGATATTCTATTTTTATTGTCTACAACATTTAGATTAAATTGATCTAATAAAGCCAAATCTTTCTTTTTCTTGAAACTTAAAACAGAGTGAAAAGGATCTATAATTGTTACTTTTTTATTTGTATTTACAATAGTTTCGTAACTTTTTTCTATCGTTTGATTCCCGATCCATTCTGTATAAAAATTAGCTTTATTTAAGATGGAGTATAAACCATAAAATGATGTTATTGAATTATTAGTAACAGATTTGTTAGTTAAAATTTGTGGAACACTTATAGCTGTGTAGGTTAGAGGAGTAAAAATATTTTTAAAACTAACTATATTATTTTGCCCAGAGAGTAAAGGAGTTGTTTCTCGATGATATCCATTAATAGATATGTGATCTGCTCTAACAGATTCTCCTAAAACAAAAATAATATTTAGGTTTTCTTTATCTGTAGATACATTATCTTCAGGAGTTATTAGTTGCATTTTAGGCTTTTCTAAATATTTTTTTACAGCAATAAAACTGCTATAGGGTAACTTTCTTTTTAAAACTCCAAAACGATGATTTTCAGCAATAAAATAAAGTAAAATAGCAATAACAGCTATTATTAAAAGAGGAGATTTTACGTTGTTTTGTTTAAGTTTTTGAAACTTTTTCATTAAGAAAAGTGAAACAACAAAAGCTGAAATCAAATAAAATCCAAATGGGATACTTAGTGTATCTATAGCAATATCAAATTTTGTTTCTAAAATTGCTTGAATAATACTTGATTCAACTGTGATATCTTGCGTGTAAACCCAAAAAGCCAACGCGGATAAAATAGTAAATAAGATAGGGAAAGTCAGTCTAAAAAACGTTTTAAAAAGACTATAAACATATAAAAATCCAAAAAGCGTAAATTGTAAAATAAAAAAATGAATTGCATAGACAAAAGCTCCTTTATAACCCCCATAAGGAATATGAAAATAAGACGAAAGACTAATAAAAAAAGCTACGATTACATTTAACAGTGCATGGAAACTTATTTCTTGCTTATATTTTTTTATTTTTTCCATTTAAAATGGGAGTATATTTATTGATAAAAATAAGTATTGGAAATAAAATAATGAGTTGCCCAAGAGTTAAAATTACTTTTTCAAATTCTGTGAATTCAAAAATAGATAATCCCAAAATAAAAAATAGAAAAAGTTTAATAAAACTTAAAGCTCTGGCTTGCAAAGCTAAAATTGGGATGGTGTTTTTGCCAAAAAAAACTAAAAATTTTAGAGATAAAAAGTTTTTAAATAAAGATCCCCAGAAAAGAAACCCAACAAGACTATTTGTCAGAAATAAAATTTCGTTACCGTAAGTAGACCGATACATGTCTATTTTTTGTAATAGAAATAAAGAAGTCACTAAATGTATGACTCCTAAGATTAATAAAAAAGGGACACCTTTTTTTGTATTGGATTTAATAAAATCTTTTGCATAAAAACCAAAGCTATAAAAGAAAAGAGAAACTAACGCAACATCTAAACTCCAAAATAAATTCACTTTGTAAAACTTAGCGATTAAAAAACCCAAAATAATACTTACAATTAAGACAAAATATTGTAGCAACTTATTTTTAATCTTTAAAATAAGGCCAAATAAAATAAAAGTTAAAAATATTGTTGGTAAAAACCACATTGGTATACCCCAATTCATGTAGTCAATATCCCCTTGTGCAAAGAAAATTCCGATAAAGTTTTTTGTAATGGATAAATCTAAATGTACAGACTCTCCAAATTTTCGGCCAACAAATAGCCAAAAACCAAATAAAATAAAGCTCCATAAAAAATAAGGAAGTAAAATTTGTTGAACTCTTTTTTTTATAGTTTGAATGTTTATGTTATTTGGATGAAATATTCCAGCTATTATGAAAAATAAAGGCATATGAAAACTATAGATATACTCCTCTAAGACTGGGAAATTATGCCCATATACCATTAAAATAATACCAAAACCTTTTAACTGATCTAACCAAGCAATTCTAGTGTTCGTATTTTTTTGTATTAATGGCAAGTTTTAATTTTTTTGAAATATTTGAAAAAAACAATATTAAACATAATTAATGTAATTACAATTTATTTAGTGTTTTGTTAAATAAATTAAAATTTACTATGCATGCATAGTATTTTAATTTTTTGTAGTATCTTCGTAACATCAAAATCAAAATAAAAATTAAATGAAAATACTAGTATGTATTAGCCATGTTCCTGATACCACTTCAAAAATTAACTTTACTGATAACGATACGAATTTTGACACTAACGGTGTGCAATTTGTAATCAACCCGTATGATGAATTTGTGTTGACAAGAGCCATGTGGTTTAAAGAAAAACAAGGAGCTGCGGTAACAGTTGTAAATGTTGGATCTGCTTCAACAGAATCTACATTAAGGAAAGCCCTAGCCATAGGAGCAGACAATGCTATTAGAATTAATACAGAACCTAAAGATGGTATGTCTGTGGCAAAAGAAATTGCTGCTGTGGCAAAAGAGGGTGCCTATGATTTAATTTTAGCGGGTAAAGAATCTAGTGATTACAATGGACAAATGGTTCCGGGTATGATAGCGGCTCTATTGGGTTATAACTTTGTAAACGGATGTGTTCAAATGGATGTTGATGGAGCTCATGTAACAGCCACTAGAGAAATTGACGGTGGAAGTGAATCATTGCAAACTAGTTTACCTTTAGTAGTTGGAGGTCAAAAAGGAATAGTAGAAGAGTCTGATTTACGTATTCCAAATATGAGAGGTATTATGATGGCTCGAAAAAAACCATTAAGTGTTGTAGAGTCTACAAACTCTGATCATGCTACTAATTCAGTATCCTTTGAAAAACCAGCACCAAAAGGGGCTGTTAAACTTGTAGATGCTGAAAATATTGATGAATTAATCAATTTATTACACAACGAAGCAAAAGTAATTTAATCATAAGAAAAAAGAAATATGTCAGTTTTAATATACGCAAGTTCTTCAGACGGAAAATTCAAGAAATCATCATTTGAGGTTGTTTCTTATGGAAAAAAAGTTGCCGAAGAATTAGGAACCAAACTCATAGCATTAACCATTAATGCAAATGACGTTACAGAATTACAAAATTATGGAGCAGATACAATTGTCTCTGTAAATAATGAAGCATTAAATGAATTTAACGCAAAAGAATATGCCTCTGTGATACAACAAGTCGCTGAGTCTAAAGAATCAAAAGTTGTTGTCATAGATTCAAGCATTGATGGAATCTATGTTGGTCCATTAGTTTCAGTAGCACTAAACGCCGGGTATGCCTCTAACGTTGTCGATGCACCAAGTTCAACAAGTCCTTTTGTAGTAAAAAGAAAAGCTTTT
This sequence comes from uncultured Flavobacteriaceae bacterium, assembly GCA_905479435.1. Classification (GTDB taxonomy): domain Bacteria; phylum Bacteroidota; class Bacteroidia; order Flavobacteriales; family Flavobacteriaceae; genus Polaribacter. The sequence continues at coordinate 6,776 of CAJQMN010000193.1, read as the reverse complement.
TCAAACAAAGGATTTAACAATACAGAAATTACAACAGAAAATAAAGTAATTGGTTTAGCTAAGAATTCATTTGGTATTCATGAAAATCCTGTCACAGCATCAGTTGAGAATTTAGAAGTATCAGTTTCTGAACCGGGTGTAAAATCTATTAGTATAGATAAAGCAATTGGAAAAGTAACCATAGCAGACGCAGATGTAGTAGTTTCAGCTGGTAGAGGTTTAAAAGGACCGGAAAATTGGGGAATGGTTGAGGAATTAGCAGATGTTTTAGGTGCTGCAACAGCATGTTCTAAGCCTGTCTCTGATTTAGGTTGGAGACCACATGGAGAACATGTTGGACAGACAGGAAAGCCAGTTGCTACAAACTTGTATATTGCTATTGGTATATCAGGAGCAATTCAGCATTTAGCAGGAATTAATGCTTCAAAAGTAAAAGTTGTTATCAATACAGATCCTGAAGCACCATTTTTTAAAGCTGCTGATTACGGAGTAGTTGGAGATGCTTTTGATGTGGTTCCGCAATTAATTTCTAAACTCAAAGATTTTAAAGCACAAAACTCATAATTTTTAGTAAATTGTACCCAAGTAGGGGCTGTCTAATTTTTGGTAGTTTCCAAAATTAGACAGCTTTTTTATTTATATAAATTCATGAGTTTAATAAAATTAACGATAAAGGGTATATCCTACAGTCAAACCCAAAGCGGAGCTTATGCTTTAGTCTTGAGTGAAATGGAGGGTAAACGAACCCTACCAATTATAATAGGCGCTTTTGAAGCTCAATCCATAGCAATAGCATTAGAAAAAGAAATTAGACCTCCAAGACCTTTAACGCATGACTTGTTTAAAACTTTTTCTGAAAGATTTCATATTACAGTAAAACAAATCATAATTCACAAATTAGTTGATGGAATCTTTTTCTCTAGTTTAGTTTGTGAAAGAGATGGCGTGGAAGAAATTATAGACACGAGAACATCGGATGCAATTGCCATAGCTGTTCGTTTTTTAGCGCCAATTTATACGTATGAAAATATACTTGATAAAGCAGGTATTTATTTGAAAGTAGAAGAGGAGATATCGATAAAGGAAATCCTAGAACCTGAAACCATTCATGTAAATCTAGAAGAAACAGATTCCACTAAACATGAATCTGATTTTTCAGTTTTTACCATAAAAGAACTTCAACAACAATTAAATGATGCTGTTTCAAATGAAGATTATGAAACAGCAGCAAAAGTTAGAGATGAAATTAGTAAACGATCATAAATTATGAAACAATATATTTCTTGTATTCTATTTTTTTTATCAGTAATTACAGTTGCTCAAACAATAGAAAAAGATTGGAAATTTGAATCAATAAAAAACAATAATGAGATTCCAATTGTAGAGATTAATACAAATGACGCTCTTAAGCTAGCAGATGGAAAATTCTTTTATTCATTAGCTTCAAAAGATACTTTAATCGCTAAAGGGACCTATAATCTTCAGAGTAATCTTTTAACTTTTAAGTATTCCCTTCCAAAAGATACCCTTCGAAATTACAATATTATAGAGCTAACAGATTCTACTTTAATCTTATCTGAAAATGAAACTATATACTCGTTCAGTACAATTAAAAAAACTGAAGAAATAGCTGCAGTAGAAGCTAAAAACAAAATACTTCCTAGCAAGGGCTTTTCAATGAATAGTCTATGGAGAGGTGTGTTAGGGATGTTTGTTTTATTAATAATCTCATTCTTATTTAGTGCCAATAGAAGAGCTGTAGATTGGAGAAAGGTAGGAATTGGTTTATCAATTCAGTTAATTATAGCAATAGGTGTTTTAAAAGTAAATTTTATTCAATCTATATTTAATTTTATTGGAAGTATTTTTATAGAAATATTAGAATATACCAAAGCAGGTAGTGAGTTCTTGTTTGCAGGAATGATTAGTGATATGGATAAATTTGGTTATATTTTTGCTTTCCAAGTATTGCCCACTATTATCTTCTTTTCTGCTTTAACATCGTTGTTGTTTTATCTTGGAGTTATTCAGTGGTTAGTCAAAATTTTAGCAAAAGTGCTATCAAAATTTTTAGGGATTTCAGGCATGGAAAGTTTATCTGTTGCCGGTAATATTTTTTTAGGACAAACTGAAGCACCTTTATTAATTAAAGCGTATTTAGAAAAAATGAATAAGTCTGAAATGCTGTTGGTGATGGTAGGTGGAATGGCTACTGTTGCTGGTGCTGTTTTAGCAGCTTATATTGGATTTTTAGGTGGTGGTGATAAAGCCTTAGAATTAGTTTTTGCCAAGCATTTGTTGGCAGCTTCTGTTATGGCTGCACCTGGCGCCATTGTAATTTCAAAAATTTTATATCCACAAACTCAAAAGGTAAATACAGATGTCACAGTTTCTCAAGATAAAATAGGTTCAAATATTTTAGATGCCATTGCAAACGGAACTACAGAGGGATTAAAATTAGCAGTTAATGTAGGGGCAATGTTATTAGTTTTTGTTGCAGTAATAGCTATGCTTAATGGGGTTCTTGGATTTTTTGGAGGTTTTGATGGTGTAGAATATCTTGGATGGGAAATTACTTCGTTAAATGAAATTATAGCAAATAATACTTTATATGAAGGACTCTCAATTGAATTTATTTTGGGTTATGCCTTCGCGCCTTTAATGTGGTTAGTTGGTGTTGCTAGTGAAGATATGACACTTATGGGTCAACTTTTGGGAATTAAATTAGCTGCTAGTGAATTCATAGGATATATTCAATTAGCAGAACTTAAAAATGTAGCCAATGCCATTCATCTTACCCATAATAAATCAGTTATTATGGCTACTTATATGCTATGTGGTTTTGCAAACTTTGCATCAATTGGTATTCAAATAGGAGGAATAGGCTCTTTAGCTCCAGGGCAAAGAAAAGTCTTATCTGAATTTGGAATGAAAGCCTTAATCGGTGGAACGATTGCTTCATTAATGTCTGCAACCATTGCTGGAATGATTATAGGATAATCTATAAACAAATCGTTGATAACTTTATCACATTAAATGAACCTTTAATTCAAAAAAATTGAAGCTTTATTTATTTTTGATATACCAAGAGATAAATCAATTATGAAGCAATACCATGACTTAGTAAAACACGTCTTAGAGAACGGAAACGAGAAATCAGATAGAACAGGCACAGGTACAAAAAGTGTCTTTGGATACCAGATGCGATTTGATTTAAGTGAGGGTTTTCCAATGGTTACCACAAAAAAACTACACCTAAAATCTATAGTATATGAATTATTGTGGTTTATAAAAGGTGATACAAATGTCAAATATCTTCAAGATAATGGCGTGAGAATTTGGAACGAGTGGGCAGATGAAAATGGAGATTTAGGTCCTGTTTATGGTCATCAGTGGCGTAATTGGAATAGTGATGATATAGATCAATTAAAAGAAGTTATCAAAACTTTAAAAAATAATCCAGATAGCAGAAGGATGTTAATTTCTGCTTGGAACCCTAGTGTATTGCCAGATAATTCAGCTTCTTTTTCGGAAAACGTGGCCAATGGAAAAGCAGCGCTACCTCCATGTCATGCATTTTTTCAATTTTATGTATCTAATGGGAAACTATCTTGTCAGTTGTATCAAAGAAGTGCAGACATCTTTTTAGGGGTTCCTTTTAACATAGCATCTTATGCATTATTTACAATGATGATGGCACAAGTTTGCGGTTATGAAGCAGGAGAGTTTATTCATACATTTGGAGATGCTCACATCTACAGCAATCATTATGATCAATTAGAGTTGCAATTGTCTAGAGAAACTAGAGCATTACCAACAATGAAAATAAACCCTGAAATCAACAATATTTTTGATTTTACTTTTGATGATTTTGAGCTTTTAAATTATAATCCGCATCCACACATTAAAGGCGCAGTAGCCATATAATTCTCTTATGATAACAATAATTGCTGCTATTGGATTAAATAATGAGTTAGGTAAAGACAATGATTTAATTTGGCATTTACCTGCAGATTTAAAACGTTTTAAAAAGGTAACTACAGGTCATGCAATCATCATGGGTAGAAACACCTTTGAATCAATTGGTAAACCCTTGCCAAATAGAAGATCCATTATCATTACTAGAAACTTCTCTTACAAAAAAGAAGGATGTGAGGTTGTTCATAGTTTAGAAGATGCAATAAAATTAATAAAAGACAAAAAAGATGCTTTTATCATTGGAGGAGCACAAATTTATAAAGAGGCAATTGATAAGAAATTAGTTGATCAATTAGACATTACAAAAGTGCATCAAAATTTTGATGCCGATGTTTTTTTTCCAACTATAGACCCGACTTCATGGAAGGAGATTTCTGAGGAAACTTTTTTACCAGATGAAAAAAACCAGTACACCTTTAGTTTTCTTAGTTATAAGAGAATTAGTTAAAGTTTGGGGATAGACCTGAGCCACCATCTAATCTTATTTTATATTTCTGTTGTGCAAACTGAAAATAGTTGAATAATTTATAATTTACTTCTAAGCCGTAATTTACTTGAGGTCTATATTCAATAACGTTTTCATATATAGATGAGTTGAATTTTGATGGGTTTAATGCTCTCATATTCCAGTTGGTTACATAAATAGTATTCTTGTTCTCTAAAAATTTTAAAGAGTAATAGTTTATGGGTTTTGCTATGGTATTTAAATAAAGTGTGAATCCAATATCTAAAATAATAATTTCATATTCTAAACTTTTATTGGAAATAATTACAGGCTTTTCTTTCTCCTTTTTTATATTAGAAGAACTGCAACTAATTATTAGTGTACTCAAAAAACACAATCTCAAAAATTGAAATAAATACTTCATAGTTTATTTATGAAGTCTAAATTTCCGAAAAATACTTGAAGTAAGAATCTTTTTTTAAAATTTTAATTTTATGGGAGGATAAAGTATCTTTAGAAAAAATACCATTAAAAATGAGAACAGTACTTTCAATCATACTTTTTTTAAGTATCCAAATCAGTTTCGCACAAATAGTTTCAGAAAAAGAGAGAGCTATCCTTAAGGATGAGTTGTTAGAGGATAGATTCCAAAATCTATTACCACAATTAATGGATGATGCAGACCTAGATATGTGGCTTCTTATTTCTAGAGAGTACAATGAAGATCCAGTATTAAAAACCATGTTGCCTGCAACATGGTTGAATGCTCGACGAAGAACCATGATTCTTTTCTATAGAAATAAAAAACAAAACACCATAGAAAGGATTGCTGTAGCTCGTTATGATATTGGAAAAAGTATAAAATCTGCTTGGAATAAAGAACAAGAACCTAATCAATGGAAAGCATTGTCTGACATTATTACTAAAAGAAATCCTACTAAAATTGGGATTAATTATTCAAAGCATTTTGCCCTTGCAGACGGACTGGTTAAAACAGATTATGAGGAGTTAGTTAAAAATTTACCAGATTCTTTGGTGTCAAAATTAGTTTCGGCAGAAAAATTAGCTATTGCATGGTTAGAAACAAGGACAGCAAAAGAAATGAAATTATTTAAAAAGTTGGTAAAAACAACCCATGATATTATTGATGATGCTTTTTCAGAGAAAGTTATTATTCCAGGGAAAACAACTACAGAGGATATTGTTTGGTTTATGCGTCAAACCGTTACGAATTTGGGGCTAGAAACCTGGTTTCATCCAACAATAGACATACAAAGAGCAAACCAAGAACTCAAATCGCATATTTATTCATTTACCAAAGGTGATAAAGATAAAATTATACAAAAAGGAGATTTACTACATTGCGATTTTGGCATCACATATATTGGTTTAAATACAGATTGCCAACAACATGCTTATGTGTTGAAAGATGAAGAAAAAGAAGTTCCTGAGTTTTTAGCTATGGCATTTAAAAAAGGAAATCGATTGCAAGATATTTTAACAACCACAATGATGGAAGGGAAAACAGGGAACGAAATTCTTTTAAGTTCTTTAGCGACTGCTAAAAAAGAAGGTTTACGTCCATCAATATACACGCATCCGCTAGGTAAATATGGCCATAGTGCAGGAACTACTATTGGTATGTGGGACTCTCAGGAAGGGGTTCCTTTCAAAGGAGATTATTCACTTCATAAGAACACTGTATATGCTATAGAACTAAACGTTACGGTCAGCATTCCAGAGTGGCAGAAAGATATTCGAATTATGTTAGAGGAAGCGGGTTTTTATGGGGATAGCTTTTTTGAATATGTAAATGAAAGACAAACTGAGATTAAACCCATCAAGGTTAATTAATAATAAGGATTCTTGGAGTTGATAGATTGAAAATTTTTATAGTTTTTAATCGATAAATTGGATTATTATTCTTAGTTATACTTGCTTTATATTAAGATGTAAAGGGTTTTTCATCTATTTTCTATACACATAAACAGTTATATTTTGTGTTTTATGACTTTAAAAAGACTTTTTTTATGAAGTCAATAAAAAACCTCCGAGTCTTTGCTCGGAGATTTTTTGTTGTGCATGCTATCATTATAATAAATATGCAGTTACTAGTCTAAGAGCAACAAAAATGATGATGGCTATTGTACCATATATTGCTACTTTTTTTGCTGCATCTTTGTAATAAGCTTGATGATTTTTTGAATCTTTTTTGTAGGAAATTATCATAAAAATGACAAAAGCTATGATGAAAATAATAGCAAAAATGATTCGACCTTTTGTAAACATAAATTATGTATTTTTAACAAAATTACAAATTAAATGAAAACGGCAATTGTTTTTGGAGCAACTT
>CAJQMN010000192.1 GCA_905479435.1 uncultured Flavobacteriaceae bacterium | reverse complement strand
AAAATAGAACAAAGGAATGAGAAAAATATAGAGACTGTTGCGTAAACAAGTAATAATGTCATTAATCAATTTTTATGAGTAAAGATATCAAAAAAGAAAACTCGAAACGATTTCAGTTTTTAGGATTAATTTAAATTTTATGAAAAGTATAATTTACACCTAGGCCAAAAAGTTGTCTAAATTGAATCTTAGATGACGCATTAGAATCAGATTTTAGATGTAAGGTAAGATTTACAGACAAATATTTATTTACATCAACTTCAAAGTTCACTTGATGATTTACATCTATATTTTGAGGATTATCTGAATAATCTGAATATAAAGCAATAATATTTTCTACGGAAACATTTTCTATCAGGTTGAATTTTAAATAGGCAGACATGTTTAATCCAATACCATAAACAGATCTTTTCCCCTCAGGTACCCCATACATTCCTGAAAAAGGTTTTGAAACAAAAATAAACCTTGAAGTTGCAGGAGCTATATTAATTCGGATATTTTCACTCTTTCGCCAAAGGACTCCTGGTCCAAAGCTAAAATATGCAGGAGAAAAAATTGAAGAAACCTCTAGTCTTGTGTCTTGAGAGTAATCGAAACCTCTTGAAAACTGAGTTATAAAGTTTGAGAAAAAAGAAATATACCATTTGTCAATCGATTCCAATGCTAAAATTGAATTGTATTCAAATCGATCATCTGTCTTTCTAAAACCTTGATTCTTTGCATGAGTGATTCCGTAAGTTGATATGATTTTATTATCCCATTTCAATTTTTTATTTCTATAATTAAAATCGTAATTAACGCCAATATTACCAGCAGTGTTATTCTCACCCCCAGCAAGCCAGTTTGAAAAAGAGGTTTGATTAAACACGAAGTTTACCCTTCCCTTAACCGACCAAGGTTTTTCTCCTTCTTCTTTTTTTTCATCTTTTATGATCGAGTCAAGTTTAGTTTGTAACAATTTTATTTTTTTCGTTAACGCTATCTTTGTTATAGAATCAATTGAATAAACTGAATCTTTATGCACTTGAGCATGTAAACTTATTGAAGTCAAAAAGAAAATAATGAATAGTCTTTTCATTAGTTTGTTTTTAAGGGATTGGGTTTTATATTTTTTTCTTAAAAAGTGGAACTGTAGAACAAGCTTCGCCATACATAATTGTTTTTGCAATGGGCTGTATTTTATGAATTAGCATTGAAAAAGCAGATGGAGGTATTGGTTTTTTTGCACAACCTTTAATAATAATTGGCCTCCCTTTAAACGGGTCAATATTTAAATTTTGAATTATATCTTGAAATAAGCTAGTTTCGAGAAGCTCTAAATTACCTACTACTATTTTTTTTGCATAAGATGCCAGTTCTGATGACAGCAACAAGTATGCCCATGAAGGTATGATAGCTTCAACAGAGCAATTGAGTGCTACATAGGTGTTATTATAGCGAGACCAATCGTGACTTTTTACACTTGCTCTAAAATCTTTTTCTTTTAAAATTAGTTCATCAAATAACCAATCTTTGATGTCAAAAAGTACGCGTTCTCCCTTAGGATATAATTCCTCTAGATCAATAGTTATGAGTTTACTATTTGAAACTTTGTTTATAATTTCTTCAGACATTTTAAAACGAATCTTAATATTACCTTACAGCATTCCTAGCTCTAATTTTGCCTCATCACTCATCATTTCTTGCGTCCAAGTAGGATCAAAAGTAATTTCAACTTCGGCATTATTTATTTCTTTCAAAGATTTCACTTTATCCTCAATTTCTAGAGGAAGACTCTCTGCAACTGGGCAGTTAGGAGAGGTTAATGTCATTAATATTTTTGCATTGTTTTCGTTGTTAACAAATACATCATAAATTAATCCTAACTCATAGATATCTACAGGTATTTCAGGGTCATAAATGGTTTTTAGCACCCCTACTATTTTGTCACCTATTTCTTGAACTTCTTGCTCTGTCATTTTAAAAATTTTCTTAACTAAGGTTATAATTAATTGGATGTATTTGCTTGTTGAGCTATTGCATATAGTTTTATTTGTTTGAGCATTGAAACCAATCCATTTGCTCTAGTTGGAGACAAATGCTCTTTCAGTCCAATTTCATCAATAAAAAGAGTGTCTGCCTTTAAGATATCTTCCGGTGTTTGGTTTGAGAAGACACGTAACAACAGTGCAACTAAACCTTTAGTTAAAATAGCATCACTATCTGCCGTAAAATCGATTTTAGTATGATTCATCTCAGAGTGTAACCAAACTTTTGATTGACACCCTTTAATAATATTCTCATCAAGTTTGTATTGTTGGTCAATAATTGGAAGTGATCTTCCTAACTCTATAAGATATTCATAACGCTCCATCCAATCATCAAATAGATTGAACTCGTCAATTATTTCTTCTTGTATTTCTTTGATTGTCATTTTTAAAACTTATTTTTGAACTCATACAAATCACTGTATTGCGTAAAACAAAATTACGCTAAAAAAATAAGAAATGAGTAAATTATTAGCAGTTGGAACTGTTGCATTTGATGCCATAGAAACTCCGTTTGGCAAAACAGATAAAATTTTAGGAGGTTCAGGAACTTTTGTTGGTTTAGCTGCGGCCCAGTTTGGTGTTCAGACCGGTGTTGTTTCTGTAGTTGGTGGAGATTTTCCTCAAGCATATCTTGATATGATGAATCAAAGGGGAATTAATACAGAGGGTGTTGAAATTGTAGAAGGTGGAAAAACTTTTTTTTGGAGCGGAAAATACCATAATGATATGAACTCAAGAGACACCTTAGTTACTGAGTTGAATGTACTAGCAGATTTTACTCCAATAGTGCCATCATCATTCAAAGATGCCGCTATTGTTATGTTGGGGAATTTACACCCTTTAACTCAAAATTCTGTATTAGATCAACTAAATGAAAAACCCAAACTAGTAATTTTAGATACTATGAATTTTTGGATGGATGCAGCTTTAGAGGATTTACATTCAGTCTTAAAAAGAGTTGATGTAATTACAATTAATGATGAGGAAGCTCGTCAATTAAGCGGTGAATACTCTTTAGTAAATGCGGCAAATAAAATACATAAAATGGGGCCTAAATTTGTAATTATTAAAAAAGGAGAACACGGAGCATTATTATTTAATGAAGGGAAAATGTTTTTTGCTCCAGCATTACCTTTAGCTGAGGTTTTTGATCCTACAGGAGCTGGAGATACATTTGCAGGAGGCTTTTCTGGGTATTTAGCAAAAACAGAAGATATTTCTTTTGAGAATATGAAAAATGCTGTTATTTATGGATCAAACTTAGCGTCCTTCTGTGTAGAGAAATTTGGTACAGAACGAATGGAAAGTTTGCAGGCGAATGAAGTACAAGATAGATTAAAAGTTTTTAAAGAGTTAACACAATTTGAAATTAAATTAGCATAAAATTATTTCCGTGATTGCGCGGATTTTTTATTTCTAAAGATAAATGACCAAACTATGAGCGACGCTATTAAACACGAATGTGGAATTGCTTTAGTAAGATTAAAGAAACCATTACAGTTTTACAAAGATAAATATGGTTCTGCATTTTACGGAATCAACAAAATGTATTTATTGATGGAGAAACAGCACAATAGAGGTCAAGATGGTGCTGGTTTTGCTAGTGTGAAATTTAATGTTGCTCCAGGAACAAGGTATATTAGCAGAGTAAGGTCTAATAAATCTCAACCCATACAAGATATATTTGCTCAAATTAACGAGCGTCTGAATGGTGTTTTAGAAAAAAATCAAAATAAATTAAATGATGTTGCATGGCAAGAGGAAAATTTACCATACTTAGGGAATCTATTTCTTGGACATGTTCGTTATGGTACCTTTGGAAAAAACAGTATTGAAAGTGTTCACCCATTTCTTCGTCAAAGTAACTGGAAGCATCAAAATTTAATCGTTGCAGGAAATTTCAATATGACTAATTCTAGGCAATTATTAGAAGAGCTAGTTGAATTAGGACAACATCCAAAAGAGTTTACAGACACGGTAACAGTATTAGAGAAAATAGGTCATTTTTTAGAGGAGGAAGTTTCTAAATTATACATAGAAGCAAAAGAAAAAGGGTTCAATAAAAAGGATGCTTCGCCATTTATTGAAGAAAACTTAGATCTACAAAATGTCTTAAAAAGATCTTCAAAAAACTGGGATGGTGGCTATGCTATGGCAGGCTTAGTTGGTCATGGAGATGCTTTTGTATTAAGAGATCCAAATGGGATTAGGCCTACTTATTTTTATGAAGATGATGAGGTTGTTGTTGTTGCCTCAGAAAGACCAGTAATTCAGACAGTTTTTAATGTAGCAATTCATGATGTTAAAGAATTAGAAAGAGGTCATGCGCTCATAATTAAAAAGAATGGAGTTACCTCTGTTAAAAAAGTATTGAATGCTCGAGAAAAAAAATCATGCTCATTCGAACGTATTTATTTTTCAAGAGGAAGCGACTCATATATTTATCAAGAACGAAAAAATTTAGGAAAATTTGTTTTTCCTCAAATATTGAAATCTATAGATAATGATATTTCTAACAGTGTTTTTTCATTTATTCCAAATACTGCAGAAACCTCTTTTTATGGAATGACTGAAGCTGCTGAGGATTTTTTAAATGACCAAAAAACTGCAAAAATATTATCAGGAGGAAAGTCTCTATCAGCAAAGAGAGTAACTGAAATTTTATCGGAAAGACCGCGTTTTGAAAAAATAGCAATTAAAGATGCTAAATTGAGAACTTTCATTGCAGATGATAGTAGTAGAGATGATTTAGTAGCTCACGTGTATGATGTTACTTACGGAGTTGTTAAGCCAACCGATAATCTCGTTATTATTGATGATAGTATAGTTAGAGGAACTACTCTAAAGAAAAGTATCATTAAGATTTTAGACCGATTAAGTCCTAAGAAAATAGTGGTGGTATCTTCAGCTCCACAGATTCGTTATCCAGATTGTTATGGAATTGATATGGCAAGAATAGAGGATTTTATTGCTTTTAAAGCAGCAATAGAATTATTGAAAGAAACAAATCAATATCACATAGTAGATACAGTGTATAAAAAAGCAATTGATCAACGAGAAAAAGAGGATGCAGAAATTGTTAATTTTGTAAAAGAAATATATAGCCCATTTACTTCAGAGCAAATATCTAAAAAAATTGCTCAAATGCTAAAAACGAAAGATATCAATGCAGAAGTTGAGGTCATTTATCAATCAGTTGATAATTTACATAAAGCATGTCCTGATAATCTAGGCGATTGGTATTTTACTGGAGATTATCCTACAGATGGTGGTCACAGAGTGGTAAATGAAGCTTTTATAAACTTTTATGAGGGAAATAAAAAAAGAGCATATTAAAAGTGTGTTGATTTTTAGCAAATAATCAATTATATTTGAGAAAATCAAAACTAAAATTGTTATGCTAATGTCCACAATTACAATTATAGCAGTCATAGTACTTGTACTACTGATGCTTATTTCATTTTACAATAGACTTGTAAAACTTCGCAATAATAGAGAAAATGCTTTCGCAGATATCGATGTACAATTAAAACAACGTCATGATTTAATTCCTCAATTAGTAGATACTGTAAAAGGTTATATGAATCATGAAGAAAAAGTATTAACCAATATTACTGCTGCTAGAGCAGGAGCTCTAAATGCATCTACTATTAATGAAAAAATAACTGCTGAACATCAACTTTCTACTGCACTAAGTGGTTTGAATATTGCTGTGGAAGCATATCCTGATTTGAAAGCAAGTTCCAATTTCACTCAACTCCAAGAAGAAATTTCTGATGTAGAAAATAAGTTATCTGCCGTTAGAAGATTTTTCAATTCTGCAACAAAGGAGTACAATAATGCTGTTGAAACTTTTCCTTCAAATATAATTGCTGGAATGTTTTCTTTTAAGAAAGAATCAATGTTTGATGTTGGTGCTACAGAAAGAGAAGTGCTTGACAAAGCGCCCAAGGTTAGTTTTTAATTCATGAAATATATTGGGTTACAATCTCAAATAAGTAGTAATAATAGAAAATCTATTCTACTGCTTATCTCTTTTCCTACACTACTACTGGGATTGGTGTGGCTTTTCTTTTTAGCTGTTAATATATTTATGGAAAATGATACAATTTCATTCAATATAGATACAGTTAACAATAGTTTTTTATATTCAGCCCCCTATATATTTATTGGAGTTTTGGTGTGGTTTTTAATTGCGTGGTTTTCACATTCTTCGATGATTCGAAGAGCAACAGGTGCTAAACCACTAGAAAGAAAAGAAAATAAAAGAGTATATAATCTGGTAGAAAACCTTTGTATTTCAAAAGGGATTAAAATGCCAAAAATACATCTTATTGAAGATGATTCTTTGAACGCTTTTGCCAGTGGATTAAGTGATAAAACATTTGCGGTAACATTCTCTAGGGGAATTATTAATAAATTAGAAGATGATGAGTTAGAGGCTGTAATTGCTCACGAATTAACTCATATTATTAATCGTGATGTTCGATTACTAATTGTCTCTATTATTTTTGTAGGAATTTTTGCATTTATTACCGAAATGGCTTTTCGAAGCCTTCGATTTGCTGGCAGAGGACGAGGGAAAAAAGAAGGTGGTGCTCTAGCAATTGTTTTAATAGTTGTGGTGCTAGGAATTATAGGGATGATTTTATCTTCATTTTTTCGCTTTGCGTTATCTAGAAAGAGAGAATATTTAGCAGACGCTGGAGCTGCAGAGATGACAAAGAATCCTTTAGCTTTGGCAAGTGCATTAAAGAAGATTTCTAAAGATCCATGGATAGAAGCAGTTAAAAGAGATGATGTGGCCCAGATGTTTATAGATCACCCTACAAAGAGGAAAGATCGAAAATTATTAAGTACTTTTTTTAATGGAATTTTTGCAACACATCCACCGATTAAAGAACGTATTCAGGTTTTAGAACAATTCTAAAAAAAAGCATCCGAATTGGATGCTTTTTTAGATTTTAATGTGGATGAGTACCTAAAAAGGTGATATCATTTATTTATTAGCTGCATATCTGCTAGCAACTTCGTTCCAATTAATTACATTAAAGAAAGCTTCAATATAATCTGGACGTCTGTTTTGATAGTTTAAATAGTATGCATGTTCCCAAACATCAATTCCTAAAATTGGTGTTCCACCACAAGTAACTCCGGGCATTAATGGATTGTCTTGGTTTGGTGTAGAACATACCTCTACTTTTCCTCCTGGAAGCACACATAACCAAGCCCAACCAGACCCAAATTGTGTTGCTGCTGCTTTTGAAAAAGCATCCTTAAAAGCTTCAAAAGAACCAAATTCAGCCATAATAGCATCTTTTAAGTCTCCTGATAGTTCTCCAGGATTGTTTGGATTCATTACAGACCAAAATAAAGAATGATTGTAAAAACCTCCTCCATTATTTCTTACAGCTCCATTGCTCATATCTAAATTTCCTAAGATTTCTTCTATAGAGTTTCCCTCTAAATCAGATCCTGCAATAGCTCCGTTTAATTTTGTAGTATAACCGTTGTGATGTTTACTATGGTGTATTTCCATAGTTCTTGCATCTATGTTAGGTTCTAGTGCATCATATGCATAACCCAATTCTGGTAATTCAAAAGCCATATTTTTAATTTTAAGTTTGTACTAATTAATAATTTTTACAAATTTAATTATTAATACTGATGCAAACAAGCACTTCACTTTTTGATAATTGATAACGTTATAAGAAAATATTATTTAGCAGTAACCATAAATTCTTCAGCTTTATTGACCATATTTTTACTTCCACATATAAAAGGTACTCTTTGATGAAGTTCGGTAGGTTCTATATCCATAATTCTTGTAAAACCGTTACTAGCTTTTCCATTTGCTTGCTCAGCTAAAAATGCCATAGGATTGCATTCATATAACAATCGGAGTTTACCATTTGAGCTTTTAGAGCTTTTAGGGTACATATAAATACCTCCTTTTATCATATTTCTATGAAAATCTGAAACTAAAGACCCAATATATCTACTTGTGTATGGTCTATTTCCTTCTTCTTTTTGGCAATATTTTATGTAGTTTTTTATCCCTTGTGGAAAGTGGTTATAATTTCCCTCATTAACAGAATAGATAGTTCCATTTTCAGGAAATTTAATATTAGGATGAGATAAATAATAACTTCCTATTGCAGGATTCAAGGTAAACCCGTTTACGCCATCTCCAGTAGTATACACAAGCATAGTAGATGTTCCATAAACAATATAACCTGCGGCAACTTGTTGGCTGCCTTTTTGAAGAAAATCCTCCAATTGAACAGGCGTTCCTACAGGGGTAACGCGTCTGTATACAGAAAAGATAGTTCCTACTGAAACATTTACATCGATATTTGATGAGCCATCTAAAGGATCAATTAAAACGATATATTTATTTTGATGATTTTCATCTTGACTATTTATGGTAATAAAATTTTCTTCTTCTTCGCTTGCTATTCCACAAACAATATTTCTGTTGGTAAGTGTTCGAATAAATTTTTCATTCGCATATACATCAAGTTTTTGTTGATTCTCACCTTGGATATTCGTGTCGCCTACAGCACCAATAATATCTACAAGCCCAGCTTTGTTCACTTCATGATTTACCACTTTAGCTGCTAAACGGATTGAGTTAATGAGTCTAGATAATTCTCCAGAAGAATATTTAAAGGAGGATTGATTTTCAATAATAAATTCACCTAGGGTTTGATTTTTACTAGCCATGAAAACGATTTTAATTTTATGCAAAGATGCTGAATTTTTAGTCAACTACAACGATTTCGTAACTCATTTTATTAAGGGTTTAAAAATGTTTTTATAATATTAAACAAATACCTTAATAAGGTATTAAATAGTCATTTTTTTTGAGCTGATTTCAAAAAAACTATCTTTGAAAAAAATTACATCAAATGAATTTTACACTAAGATTGGCGAAAAAGAAGGATATGAAATCGGTGCTTAATTTAATTACAGAACTCGCAGTTTTTGAAAAAGAACCGGATGCAGTAGACATTACTGTTGATGATTTAATTCGGGATGGTTTTTCTAACCCACCAAAGTTTAGGGTTTATGTTGCTGAACAAGAAAATATAATTATTGGTATTGCATTATTTTATGAACGATTCTCAACCTGGAAAGGGAGAACTTTACATTTAGAAGATTTAATTGTCACAAAAAGTAAACAAAAGATAGGGGCAGGAAAGGCATTATATACTGCAGTTTTAAAATATGCATATGATCACAACTTTAATCGAGTAGCATGGGAGGTAATTGATTGGAATTCAAATGCTATTGATTTTTATAAAAGTACCGGAGCTACCTACTTGAATAATTGGTCTGTTGTTCAAATGAATAAAGAAAATTTAGAAAAATTTATTCAAAACAATTTACATGAAGGTTTTTAAATTTGGTGGAGCTTCAATAGGTAGCGCTGAAGCGATAAAAAACGTTGCTAGTATTCTTAGTCAAGAGGATGAAGCAAACTGTTTAGTGGTTATTTCTGCCATGGGTAAAATGACCAATACATTCGAAAATATCGTAAATTTTTATGTTAATAATGATCAAGAAAAATTAATAGAATCTATAGATTTTATAATTAATTATCACACAAAAATTATTAATGACCTTTTTCAAGACGAACATAAGATACATCAAAAAGTAACCATACTATTTGATGAAATGACTCATTTCTTGTCAAGAAATATAGCAAAAGAATATGATTATTTATATGATCAAATTGTTTGTTATGGAGAACTATTATCTACAACAATAGTTAGTGAATATCTTAATGATGTTGGGATATCTAATAGCTGGAGAGATGCTAGAGAACTCGTAATAACAGATGCTGTTTTTAGAGATGCATCAGTTAATTGGGTAGAAACAGAAAAACACATTAAAACTAAGATAGATACCTCAATAACAACCATAGTTCAAGGATTTATAGCAGGGGATTTAAATGGAAATACAACGACTCTTGGACGAGAAGGTTCTGACTTTACTGCTGGGATTTTTGCATATTGTTTAGATGCTGAAAGCCTCACGATTTGGAAAGATGTTCCAGGGGTTTTGAATGCAGACCCAAGAGAATTTGAAGATCCACAACTACTAGAGCAAATTTCTTACGAGGAAACAATTGAAATGGCCTTTTATGGCGCTTCAGTGATTCATCCTAAAACAATCAAACCTATTCAAAATAAAAAAATACCATTAATTGTAAGATCATTTAAAGATCTTAATTCTAAAGGAACAAAAGTTACTAATAAAGCTGAGATGATTCCTCATATTCCTTGTTATATAGTCAAAAAAAATCAAGTATTAGTTTCAATAGCATCATTAGATTTCTCATTTATTGTGGAAGAAAATATTAGTGAAATTTTCAAACTTTTTCACAAATACCAATTGAAAGTTAATCTCATACAAAATTCAGCAATTAGTTTTTCTGTATGTTTAGATAATAACTTAAATCATTTTGATCAGTTATTCAATGAAATGAAAGTATTGTATAATGTATCTTTTGTCAAAAATGTTGATTTATTTACAGTTAGACATTTTACTGAAAATTCACTCAGTAAAATTTACAATTTGGGAACCTCACTGTTATCTCAAATAAATAAAAACACTGCACAGGTTATAATTCAAAAAAATTAAATGTCTTGAATTTTATTTTTTTGGTTAAGTTTGTGCTTAGCTGAAGTTTAATTTATGGAGTTAGTTACATCTAAAGAAATTGCCAAAGTAATTGGAACTGATAAGTTTGGTTTTATTGGAACTTTCATAGGTTGGATTTTATTGAGATTACTACGAATTTCTGAAGTCAACAAGATATATCAAAAACATAAAGACAAAAAAGATTTACTTTTTTTAAATGGCATTCTAAAAGAATTTCAAATAGAGTTTGAAATACCTGAGGAGGATCTTAAAAGGATACCTAAAAATGGCTCTTTTATTACAGTTTCAAATCATCCTTTAGGAGGAATCGATGGGATTCTTTTATTAAAATTATTAATTGAACATAGGCCAGACTATAAAATAATTGCAAATTTTCTATTACATAGAATAGAACCCTTAAAATCTTATGTAATGCCTGTAAATCCTTTTGAGAATCATAAGGATGCCAAATCTAGTTTGATGGGTTTAAAAAGTTCACTTCAACACATCAAAGAAGGAAGTCCATTAGGAATTTTTCCTGCGGGAGAGGTTTCAACTTACAGAGATGGAAAATTAATGGTTGATAAACCCTGGGAGTTAGGTGCTGTTAAGTTAATAAAAAAAGCAGAGGTACCGGTAATTCCCATATATTTTCATGCTAAAAACAGCAAGCTTTTTTATGTTTTATCAAAAATTAATGATACTCTTAGAACAGCTAAATTACCTTCAGAGTTGTTAACTCAAAAAAATAGAGTTATCAAGGTTAGAATAGGTAAACCGATATCGGTTAAAGATCAATTAGAATACAATGACATCAATTCTTTTTATGAATATTTGAGAAAGAAAACATATATGTTAGCAAATCCTTTTGTAAAAACTCCTCAAAATATTCTTTCAACTCAAAATTTAAAAATTACAATACCTCCCAAAAAAATAGCATCTCAAAAAAGTACTCAAGGTTTTATTAAAGAAGTTATTTCATTAAGAAAAAAAGGGAAAAGGCTTTTAGAAAGTAAAAACTATGAAGTATTTTTTGCATCGGCTAGAGAAATACCGAATCTATTGCACGAGATTGGTAGACTCAGAGAAATTACTTTTAGAGATATTGGAGAAGGAACAAACAAGGCTATAGATATAGATAAATTTGATAAGTATTACCATCATTTATTCCTTTGGGATAGACAATCCAAGGCTTTGGTTGGGGCCTATAGAATGGGGCTTGGAAAAGATATTTATAAAAAATATGGGATTTCTGGTTTTTATATTCAAACCTTGTTTCGTTTAGAGCCAGAATTACATGGCATGATGGAACGCACAATAGAAATGGGTAGAGCTTTTATTATAAAAGAATATCAACAAAAGCCGATGCCACTTT
>CAJQMN010000191.1 GCA_905479435.1 uncultured Flavobacteriaceae bacterium | reverse complement strand
TTCCTCTTTTACAATATCATCATCATGAGATTTAATCATTGCATAGACTGATTGCATTACCTTAACTCGAATATGTCTTCTATTGATCATTTAAAGAACTTATTTTTTAATAAAAAAAGCGAAAGATAGAAAATCAGTCGCTTTGCAAAAATATAATTATTTCTTAAGGTGCATTAAGAGTTTCTCTCTTTTTTATAATTATCTATTCTATTTTGTGCGATATTGAATGCTGCTCTATGCGTGGTGATGTTTTCTTTTTCTGAATGTTTAAATATTTCGAGGGTTGTATTGTAAATGTTTTCAGTTTTTTTGATACTCTCTTCTTTAGAGTACCCTTTTAATTCTCCATAAACATTTATGATACCCCCTGCGTTAATTAAAAAATCAGGAGCATAAGCAATTCCCTTTTCCTTGAGAATCCTACCATGTTTAACCTCATCCGCTAACTGATTATTTGCAGCACCTGCAATTACTTTTGTATTTAATTTATGAATCGTTTGATCATTAATTGTAGCACCTAATGCACATGGAGCGTATACATCAAGATCCAAGTTGTAAATATCATTACCTAAGACTACATTTGCATTATATTTTTTTGACAATTCCTTTAAACGGGATTCATTAATATCATTGATGATTACATGAGCACCCTCGTCTGTAATATACTTGACCAATGTTTCCCCAACATGGCCAACACCTTGTACTAATATTTTTTTACCTTTTAAATTATCTGTTCCAAATTTATACTTAACAGCAGCTTTCATACCCATATAAACCCCATGAGCAGTAACAGGTGATGGATTTCCTGAACCACCATTATGCTCTGAAATTCCTGTCACAAAAGGCGTAACTTCTCGAATCACATCCATATCCCTAGTTTCCATACCAACATCTTCAGCTGTAATGTATTTTCCACTTAATGAATTTACAAACTCACCAAACTTTCTCATCAACCTATCATTCTTTTGAGTTTTAGCATCACCAATAATGACTGCTTTCCCTCCACCTAGATTTAACCCTGTAATCGCAGACTTATAAGTCATCCCTCGAGACAAACGTAAAACGTCATTTAAAGCATGCCATTCACTTTGATAGGACCACATTCTAGTTCCGCCTAATGCAGGTCCTAAAACTGTATTATGGATACTAATTATTGCTCTTAAACCTGTATCTTTGTCATTGCAAAAAACAATTTGTTCATGGCTATCAAAAGATAGTTGTCCGAATACGGGATCATTCTTTAAAAAGTCAGTTTCGATGATTTTTGATGTCATAAGTTGGATTTGGGTATAAAAGATAATTTCTTGTGTAATTCACAATATATAATGGTCAAAAATACGATATCTTCAAATAACAACAAATTAATTGCATCATTATTATACATTATTAAATTTTAAATTCAACAATAAAAAAAGTAATGAAATCTTTAAGATATCTTGATAAGTATTTTATAAAGTACAAATGGAGACTTTTATTAGGTATTTTTATTACTGTTTTATCCAAAATATTAGCGCTTCAAATTCCAAAAATTATAGGAAAATCTCTCAACGTTGTGGAAAGCTATATGAAAGGAGATATTTTAGACAAAACAATTGTAAAAGAACAATTGTTATGGAATATTTTACTCATTGTAGGAGTATCTATTTTTGCAGGATTTCTAACTTTTGTTATGCGACAAATGATTATTGTAACCTCCAGGTTAATCGAGTTTGACTTGAAAAATGAAATTTATAAGCAATACCAAAGACTTTCGATAAATTTCTACAAAAAAAATAGAACTGGAGATTTAATGAACAGAATAAGTGAAGATGTGTCTAAAGTTAGAATGTACTTTGGACCAGCGATTATGTATTCAATGAATATGATTTTTTTGTTTATTGTTGGTTTTACACAAATGGTAAAAACAGACGCAATTTTAACCCTATATACACTAATTCCTTTTCCTGTTTTATCAATTTCAATATTTTATATTAGCAAAGTCATCAATAAAAGAAGTACAATCGTTCAAGAATATCTATCTAAATTAACAACTTATAATCAAGAGTTTTTCTCTGGTGTAAATGTTGTAAAATCATATGGAATCGAACCAATGGTTATTGCAGGTTTTGACAAACTAGCCAACAAGAGCAAAGAGAAAAATATAAGTTTATATAAAATTCAAGCACTGTTTTTTCCTTTAATGATTTTATTAATAGGAATAAGTAATTTAACAGTTATTTATATTGGTGGTAAACAATACATAAACGGTGAAATACCTATTGGAGTCATTGCAGAATTCATATTATACGTAAATATGTTAACTTGGCCAGTTGCAGTTGTGGGATGGGTAACCTCTATGGTTCAACAAGCAGAAGCCTCTCAAAAAAGAATCAACGAATTTCTTAAAGAAGTTCCTGAAATAAAAAATAACAGTACAAAGCCCTTTAAATTAAATGGAAAAATAGAATTTAAAAATGTCTCTCTTACTTATGATGATACAAAAATAAAGGCACTTAAAAATATTAATTTTTCAATAACAAAAGGTGAAACTATAGCTATTCTTGGTAAAACTGGATCAGGAAAATCAAGTATTGTAAATTTAGTTTCTAGACTTTATGATGTTTCTAGTGGTACTATTAGAATTGATGATATCCCGATAAGAGACATAAATCTAATTGACTTAAGAAAAGGTATAGGTTTTGTTCCACAGGATCCATTTCTTTTTTCAGATTCTATTTCAAATAACATTAAATTTGGATTTGAAGAAGCATCAAAACAGGAAATTATTTCTGCAGCAACAAAAGCAGTTGTCCATCAAAACATTGAAGGATTTAAAGATAAATATGATACAATTTTAGGAGAAAGAGGTGTAACTTTATCTGGAGGACAAAAGCAACGAGTTTCTATTGCTAGAGCTATTATAAAAAATCCTAAAATATTAGTTTTTGATGACTGTTTATCTGCTGTTGATACAGAAACTGAAGAAAGAATATTAGCAAATTTAGAAAGTGTTTCAAAAGATAAAACAACTTTAATCATAAGCCATAGAGTCTCTTCAGCAAAAAATGCTGATAAAATTATCGTACTAGATGATGGTGAAATTATTCAGCAAGGTTCTCATAATCAACTTATAAATGAAAATGGCTACTATAAAGAGCTGTATGAACAACAACTTTTAGAAAAAGAAAACCAGTAGTATATTTTGCCAAGTAAAATATTTTATTAGATTTGTTCTTGAAATTTTAAACAATAACTATATTTTAAGATTATGGGTGAAAGAGTTGAGCAAGAAGAAATATTTTCACAGGTATTAAGAGCAGGAAGAAGAACTTACTTTTTTGATGTTAGAGCTACCAAAGCAGAAGACTATTATTTAACAGTTACAGAAAGTAAAAAGTTTACTCACGATGATGGTTCCTTTCATTATCAAAAACACAAAATCTATTTGTACAAAGAAGATTTTAGTGATTTTAGAGAAATGCTTACAAAAGCTACAGACTATATTTTAAACGAAAAAGGATCTGAAGTAATAAGTGAACGTCATCAAAAAGATTATAAAAAAGAAGAAGGGGTAATTGAGAACGAAAAATCAACTGAAAGTTTTACTGATGTGAGCTTCGACGATATTTAATAATTTTATTCAAATTCAATTTTAAAAAGGCTATCAATTAAATGTTGATGCCTTTTTTTTTATAATATACTCCCGATAGTTTTTGTTTTAAGGTGAGTTTCAAACCATTCCTTTTCTGGATCACTTTCTTCAGTTATTCCTCCACCAACATAAATTTTTGCAAGATTTTTTTCAATTTCAACGCAACGCAAATTCACAAACAGTTCAGTTACTAAATTATCATTAATTTCACCTAAAAACCCAGTATAATAGGCTCTATCGTACTTTTCATTTTGTAAAATAAAAGATTTAGCAGCTTCTTTAGGTAAGCCACAGACCGCTGGTGTAGGATGTAAAGTAGTTAATAAGTTTTTTAACTCAAACTTTTCAATTTTTCCTTTTATATCTGCTTTTAGATGAAGTAAGTTACCAGCTCTAATGGTGTGAGTTTCTGAAACAGAAAAATTTTCTAGTATAATTCCATTTTCCTGATCCTTTATCTGTGAAATAATATAATCCAACACATATTGGTGTTCTTTTTTTTCTTTTTCACCCCACAATGGATTTAAATTTCCATTGTAGTATTGCGTACTCGCGAGGGCTGTAGTATGGAACTCTTTATTTTTTATGGTGACAAGTCTTTCCGGAGTTGCCCCTAGCCACAAACCAACTTTTGGATGAAACCACACATAAACAAACGCATTATCATATTTTTGAAGGAGTCTCTCAAAAACTTCTGCTAAATCAAATGAAGTTAACTTCACATTTTCTTTTCTAGAGAGTACCACTTTTTTAAATGAATTGTTTTTTATAGCATCTATACCTGATAAAATTAGCTCCAAATGACTTTTTTTATCATTTTTATGTGCATCAAACTTTTGCTCAGGAAATATTACCCTATTTTTTAAAAAAGGCTCCTCAACAATTTGAAATGTGCTTTTTAAAAAAACAATTGAAGTTTTTTCATTATGAAACGGTGCAAATATGAATCCTTCCTCTTTAAATGATGTTGAATAACTCAGAACGGTATTTTCTCCAAAATAAGCTTTTAACTTTGAAGCTTTTGGCTTTTTAAAACAAACAAAAGGAAGGCTTTGATGATAAGAAGCTGTAATTTTTTCAAAAATTAAACTCAAAAGAAATAGTTTAGATTATGATTTTATTTTTTATCAAGAATAATATTTGTCATTTTACAAACAGAAATTAGTTGATCTTGCTCATCAACAATTCTCACCTCCCATAAATGCGTTGACCTACCTTTGTGAATATTAGTTGCAGTAGCATAAACTACTCCCTCTCTTTTACTCTTTAAATGATTAATAGTAAGTTCAATTCCATTTACAATTTGTTTTTCTCGATCAATGAAAAAATTTGAAGCTGCACTCCCAACAGACTCAGCTAATGCTGCAGTGGCACCTCCATGTAATTGACCATAAGGTTGATGAACTTTAAAAGTTACTGGCATTTTTGCTGTTAAATAATCTTCTCCTACATCAATATATTCAATATCAAGAGTTTCCATTAACGTGCTTTTAGAAGTAGTATTAAAAACACTTAAAATTTTACTTTTATCCATGCTATTTTGTTTGCAAGACAAAAATACATATAAAATATTGTAATTTTGCTTCAAGAAAACTGTAAAAAATATGTACAAAATTAGAATTGTTTTAGATTCTGAAAAAGATATTATTAGAACTGTTTTGGTTAACGATGATATAAATTTAGAAGCCCTTCATCAAACCATAACCAAATCTTTCAATTTTGAAGGCTTTGAAATGGCATCATTTTACAGAACTGATGACGAATGGAATGAGGGAGAAGAAATTCCTTTATTTGATATGTCTGAGGCTGGAGCTGGAAATTCAATGCAAAATTGTTTTATCAATGAAATTATTCCAAAAGCTGGAGATAAGTTAATATATGTGTATGATTTTTTAAAAATGTGGACATTTTATGTGGAAACCATAAATGTATCAACAGCATCTCAAGAAGACTTACCAAAAACAATTTTAGCTGTAGGAAAAATCCCTAAAGAAGCTCCCGAAAAAGAATTCATAGCTGAAAAAATTGATAATGCTTTTAATGACGAATATGATGATGAATTTAAAGATGAATTTGAAAGCCTTGATGATATAGATTTTGATCAGTACTAGAAAAAAGTAACCTTCAATAAAAGTCTTTATTTTTATTTTTAGAGAGTTCTAGTAACGTTGCCTGTAACAAAACAAAATTACGCTCGTCTTATTAACTATAATTTAATAGATTACACTATTGGAAACAATTTTAACACTCAAAAATCTTGACAAAAAATTTGGTCGAGTACATGCAGTAAATAATTTATCTTTTGACATTAAAAAAGGAAACGTATATGGTATTTTAGGCCCTAATGGAAGTGGGAAATCTACCACATTGGGAATTATTTTAAATGTTGTTAATAAAACCTCAGGGGAATTTAGCTGGTTTGATGGAAATCTATCAACACATCAGGCTCTAAAAAAAGTTGGCGCTATTATAGAGAGACCAAACTTTTATCCTTATATGACCGCCATTCAGAATCTATCTTTAATCTGTAAAATAAAGGATATATCAACAGAAAATATAAATGAGAAACTAAAAATTGTTAATCTCTTTGAAAGAAGAAATAGTAAATTTAAAACGTATTCTCTAGGAATGAAGCAACGATTAGCCATTGCCTCTGCACTATTAAACAACCCTGAGATTTTAATATTAGATGAACCAACAAATGGTTTAGATCCTCAAGGTATTCATGAAATAAGAGAAATCATACAAAAGATTGCTAAAGATGGAACTACTATCCTACTTGCCTCTCATCTTTTAGATGAAGTGGAAAAGGTATGTAGTCATGTTGTTGTTATAAGAGAAGGGGTGAAACTATACAGTGGTAGAGTTGACGAAATGAGCATCTCGTATGGTTTGTTTGAACTCAATACTAAGGAACCTAAAAATAAATTAATTTCCGCGTTAAATAAAAACAGTAACATAGGTTCTATTAAAGAAGAAGGTGATCTCATTATTGCTCATTTAACACAAGAGATGGAGGCCTCTGAGATAAACACGTACTTATTTGATAATGGAATAACCGTCTCTCATTTGGTAAAAAGAAAACCAAGTTTAGAGCAACAGTTTCTTGATTTAACCAATAAAAATAAAATATAAAACTTTAATATGTTACGATTACTTGCTATAGAATTTCATAAATTTAAGTACAATAGTGCTAGTAAAATTTTAACCCTAATTTATTTTGCTCTACTAACTTCTATTGCCTTAGTTGCTGCTATTAAATTTGATATAGGTGTTATTAAATTTCATTTAGCAGATATGGGTATTTTTAATTTCCCTTACATATGGCACTTTAACACCTATATGGCATCTCTTTTTAAGTTTTTTTTACTGTTAGTTATTGTTTCTATGATTTCAAATGAATATAGTTACAAGACACTCAAACAAAATTTAATAGACGGCTTAAGTAAAAAAGAATTTATTTTATCTAAATTTTACACCGTCATTGTTTTAGCTGGTATTTCAACACTTTTTGTTTTCATTGTTTCTTTAGTTCTTGGTTTCATATATTCAGATTATAATGAACTTACCATAATTACATCTGATCTCGAATACCTTGTAGGTTTTTTTATAAAATTGGTAGGTTTCTTTTCATTTGGACTTTTCTTTGGTTTTTTAGTTAAAAGGTCGGCCTTTGCAGTTGGAGCAATGTTTGTATGGCTAATTTTAGAAAGTATTTTAAAAGGTTTCTTATTTTATGCTTTTAGAGGTTCTGAATCTATTTCAGATCATGTTGATCAGATCATGAGGTTTTTACCCTTTGAGTCGATGTCTAATTTAATTAAAGAACCCTTTACTAGATTAGGGGCAGTTAGGTCTGTAGCAACATCTGTTGGAGAACAAATAAATAAAAGTTATGATGTTGAATTTTTAAATATTATAATAGTAGTAGCTTGGACTTGTATTTTTATTTATGGATCTTATGCTATGCTAAAAAAGAGAGATTTATAATTAGCCCATCTGTTAATTTTATAAAAATTAATTAGTTTCATTGACCTTAAATTAATATTTATTATATATTGGTGAAAATTAAAATTCTATGAACCTATGATAAAAAAAATAGTCTTTTTTTTTATGTTATTTATTTTCTTTTCAAATGATAATTATGCTCAAGAAAATAAAATCAAAATATCACCCAATAATCTTTTAGGAACATCATCAATACTATTGACCCTAGAGGACAGAGGAAAATATAGTTTGATAATTAAAAATAAAACAGGAGAAAAAATCTTTATTAAAAAATTTGAAATTTTTGAAAAAAAATTATTTGCTTTTAAGCATAATTTTAAAAATTTTGATAAAGGAGATTATACTTTTGAGTTATCTAAAGAAAGAAAAATTATTGCAAATAAAAAATTTAGTAAAATTTGATGACCTTCAGAAGCCTTCTAGTTGTTATATTAATATTTTTTAGCCCAATTGTTTTTTCACAAAATATAGCAGACTGTATTGATGCAGTTGCTGTTTGTGAGACAACTTCTGTAAATTATGAAGTTATAGGAATTGGTGATGTAAACGATTTACCAATTAACGAATCAGGCTGTTTGGGAGATGGTGGAGCTGGTACAGGAATTGAATCAAACTCTATATGGTTTCGTTTTAAAGCAGCAAGAAATGGTCAATTAGGGTTTAATATCATCCCTGATAACCCTACCGATGACTGGGATTTTGCGGTTTACGGCCCTAATGTAAGTTGTAATGATCTGGGAAACCCTGTAGATTGGACAGGCCCAGGAGATTGTGGAATTTCAAATTATAATGCTGGAAATCCAAATGACGGTGGTCAAACTGGAGCTGGAGACCCTCCATCATTTATGAGTGATGCTTGGTATACTCCTTTCCTAGAAGTTAATGAAGGTGAAGAATATCTATTGTTAATCAATAGTTATCAAGGAGGTAACGATTCCTTTACACTTGAATGGACGGGTAGATTAATTGATGATGGTTTAGGAAATCCTTTAGATTGCTCTATTGTTGTTGGGGATCTAGGACCTGATCAAGAAGTATGTGAGGGAACAATTATTACTTTAGATGGAACATCTCCCTCAACAACAGCTATCGGATATCAATGGTTTTTAGATACTGGAACTGGTTTTTCAGAGATCACAGGAGAAACCAACGCAATATATATAATTGATGACGATATATCAGGCATCTATAAAGTTGAAGTTACAGATGCAGACGGTAGTACTGACGATGATGAAGTTGAAATTAATTTTTATTCTCAGCCCACAATTATTCCACTTACAAATACCATCTATGAAGTATTTGACACAGATGGCACAGAGGATGGTTTTACATCTTTTGATTTAAGAGATTTATTTGATAATATTTTATTAGATGGACAGGATTCAGCTATTTATGGAGTACAATATTATCAAAGCCAAGCTGATGCTGATGCTAATGTAAACCCAATTCCTAATCCTGATAATTATACCAATATTCCTGATAATCCAGATTTAACAGACGATATTTATGCACGCGTTCTAACTACTGCTGCCCCAAATACATGTAATCCAGCTACTACTAGTTTTAAGTTACTAGTTAATATTAATGAACCACCTGTACTTTCATCAAATTTTAGAGGAGCATACTGCCCTTTAAGTGAAATTAAAATTGCAGAAAATTTTACAATTACAGATCCTGATGATACAGGTTTAGATTTTTTTACTATTCAAATATCTTCTGGATATTCTAATCCTGAAGATCTTTTAATCTTAACGGGTACTCATCCAAATATAACATCCACATGGAATACAATTGAAGGAAAATTGACATTGGAGCCAATTGCTCCTGCGACTCAGATTCTTTACTCAGATCTTCAATTGGCAGTAAGAGAAATTGTTTTTACTAGTACCGATGCAAACATTACTGGAGAGCGTTTCTTTTCTTTTACCATAGGAGATGCAAATTACCTTCCCTCTACCGATCACTTTTATATTTTTAAAGAAAATAATTTAGTAACATGGTCAGATGCTAAAATTCTTGCAGAAGCTTCTACTTATTATGGTTTACAAGGCTACCTAGTTACAATTTTATCAGAAGAAGAAAGTATCATCTCTGCTGAACAAATTACAGGTACTGGTTGGATAGGTGCTAGCGATGAAGATAATGAAGGAGAATGGAAATGGATGACGGGTCCAGAAACTGGAACCATATTCTGGAATGGTACAGCTGGAGGTGCTGCTCCACCGGGAATGTATGAAAATTGGAATACAGGTGAGCCTAATGAATTTCAAGGTGGTGAAGATTATGCCCATATTACAGCTGATGGTATTGGTATAGATGGATCATGGAATGATTTGCCAGATGATACATCAGGACAACCAGTTGATTTTCAAGCTAAAGGTTATATTGTAGAATATGGAGGAACTCCAGGCGATCCCGTTTTAAATATTTCTACAAGCACCAGTATCTATATCCCTGAAATTACAGGGACCACCAACGACAGAACCTGTACCGGTGGGAGTATTTCATTATCAGCTACAGTAACTGAAGGAGAAATTTATTGGTATGATGCTCTTATAGGTGGAAATCTTGTATTTACTGGAGATACATTTAGCACACCACTGCTTAACAGTTCAACAACGTATTATGTAGCTGCATCTCCAGAAGGATGTGCTACAACAGAAAGAATTGCAGTAGAAGCTATTGTAGACACCACTCCAATTTTAATTCCGTCACCATTAGATATCAATCGTTGTGATGAAAATAGAGTTGGCTTTCTAGATTTTGATTTAATTGCAGATCAAACCCCTCAAATACTAAACAGTTTAGATCCAATTTTAAATCCAGACCTTACAGACTTTGAAGTATTGTATTTTGATACTCTTGCAGA
>CAJQMN010000190.1 GCA_905479435.1 uncultured Flavobacteriaceae bacterium | reverse complement strand
ATGCGTGTTTCCATAGGTATTCATTTACATGATATTGATGAAGCTATTGCCACATACGAATTAATGAGCAAGAAGTTTTTTACACATGCTACACCAACCCTGTTCAATGCAGGTACACCAAAACCACAAATGTCTTCATGTTTCTTATTACAAATGCAAGATGATAGTATTGATGGTATCTACGATACATTAAAGCAAACTGCTAAAATTTCACAATCAGCAGGGGGTATTGGATTGTCTATTCATAATGTTCGTGCTACAGGCTCTTATATTAGAGGAACTAATGGAACTTCTAACGGAATTGTACCTATGTTAAAGGTATTTAATGATACGGCACGATACGTAGACCAAGGAGGAGGAAAACGTAAAGGATCTTTTGCGATGTATATAGAACCTTGGCATGCAGATATTTTTGAATTTTTAGATTTGAAAAAGAATCATGGAAAAGAAGAAATGCGAGCTCGAGATTTATTCTACGCCATGTGGATGCCAGATTTATTTATGAAAAGAGTGCAAGAAGATGGTCAATGGACGTTGATGTGTCCAAACGAATGTCCACACTTATTTGACACCTATGGAGATGAATTTGAAAAATTATATGAAGGTTACGAAAAAGTAGGAAAAGGAAGAAAAACAATCAAAGCAAGAGAGCTTTGGGAAAAAATATTAGAATCTCAAATAGAGACAGGTACACCTTATATGCTTTATAAAGATGCTGTAAACCGAAAAACCAATCACAAAAATTTAGGAACGATTCGTTCTTCAAATTTGTGTACAGAAATTATGGAATATACAGCAAATGATGAGGTTGCTGTATGTAATTTAGCATCCATTGCATTGCCAATGTTTATTAGTGAGAACGAGGCTGGAGAAAAGTATTTCAATCACAAAAAGTTATATGATGTAACCAAAAAAGTGATTAAAAACTTAGATACGGTAATCGATAGAAATTATTATCCGGTCCAGGAAGCTGAAAACTCAAATTTTAGACATAGACCTGTTGGGTTAGGAGTTCAAGGGCTTGCAGACGCTTTCATTATGTTGCGTTTGCCATTTACTTCTGACACAGCTAAAAAATTAAATAAAGATATTTTTGAGACTCTATATTTTGCATCAGTTCAGTCCTCTATGGAAATTGCGAAAGCAAAAGAACCGTATTCTACATTTAAAGGCTCACCAATGTCTGAAGGAGAATTCCAATACAACATGTGGGGAATCAATGATGAAGATTTAAGCGGAAATTGGGATTGGAAAAAGTTGCGTAAAAACGTAATCAAACACGGTGTCCGAAATTCGTTGCTAGTGGCTCCAATGCCAACAGCTTCAACTTCTCAGATTTTAGGAAACAATGAAGCTTTTGAGCCGTACACTTCGAACATCTATACAAGACGTGTATTGTCTGGAGAATTTATTGTGGTAAATAAACATTTATTAGAAGATTTAGTGGAAATGGAGCTTTGGGACAATAATATGAAGGAAGAGATCATGCGTGCAAATGGGTCTATTCAACATATCGATAAGATTCCACAAGACATCAAAGAGCTATACAAAACTGTATGGGAAATGAGTATGAAAGATATCATTGATATGGCTCGTCATAGAGGATATTTTATAGATCAATCTCAATCTTTAAACTTGTTTATGCAAGATGCAGATTATGCCAAACTAACATCAATGCATTTCTACGGATGGAAGTCTGGATTAAAAACTGGAATGTATTATTTAAGAACCAAATCTGCTGTAAATGCGATTCAGTTTACGCTTTCAAAAGAAAAGAAAAAAACAACGTCAGAGCAAGATGAGCCGATGACACCAGAAGAATTCAAAGCTATGGTGGAATCTTCAAAAAATGGAGGACCAGATGATGATTGCTTAATGTGTGGATCTTAGAAATGAGTCAATGAATGTACTTTTAAAAAAGAATCTCAATATATTTGAGATTCTTTTTTATTTAAAATCATAATAATATGATGAACTGGGAACAATTACTTTCCTTAAAACGTTTTGGGGATATTCAAAAACGACCAAGAGCCAAGCAAGACGAAACACGATTGGGGTTCGAAGTAGATTTTGATAGAATTATATTTTCAGAAGCTTTTAGAAGTTTACAAGATAAAACTCAGGTTATTCCTCTGTCTGAAACAGATTTTGTTCATACTCGACTTACGCACAGTTTAGAGGTGTCTGTAGTGGGAAGAACTTTAGGGAGAAGAGTGGGGAAAGTTTTATTGGAAAGACATCCCAACTTAAAAAAACTGGGTTATTCATTCAATGATTTTGGGGCTATTGTAGCAGCAGCTTCTGTAATGCACGACATTGGAAACCCACCCTTTGGTCATTCAGGAGAAAAAGCTATTGGAGAGTATTTTAAAACAGGTAAAGGACTACAATATAAAGCAGCATTATCAGCAGAGGAATATCAAGACCTCATAGATTTTGAAGGAAATGCGAATGGGCTTAAAATTTTGACTGAAAATAGAGAAGGAGTATATGGTGGGTTGCGCTTATCTTATGCTACTTTAGGAGCTTTTCTAAAATACCCCAAAGCATCTTTACCAAAAAAACCAACACCACACATAGCAGATAAAAAATATGGATGTTTTCAGTCAGAAAAAGAGGCTTTCTTAGACATTGTTGAAGACCTAGGCTTACTTAATAGGTCTAAAACAGCAGCGATAAGTTACCATAGACATCCATTAACCTTTTTAGTAGAAGCAGCAGACGATATTTGTTATACGATCATAGATTTTGAAGATGGAATTAATTTAGGACTAATAGAGGAAGAATTTGCCTTAGAATATTTAATTAAACTGGTAAAAAATACAATTGACACAAAAAAATACCATTCTTTACAATTCAAAAAAGATAGGGTTAGTTATCTCAGAGCATTGGCCATTAATACACTAATTAATGAGGCAGTTGCTATTTTTTTAGCCAATGAAACTGCCATTTTAAAAGGAACATTTTCAACTTCTTTATTAGATAAATGTGCCTATGAGGCTCAAATTAATGATATTTTGAAAATTAGTATTTCAAAAATATATAAGAGTCAAGAAGTGGTAGAGAAAGAAGTAGCAGGGTATAAAATAATAGCCGATTTATTAGACATTTTTGTAACTGCACTTAACAACCATCATTTGGGAACTCCATCTAATTATGATAGTTTATTACTAAATTTGCTTCCTAAAGAATTTAGGATTACTTCTGCATCTACTTACGAAAGAATTATGGCCATATGTACCTATGTTTCAAGAATGTCAGACAGTTATGCCATTAGAATTCACAAAAAAATACAAGGAAGTATTATGTAATAAAAAAGGATATTTTTAGGATAAACGTCTAATCAACTTTTTAATGGAGCTGATATCAATACCATTCTTTTTTTGAAGTTCCTCGATTGTTCCGTGTTCCACAAAATGATCTTGTATTCCTAAAACCTTAACTTTGTTTTTGTAATTATGTTTTCCCATAAATTCTAAAATGGCAGAGCCAAATCCGCCTTTTTCCACGCCATCTTCAAGAGTAATAATTTGTTTATAATTAGCACAGATGTTATGTACTAATTTTTCATCTAAAGGCTTCGAAAACCGCATATCATAATGAGCAATATTTGGAAACTCTTCCA
>CAJQMN010000189.1 GCA_905479435.1 uncultured Flavobacteriaceae bacterium | reverse complement strand
ATAACTATCGCTAACAATATGTAAAAAGCATTGAAACGACTTTTTACATTTGACCGTTGCCAGTCAGGTAAAACGAATACCAAAAAATGATTACAAAAGTTACTGTTTCAACTATTTACGAATGTTCACTCGAAAGAGCGTTTAAAACACCTATGCTTTGTGATGTTTCTAAAATTCATACTGGATTCGGAATTATGCCGAAAGTTACACATACAACAGACAACAAGGATTGGGGAAAACCTGGCTCTTGTAAAAAAGTATATGTTGCGAAATCGATAACCCAAAAAGGAGGTTTTGCTTCTGTTGACAATCTAATTGAAAGAAAAGAAAATCAATATTGGATAATTCAGGTAGATAATTTTCAATCTTGGATGCTTAGTTTTTACAAGTTTGTTGGAAGATGGGAAACGGAAAAATTAGCGAATCAAAAAATACGAATTAACTACACATACTGTTTACATTCTAACAATCTTTTACTTTTCCCATTATGTTGGATTTTTGGCAAAACTTTCTGGAAAACGTATATGAAAAGAGTGTTGGAGAATATTAAGAGAATGATATATAATAAAGAGCCCTATCAATATGAATAAAAGACCACGAATGAAATTACAATTAAACCAAACTGACAAGATACTTGAGGTTCTTGGTTGGGTTTCTGTAGTTGGTATATGGGCTTTAACATTAACAAACTATTCTATATTACCGGAAATAATTCCAATACATTTTAATGGTGCTGGAAAAGCTGATGGATTTGGTAATAAGACACATATATTTATATTGCCTATCATTTCTACACTCTTATTTATTGGATTAACAACTTTAAATAAGCATCCTCATATGTTTAATTATCCTAGTCAAATAACAAAAGAAAATGCAGTACATCAATATACAAATGCAACTCGAATGATGAGGGTTTTGAAATTAGTTATTGTAGTACTTTTTGGATTAATAGTTTTTAGAAAAATTCAAATTGTAAACGGACATGCAGACGGGCTTGGAACTTGGTTTTTACCTTTAACTATGGGAATGATTTTTATTCCAATGCTCTATTTTTTGATTAAATCTTTAAAAAAGAAAACAACAATATGAAAAAAATATTTTCAATTATTATTATAATGCTTATTTGTTCTCAATCCTATGGGCAAAAGCCAAGAGCAAGAGATTTAGGAGTTCCGTTTGTTGGCGTAACGGGAGAATTCAATGCAATTACTGATGTGTTGGGTGTAGAGGTTGGATACAGCACAATTATTGCTGGAAATGGTGAGAACATCATTGGCAAAGGACCTATAAGAACTGGAGTAACAGCAATATTTCCTAGAGGAAAAGCCAAAAAATTTAGCCCTGTTTATGCCAACTGGTATAGCCTTAATGGAAATGGAGAAATGACAGGTACAACTTGGGTTACAGAATCAGGTTTCTTAGAAACACCAATAATGATTACAAACACTAACAGTGTAGGAGAGGTAAGACAAGCTGTATTGAAATGGTTTGTTGATACAGATTGGTATAGTGGAGAAAACTGGTGGTATACCTATCCAGTAGTCGCAGAAACTTATGATGGATTTCTTAATGATATTTATGGGTTTCATGTAAAGGAAAAGCACGTTTTAGAGGCTATCGAAAATTCGTCAAGTGGGAAAATAGCAGAGGGAAATGTTGGTGGAGGAACGGGTATGATGTGTTTGGGATTTAAGGGGGGTACAGGAACTTCATCTAGAGTAATTAAAATTAAAGAGACCACCTATACAGTTGGAGCAATTGTTCAATCAAATTTTGGAGCAAAAAGAAACTTATCAATAGCTGGTGTTCCTGTTGGAATTGAATTAAAAGATACTCTAAACTCTAAATTTAATGCACCCCCAAAATCAAGAAGACAAGAGGGTGATGGTTCGATCATAGTAATTGTAGCAACAGACGCACCACTTTTACCGCATCAATTAAAAAGAATTGCACAAAGAATTCCTTTAGGAATTGGAATTGTAGGTGGAAGAGGAAGTAATGGTTCAGGAGATATTTTTTTAGCGTTCTCAACTGCAAATGAAAACGCATTTAATCGAGATGAAACATCGACTGTGAAATCAATGTCAAATGATCAGACTACACCAATTTTCGAAGCCACTGTGCAAGCTGTTGAAGAAGCAATTATTAATGCAATGGTAGCAGCTGAAACAATGGAAGGAATAAATGGAAATACAGCATATGCACTTCCTCATGATTTACTTATAAAAACACTAAAAAAATATAATCGAATTAAAAAATAATTTGGTACATCTATGAGCAGTAAGTGTTTATCAATAAAGTGAGCTAAAGGTGTTAAATAAAACCAGCTGAAGGATTGCATTAAATAAGTGTTTCAAATGATTAATTTCTTTCCTATATTAGTAGCTTTAAACAACTAAAATACAGAAATGAAAAAATTATTATTGCTGTTATTGGTGGTGGTTATCTATTCCTGCCAAAACCCAAATGGAACTGTTACCACAAACGATGAGCGTTCCGAAATTATTAAAACACTTTTTAAAAATGTAAGTGAAGAGAATATAGACTACCTAAAAGAGGTGTTCTCTGATGAGATGACCTTTGTAGACGCTAGAAACAATACAAAAGATAAAACAGGTTTTATTGCTGGGGTTGAAGGACTGTTTGAGATGTTTGATGAAATTAGCTTTGAAGATGTAGACGGAGATGCTACGGGTTCTGAAATAGAAACAACAGTCTATAACAATGGAATTGTTTGGACCAATATTTGGAATACCT
>CAJQMN010000188.1 GCA_905479435.1 uncultured Flavobacteriaceae bacterium | reverse complement strand
AAGTTTTAAAAACGTTTTCCAATTGAGATACCAACTCTACCAGCTACTTCAATTGGATCATAAGAATCATCACTGTTATTTAATATATTCCTTCCAATTCCACCAAATATTTCAGCAACAAAACCACTTTTTGTGACCCATTTACCTCCAACGGAAACTCCTAAAGAGAATTCAGTTATATTTTTCTCAATGTTATTATAAGTAGATTCATCATAATCATAGTAGAGATCTTTATAACGATGAAGCATTCCAAAACCTTCTATAAAAAAACCTCTTGCATATTTGTTAGAGAAATAAACTCTATAATTGGGTGTAATTGAAAAATTCCTATAAGAATCAAAATTATTATTTTCATCAAATCCAAACTGAACATCAATTCCAAAAGAAGCTTCCTTATTAATTAAATATTCATAGGATACATCTATCCATCCTGAGGCAATAAGTGTTAATGCATTTAAGGTAATTTCATTTTTCTTGTCGGTATCTTGAGGGATTAAATCTTCTTGGGCATTTGAAATGGTTGAGTAAATACAAAGTAGTACTAGAGCAATTTTTTTCATGAGTTAAATTTTAATTTTTACAAATATCAACAATTATGCCTAATTAAAAAATGGCTTTTAAATTAATTGATCCCGTGTGAATAGTTTTAGAATTCAAACTCTTTCTACCTTTATAATTTAGGTTTAAGTTTAAGTAAGAATTTAATTTTTTACTCCATAAAAAAGTCCAGGTATAATTGGTTCCTTCTTGAAGGCCCTCTAACATTTGATACCCCACAGGCGAATTGGGGTTCCCGTCAAAATCATTAAAAAAAGTTGTAAAATTAGCATTAAATTGTGTGGTTGATTTTCCACTGTAAAAGTATTCAATCCCAATTTTTTGCTGTTTCAATAGTTCAAATTCTGCTAGGTTATTTTTTTTATCTTTTACATGATAAAATGCTGAAAATCGATTTTCATTATTCAAAACGTAACTTATTTTGGGTTGAAATGCATAGCTGTTTATTTGATAATTTCGATTATTAAAGTTTTCAGTTTCTAAATTATTTTCAGAAAGTTTTCCTTGTAAATCAACTAGCCAAAATTTACCTAATTTATGTTGAAAGTCTATTTGTTGGTAGCTGGTTTCTGTTTCCTGACTTCCAATACTATATTGCTGTTTGTTATCTGCATTGGCAAAAGTATACGTTGTGCTAAAATTTTGTAAACCCCGATTAAAATATAGACTATTTTTAAAATTAAAATTGACACTTATTTGTTGCGCTCTGTTCACATTAAACGGATTTAAATTAAATGAATTTCGTGTGCGTTTTAGTTCATTGTTGCTGCTTAAGAAAAATTGATTGTAGAAGTGAGATAGCACTTTTTTTAGCCCTTTTTTGGTACTCCACTGGCTTGCATTTAAGGTAATAGATTGATTAATTTTTGCACTTTGAGTCGCTAAAAACTGAAGATTTGGCAATGGTAATCGCAAGAAATTTGCTTGATCTTGAAATTCAGCAATTTCAAATTCATCAAATTCTTGAATCCCATTATCATTGTAATCAATCCATGTATAATACCCTTGTCCGGGTTCTACTTCTACATAAACAAAATCTTGCTGTGCTACATTACCTGATGAGGTTTCATAACGAGTTCCCAAAGTGATAAAATTATTAAAGAAGCGATGGTTATATTGGATCCTTGAATTTAACGCTTTCTGGTTTTCTGAAAACGTATTTTCTGTTTCTCTGTAATTTGCATATAATGAAAGATTAGTTCGATCTGTTTCAATTAGTTTAGCGTCTAAATAGTATGTTTTTCTGTTGTTAATTTGAGTAAAAGAGTTATTTCTAATACTGTCATTGTCTCTATAATTATATCCAATTTTTGCATAAACATTTGTTGTGTCTCCAATTCCTATATAGCCTTCATATTCTTTAAATTGATGGTTGGTAAGAATGGCTTCTCTACTTGGTATTGCCACACCATCATTTGATTCAAGATTAAAAAACCCACCAAACCAAAACTTTTTAAAATGTTGCTCTACTCCCGATTTAATTCTTAGAAATGTATTTTCTTTTAGGTCAGAATTATTTACCAAATAGCTACTATTATTGTAAAACAAGGTATTTCCAAAATTTATTTTAGAGGCTACAATATGTTTGTTCCCCTTAAAATTATTTGAAAATTGAAGTTGTTGAAAAGAGTAGGTTAAGAAATTATCGTTACTTTTTTTTAAACTCAGATCCAATCCTACTTGTTGTTGATTTCCCGTTGGGTTATTTAAATTCCAGTCTCTATTAAATTCTACAGACTGAAATCGTTGTATGGTGTTAAAATTTTTATGAATAAAAAGATAATTTAAATCACTTAACAGTTTCCATTTTTTGTTTAGTAATACTTGCTGCCAGGCAAACTTAGTCGCTATTCCTTTATTTTGGTCATTGTCTAGTGTTGAAAATAAATTTTGATCACTATTGCTAAAAGCTACCTCAGTTGATATTGATGTTTTTTCACCAGGATTATAAGAAGAATTTAGAACGGCTACTTGCAATTTTGTAGGTGCAATTAATTGAGTAATTGGGCTATAACTTCCTAGATTAGTTCCCACATAAACAAATACATTTCCGTTTGCATAAGTTTCGCCTAAAGAGTAATCTCCTTCGTTAGCTCCTACATTAGTAAAGGTTACTGCAAATAAGTTATCATTTTGGTTTGCGGAATATTCAAAATATTCAGTATTTCCATTCTGTACTTTTTTATAAAGAATTCTATTAGCATCAAATGCATCTGGATAGGCACTTTCTCCAATCATTAAATCTGGATTATTCCCCGCATTAGCTAAAATTTGTTTTTGATCAGCGGATAAACTTACTTGTATGGGTTGATTTTTAACATCATTTTCATTATAAAAATATCCAGAAATTTCAAGCTTATCACTTTTATATTCAGCTTTTTCATAGCTTATAAAACGTGTATAATTTCTATTTGAAAATTGAAATTCAACTCGAATACGCATATCATTGGTTATCGGAAAGGTAGTGTTAAACCGTATTTCCCCAATATTATAATCTATGAGATAGTCTTCATCTGTTCCTTTGATGATCTCAGAACCATTAACAAACACTTTTTCACTGCCAGCAATGATTACAAAATTTGGTTCATTGTTTGGGCCAAAAATTTTGTAAGGACCTTGATTTCCCTCAATTCCAATAAAATTATAAGAACTAAATTGTCCTCTAACTATAGCACCAGAAGCAGCAACTTTTGTAGTGTTGTTTAATGAAGCTTCAACTTCAAGACCAGACACTTGTTTTTCGAAAGCTAAAAAAAAGCTGTTTTTATTAGTTAAACTAACATCTCCTGCTTTTACCCGCCAATCTTTACTATAAAGTTCAATAAAAATTCGATCAAAATCTGTAATGCTTTGTGAATACCCATTTTCTTGTAATGGAATATTAGTATCAAAGATATTTGCTCGAATTGCTACTTTATCTGAGAGTTTTCCTTCTAGGTTGATATCCATAGAAGCGTTAGCTACTGTACTTTGATTATTACCTGAGGTAATTCCTCTATTGATATATCCACTTGTTTTTAAGCCATCAAATAATTTTAATTCAGAAGGTTTCTTATTACTTGTTAGGCTAAATAATTGTCCGGTATTACTGTTGTTGGAAATGATAAATTTTTTATCAAATGGGCTATAAGTTTTAGTAATAAATGA
>CAJQMN010000187.1 GCA_905479435.1 uncultured Flavobacteriaceae bacterium | reverse complement strand
TGCGATTGCAAAAAAAATCAAAGACACCTTTGATGTTAGAAGAATTAGAGCTGGAATACCCTACATGATACTTGCAAGTAAAGATACTCTTGAAAAAGCAGAAGTTTTCATTTACAAAAACAGTAAATCCAGTGCCACAATAGTAGATTTCAAAGACTCCACAATCATTGCTTATACGTATAGAAAACCCATAAAAATTATAGAAAAAGAAGTTGCGGGTAAAATTTATTCCACGTTATCTGAAGCTATGGATAGTCTTCATTTAAATCCAAATTTAACTTATAACGTCGCAGATATTTATGCCTGGACTTTAGATTTTGGCAAACTTCAAAGAGGGGATCAGTTTAAATTAATCTATGAGGAAAAATTTATAGATGATAGTGTGTTTGTTGGTTACGGAAAAGTAAAAGCAGCGCTTTTTGATCATAACAATAGAGATTTCTATGCCTATAGATTCGTGCCTGACTCTATTAAAAAAATTCCTGAATACTACGATGATCAAGGAAACATGTTGAGAAGTCAATTCTTAAGATCTCCTATTAAATTTCAATACAGAGTTTCCTCTCGATTCAATTTAAGAAGAAAAATAGCATACTATGGTAGAGTAAAGCCTCATAAAGGAACTGATTTTGCCGCCAAAGTAGGAACTCCAATTATGGCAACTGCCAACGGAAAGGTAACTGAATCTAGAAGAAAAGGAGGCAATGGAAATTATGTTAAAATAAGACACAACAACACCTATTCTACTCAATATCTTCACATGAGTAGAAGAAAAGTTAAACGAGGACAATATGTAAAACAGGGAGATATCATTGGGTATGTTGGAATGACA
Source organism: uncultured Flavobacteriaceae bacterium (assembly GCA_905479435.1). Lineage (GTDB taxonomy): Bacteria > Bacteroidota > Bacteroidia > Flavobacteriales > Flavobacteriaceae > Polaribacter. Next base: position 2,739 of record CAJQMN010000187.1, on the reverse strand, counting down.
GGGAACACAAGTGGGCCTCACGTATGCTATCGATTCTGGAAAAATGGGAGGCAAGTAGATCCATTTAAACAAAAACTTCCCGCTGCTAAGCCTTTAAAAAAGAGTCTTAAACCTAGCTACTTAAAGTTTATAAAGCCTTTGGAAGCTCAATTAGATAAAATAGATTTTACAAAATAAATTACTGAAAATGCCATTACAAAATATCAACCCAACAACAACTTTAGCTTGGAAAAAATTAGCTTCTCATTTCGAAGAGATGGACACTTTTTCCTTAAAAAAAGCATTCAATGAAGATCCTAATAGAGCAAGTCATTTCTCAATTGCTTTTAATGACTTAGTCTTAGATTTTTCAAAAAATAGGATTCATCAAAAAACAATTGATTTGTTAGTTGAACTGGCAAATGAGTCAGCGCTTAAAGATGCAATTGATAAATACTTTTCAGGCGATGTTATTAATGTTACTGAAGGAAGATCAGTACTGCATACAGCGCTAAGAAGTAACGCTGAAGAGGAAATCTTAATCAATAAAAAAGACATAAGACCTGAAGTTAAAAAAGCACTGCGAAAAATAAGAGCTTTTTCAAATAAAGTAATCTCCGGAGACTGGAAAGGATATACTGGTAAGAAAATAACAGACATTGTAAATATTGGAATTGGAGGTTCAGATCTTGGACCAGATATGATTGTAGAAGCGTTACAGTATTACAAAAATCATTTAACAACTCACTTTGTCTCAAACATAGATGGAGATCATGTTTCTGAAATTTTAAAAAAATTAAACCCCGAAACTACATTATTTGTTATTGTATCAAAAACATTTACAACACAAGAAACCATAACTAACGCAAATACAATAAAGAATTGGTTTTTAAAATCTGGATCTCAATTTGACATTGCCAAACATTTTGTAGCTGTTTCAACTAATGCAGATGCTATTGATGCATTTGGAATAGACCCTAAAAATGTATTTCCAATGTGGAATTGGGTTGGAGGACGTTTCTCTCTATGGTCTGCCGTAGGGCTGTCTATAAGTTTATCTGTTGGTTTTGACCATTATAAATCTCTTTTAGATGGTGCAGAAAAAATGGATCTCCATTTTAAAGAAAGTTCATTTGAAAAAAACATTCCTGTAATTTTAGCCTTATTAAGTATTTGGTATAACAATTTTTATAAAGCAGAATCTGAAGCAATCCTTCCCTACACTCAGTATTTAACAAAGTTAGCTCCATATTTACAACAGGCCATTATGGAGAGTAATGGTAAAAGTGTAGACAGAAATGGAGACCCGGTAGAATATCAAACAGGAACAATTGTTTGGGGGAGTACCGGTACCAATATGCAGCACGCTTTCATGCAATTGGTACATCAGGGAACAAAATTAATTCCATCAGATTTTATTGGTTACGAAACTTCTTTATACGGGCTAACCGATCATCATCAAAAATTAATGGCCAATTACAATGCACAAATGGACGCTTTGGCTTTTGGAAAATCTAAGGAAGAGGTTCATCTAGAGCTTAAAACTTTAGGAGAAGGTTCAGCTATTAATACGCTGCTCCCCTATAAAGTCTTTGAAGGGAATAGGCCTAGCAATGCTATTTTATTTAAAAAATTAACCCCAGAATCTTTAGGAGAATTAATTGCGATGTACGAACATAAGATATTTGTTCAAGGTGTTATTTGGAACATCTTTAGCTATGATCAGTTTGGTGTAGAGCTAGGAAAAGAATTGGCAAAAAAGCTTTTAAATAAAGAATAAATACTCTTTTGATTTTTTTTTATACTTTTGTACCAGTTTATGTTAATAAACAACTTAACAATTAACCAAAAAAAAAACAGTTTTCTCATAAAAAAAAACTACTTTTAAAAAGTTAATATTTTGCTAATTTTTAACATTAAATTAACATTACAGCTCTCAAAATAAAAGACTTTTGCAGAGAATTAATAACATTAACATTCTATAATGAAAAACTTTAAGAACTTATTATTCGTAGCTCTATTTTTTATAGCTGCAACAGTAATTGGCCAAACAAAAATTTCTGGTACTATCGTTGACGAATCCAATGAAGGATTACCAGGAGCAACTGTTGTTGTCAAAGGTACAACCAACGGAACCGAAACAGATTTTGATGGGAAATTTACTCTAACCACTTCATCAGAAAGTGGAACTATTGTAGTTTCTTATTTAGGATTTAAAACTATGGAAATTGCTTTCACGGGCTCAGCTGACCTAGGAAACGTTAAATTAAACGAAGATGGTAACATCTTAGAAGAAGTAGTTTTAAGAGGAATTGTTGACATTGCAAAAGACAGACAAACGCCTGTAGCTAAATCTACAATTAAAGCTGCTGAAATTCAAGATAAGTTAGGATCTCAAGAATTTCCTGAACTATTAAACAACACTCCATCTGTATACGCAACCAAATCTGGGGGTGGTTTTGGAGATTCTAGAATTACAATTCGTGGTTTTGCACAAGAAAATATAGCTGTACTTATTAATGGAGTTCCAGTTAATGATATGGAAAATGGTAAAGTATACTGGTCTAATTGGGCTGGTTTATCTGACGTAACAACTGCAATGCAAGTTCAAAGAGGATTAGGTTCTTCTAAATTAGCAATATCTTCAGTAGGGGGTACTATAAATATCATTACAAAAACTACAGACCTAGAAGAAGGAGGCTCAGTTGCATCTTCAATAGGTAACGACGGATACTTCAAAAATTTAGCTTCATACAATAC
>CAJQMN010000186.1 GCA_905479435.1 uncultured Flavobacteriaceae bacterium | reverse complement strand
AGGACAAGTATAAGCATAGTTACCTCCCGCTGTTTTCTTACCACTCCCTAATATGCTATTAACTAGCGCAACTAGTAATTCATTCATCTACCACCAATATACGTAACTTATTTTGCTTCTCCAAATATTTTATAATAAGTCTTTAGAGAAATATCTACCTTCAATATTATCGTTGTAATAATCATCACTTTCTATTACACCTAAACTAAATAAGTATTTGTTTTCATAATAAGTAAGTTGTTTTTTATTGAAACATATATGTAATATTTCTCTTGTAAAAACATCTGTACCCTCTTCTACTATAATATTTTTTATTTCACTGTGGCTACCATAGTAATCTTTCCAATCACTTTCCTTAACAACTTGTTTTGTAGTTGCTCTTCTACCTCTAGTAATAGGAAGTGCTAATAGCTCTCGTTTACCTAACTTTACTTTACGATTAAAATAAAGTACTTTTTTCCCAATATAAGATTTACCACTTTTATGAGTAGTTTTATATACGAACCCAAACGTCTCAGCTGGGAAATCCTCAATAGATTCTATTATTTTATCTCCAAATCTAAACATATAATACGTTTTTCTTTATTAACTCCATATCTTCTTTTTCTATACCTTCTTGTGTAGATAACATATTAAATATTTTCCTACTTTCTTCTCTCTGTCCACAATACCATGATGAAAGTGCTTTTTGAAAATGTAGTTTATAAGGTTTATAACCATCTATTTCATAAGGTAAAGATTCTTTATCTATAAACTGAAGTCCTAAACAAGCATACATATAAGATTCTTTATGATTATCTTTATCACTCGCTTTTCTACTAAGGAAATAGTATGCTTCAGCCCTTGAAGGTAAAAAGGTAACTGCTGTAAATAACTGTTCTATCTCCCATACTGGTCTACGAGTTGTATTGCTCATCTGTTTCCACGTTTTTAATATACAAGTGTAAGCTAATAGTGGATTACTTTCATATACGAGTTCTGCTGTTCTTAAGAAAAAACTAAGTGCAGCAGCACCTTGTCCTATTTTTTCATATTCTAACGCTAACTCCATATTAGTAATAGGATTTAGAGTATCGTTAATGTAGTTACGTAAAGGTTCTTTTAAGTTTTTCATTTATTATTTATATTAATGGGAATAGGTTTTGCCCATTTTCTTGGTCCCTTATCTGTTAATCTAGAATGGTAAAATGGACCTATATGATATAGCTCTTCCATACCCTCTAAGATTTTAACTTTATTTTTATACTTTCTCGCTATTATAGTTAGTAAGGACTGGTCATGTCTGTGTTCAATAAAAGTATCTAACTGATTAAGGTTAAATAAATCATCATTTACTAAACCATAGTTGTCTTTAGTTAATAAACCTTCCCACTCATCCATAAATCTCATACTGAATGATGTATTTTTTGCGATTACAAATCCTCCCTCTACTATTGGCATTTTTATAATATCAGTATTTAATAAATCAAACTCATTTATAACATTCATTTTTACAAAATGATTAAAATCTTTTTCTCCATTTTGAAATACTATAACATCATATTCATCTAATATACTTAAATATTTTTGGTATCTACTAGCATCTTTAGATATTATTGAGGAACCACAATCTATATAAAATACAACATCATTATCATTCATTTGATTAAAATGATTCTTTATAATCATAGGTTTCCATATCCAATAACCATAACCTCTTGGATTATTAGTAATAAAGTCTTTATGTGGTTCTAATAAATCTTTTATAGTTTTTGGAGTTTCTATTGATATATCATTAAACCAACCAGTTTCTTCTGCTTGTTTTTTTAATATTTTTTTACGATTTTTAAATAGTTTATCATCACCAAAAGTAGTAAAAAGATACTTAGGAGGAGGTGGGATTGGTAAAGAACTAATAGCATAATCCCTTGCATACAAAACATCTTTATCAATATCTTTTATTAATCCTTTACTATAGTCTTCATGGACCCACCAGTCTTCAAAAGGTGCATCATCGCTAGGAGAAATATTACCTGCTACTAATACATAACCTGCTTTTTGTAATATTTTTCTTGATTTTTTCCTATATACCTCACCCCCATCATAAGCATCATGTTCATATGTAATAGAGTTAAACTTAAGTTTATCAAAATCAATATTTTCTAATACTTTATAAGTGTTAGAAGCTGGGTCTATATCTAATTGTAAATAGTCGATAGTTGTTGGGTATTTATTTTCTTCTAAGAAGGATACCCAATCAATAGTAGTAGCATCTGTACTAAATATTTTATCACTTGGTCTCTCAGTTTTCCATTGGTTTATTAATGATTGATCAATTTCAAAGGTAATACCTTCCCACCCAAACTCTTTTAATAGTGCTGTATTATTACCATAATATGGTTTACCTCCTCCTACTTCAATATAAAATCCTTCACGTTTACCTTTTAAAGCATATAATACAAATAAATCTTGAAGTACTTGACTATAGTTTTTTTCTATATTTTCTAAACCATCAAACTTTAGTTTAAAAGTAGAGTAATCACTTTTAGTATAAACTATGGGTTCATGCCACCTTACTATTGGTTTGTTTGGTTTAGGTAAATCTTCCCATTCAAGTTCATCTAAAAGTTTTATTGGCATCCTAAGTGCATAAGCGGCATTATCTTGATAACCATAAGTTATTAAAAAATCATCCCCTTGTATTGCTAAACCAGTATTAAACTCTATTCTAGTATCCATAAAAGAGAAAGGTGCAGATAATCTTTTTAGATTCCAATCTTTATCCCATATAATGAATCTATGATAATAAAAAGCATCTTTG
>CAJQMN010000185.1 GCA_905479435.1 uncultured Flavobacteriaceae bacterium | reverse complement strand
CCTTTTTCCACGCCATCTTCAAGAGTAATAATTTGTTTATAATTAGCACAGATGTTATGTACTAATTTTTCATCTAAAGGCTTCGAAAACCGCATATCATAATGAGCAATATTTGGAAACTCTTCCAGTGCTTTTGTGACATTATTACCTATAGTACCTATAGAGAGTATAGCAATATCTTCCCCGTCTCTTAAGCAAACTCCAGTTCCAATTTCAATGATTTCAAAGGGCTTTTTCCAATCAATCAAGACCCCTCTTCCTCTAGGATAACGAATGGCTATGGGTTGATGTAAACCCAGCTGAGAAGTATATAAAATATTTCGTAATTCCACTTCATTTCTTGGTGCAAAAACAATCATATTTGGAATGGCTCTCATGTAAGCTAGATCAAAAACACCATGGTGAGTTGCACCATCTTCACCAACTAATCCAGCTCTATCTATACAAAAAACAACGGGTAAATTTTGTAGTGCTACATCATGTATTATTTGATCATAGGCTCGCTGAATAAAAGTAGAATAGATATTACAAAAAGGAATCATCCCTTGAGTTGCCATTCCAGCAGCTAGGGTTACAGCATGCTGTTCTGCAATTCCAACGTCAAATGTCCTTTCAGGAAATTCTTTTAGCATCATTTTTAACGAACTTCCAGAGAGCATTGCAGGAGTAATTCCAATAATTTTTGTATTTTCTCTAGCCAGTTCAACAATAGTTTCTCCAAAAACATCTTGATACTTAGGAGATAATCCTTTGCTATTTTTTAGAATGATTTCTCCCGTTTTTGCATCAAACTGACCCGGAGAATGATAAGTTACCTGATCTTTTTCTGCCTGACTTAATCCTTTGCCTTTTGTTGTAATAACATGCAAAAATTTAGGCCCTTTTTTGTTTTTAAGTCGTTTGAGTTCCCGTAATAAACTTTTAAAATTATGACCATCAATTGGGCCTGAATAATCGAAACTTAAGGCCTTAATAATGTTATTTTGAGCGAGAGATCGATCTGTCTTTACTTTGGTTAAATATTCTTTTAAAGCGCCTACAGACGGGTCTATACCAATGGCGTTATCATTTAGAATAATTAAGATATTAGCAGCACTAACTCCTGCATGGTTTAAGGCTTCAAAAGCCATTCCGCTAGCAATAGAAGCATCGCCAATTACAGCAATATGTTGTTTTTCAGTTTCACCTTTTAAGGAAGAAGCAATTGCCATTCCTAGTGCCGCTGAAATAGAAGTAGAAGAATGTCCTACTCCAAACGTATCGTATTCGCTTTCATCTCTTTTTGGAAATCCAGAAATTCCATCCAGTTGTCTGTTGGTATGAAAAATATCTTTTCTTCCGGTTAAAATTTTATGCCCGTATGCTTGGTGACCCACATCCCATACCAAAAGATCTTTTGGGGTATCAAATAAGTAATGTAAAGCAATAGTAAGTTCTACTACTCCTAAACTAGCTCCTAAATGCCCCTGTTTTGTGGCAACAATATCAATGATAAACGCACGCAATTCTTCTGCCAATTTTGGCAACTGATCTTTAGTTAGTTTTCTAAGATCTGATGGAAATTTTATGGTGTCAAGTAAAGCATTGCTCATCCTACAAAAATACAATTTTACAACTCAAAAGATATTTGTAATATTGAATAAATATTTTTTAAAATGATTCAGTCTTTTGACGATACTTATTTTATGAAAAAAGCACTGCAGGAAGCAGAGCTCGCTTTTATGAAAAAAGAAGTTCCTGTTGGGGCTGTGATAGTTATGAATGATAAAATTATTGCTAGGGCACACAATCTTACAGAAACTCTAAACGATGTGACAGCCCATGCAGAAATGCAGGCATTTACTGCAGCAGCAGATTTTCTTGGTGGGAAATATTTAAAAGAGTGCACACTTTATGTAACCCTAGAACCTTGTCAAATGTGTGCAGGTGCAAGTTATTGGGCTCAATTAGGAAAACTTGTATATGGAGCCTCTGAACCTCAAAGAGGCTTTGTTAATTTACAGACAACGTTACATCCTAAGACAAAAGTAGTTAGTGGTGTTTTAGAAAATGAGTGCAGTCTTTTATTGAAACGATTTTTTATTGAAAAACGCAACTTGAATTGATAGTTAAATTTATACTTTTTTAATAACACTTGTTACAATTCCCCAAATTACAAAATCATTTTCTTCAGTAATTTTTATACTAGGATACTCAGGGTTTTCTGGTTGAAGCCAGACTCCACCATCAGTTACTTTTAGGCGCTTTACAGTAAACTCACCATCTAAAAAACAAACAGCTATCCTGTTGTTTTCAGGCTCAAGACTTCTGTCAATAACCAATAAATCTTTATCATCTAAACCAGCACCAATCATAGACTGTCCATTTACTTTGGCAAAGAATGTTGCTTCTTTGTTGGTAATTAATTCTTCATCTAGAGAAATTCTAGTTTCTGTAAAATCATCTGCAGGTGAGGGGAAGCCGGCTGAAATTCCTATATCAATAAAAATTGCACCAGTACTATTTGATGTTTTTGGGGTGAAGAATTGAAGTGATTTTGTCATTTATTTTACGGTAATGATATCGTTTATTTTTGTGGTATATTTTGGAGAAAGATGTTCCTGTTTCATTTTCCAAGTTCGTTGTAAGTCTTGATTTGCCAATTTTATAGCGGTCGTTTTAAACTTTTTATTTAAATGGTCTATAGCAGACATTAATGGCTTATGTTTTGGATTTTCATGAAGGAATAAATTTAATTGATGGTTGTTTGTAGGGACTATCCCTGTAACAATAACCCCCGCTTTTTTATAACTAATTCCTTGTTTGAAAATTGTTTTTATAGCCTCTACCGCAGCTTTTGTAATGCTAAGGGTAGAATCTGTAGGGTATGAAAAAACAATAGTTTTTGATGCACTATATTGTTCAGCATTCTTTTTGTAACGATCACTCCTTAGCATCACTATGATCATGTGACAACTAGATTGTTGTGCGCGTAACTTTTCCGAGCAACATGCAGCAAAAGTAGAAATTCTTTCCGTAATATCTTCAATATCTGAGTAGGCCTGCTCAAAACTTCTAGTGGTTGAAATAGAGCGCTTTATTTCTTTTATTTCAAATTCAATTGTTGGAATTCCTTCTAAGTCTTTTTTTAATCTCCATTCTGTAATTGAAAAATTTCGGCGCACCCATTCATCAGACAATTGGGTAAAATCAAATGCTGTTTTACATCCCTTTACCGTCAGGCGTTTTTCTAAACGACGACCAATTCCCCAAACATTTTTAATGGCCGTCCATTTGAGCCCTTTTAATCGTTTCTCGTCAGTATCAATTACGTAAACACCACTGGTTTCTTTTGGAAACTTTCTTGCAATCTTATTTGCTACTTTACAGAGTGCTTTTGTAGGAGCAATTCCTACACATGTTGGTATTCCGGTCCATTTTAAAATTCGTTTCCGAATACTCTTTCCGTATGCATTAAAATCATGATGATTAAACCCAGTAAGATCAACAAAAGCCTCATCAATACTATAGACTTCAACATTAGGTGAAAATTGCTCTAGAATTTTCATAACTCTAGCACTCATATCACCATATAGCGGATAGTTAGAGGATAAAACAGTAATTTTATGTTGCTTGCAGAAATTTTTCCATTTAAAAATAGGAGCCCCCATTGGCAGATTTAATTTCTTGACTTCATCACTTCTAGCAATGATACAACCATCATTATTACTTAATACAGCAACAGGTTTATTTTGCAAACTGGGGTTAAATACCCGTTCGCAAGAAGCATAAAAGTTATTACAATCTACTAAAGCATACATAAGTGTAAAGATACAAACAAGAAAGTACCAAAGAATAGCATTGAGTTACTTATATTTGAAAAAAAGGATAAGAATTATGAACATCTTTGATAGTGTAATAGTAGTTATTTTAATTTTTGCTTTTGTCAGAGGTTTTATGAAAGGGTTTTTTGTAGAAATAGCTTCTTTAATTGCTTTAATTGGAGGTATTTATGGGGCAATCTACTTTTCTTATTTTGCTTCAGACCTTCTAAAAGAGTATGTAGAATGGAGTGAAAATTACATTACTTTAACAGCATTTGCAGTTACCTTTATAGCCATTGTAGTTGCAGTTTCATCTTTAGGAAAGGTTTTTACAAAAATGGCAAATTTTGTGGCGCTAGGATTGATTAATAAAATACTAGGAGGTGTTTTTGCGCTTTTAAAAAGTGTGCTAATTTTAAGCGTATTATTTGTGTTTTTTTCGCGGTTAAACGGCGTAATTCGCTTTATAGAAAAAGAGACATTAGAGACCTCTGTCTTGTACGCACCTGTAAAGAAAATTGTTCCTACACTATTTCCAAATATCATTGAAAAGATTGAGGAAAAGAAAAATGAACTTCAATAAGGGTGTTTGTTATCATAACAAAAATAAACGCTATAACTTAAGGTAGTTATAGCGTTTATAAAGCATCTTCTAAACTAATAAACTAAAGAAGATAGTTTCAGTAATTTCTTAGGCGTCTTTATGGTCTTTCACCCATTGTAAACAGGTTTTAAAGTTTTCAAAAACAAACTCTTCAGAAATTAATTTAGGAATCATATTTACACGTTCTAACATATATCTTGGTTGCTTTTGAAGATCAACAAACAAGACATTTTTATTCGCTTTTTTCAAATCTATAATGCTGTCTTCTAGTGCATATAACCCAGATTGATCTATATATTGCATTCTATCCATACGGATGATAATGGTGGTTGCTGTATTTGGAATCTGTTTTGCAAGTTGTTGAAAATCACTTGTATATCCAAAAAATAATGGCCCTTTAATATGTTTGATGAAAATTTCATCACGTAATTTTTTTGTGATGCCAATCTCATCAGCCCAAGACTCTTCTTTTAAAGAGGTTACCTTAGATTGTTGCGCTGTTAAATCTCCAATTTTTTTCATAAACATTAAAGAAGCGATCACCAATCCAATACCTACAGCATATACTAAATTCCAGAAGGTAGAAAGTAATAATACTACAATCATGATAATAACTTCCGAACTTAATTTGATACCCACAACTTTAATATCTCTTGGTAAAGAAGGAATTGCTTTCAATCCTTTATAGTCCATAACACCAATTCCTACTGTCACTAAAATTCCTGCTAAGACAGCAGCTGGAATCTTCGAAGCAATAGGTCCTAAACCTAATAATATAACCAACAACATTAAGCCTGCAATCATACCTGATAGCTTTGTTTTTCCTCCAGAATTAATATTTACAACAGTACGTATAGTAGCACCTGCTCCTGGAATTCCTCCAAACACTGCTGCAATACTGTTACCAATTCCTTGCCCTACTAATTCTTTATTAGGCTTGTGTTTGGTCTTCGTCATATTATCTGCAACTACAGAAGTTAACAATGAATCAATTGCTCCTAACAGTGCCAAAGTTAATGCTGTAAATATATACGGGGTAAGACTAGAGAGACTAAACTCTGTGAAAATTCCCAAATTTGGAATAGGGAATCCTGTTGGAATTTCTTCAATTGGCCTGTAATTAAGACCAAAACCTACAGATATACCGGTCATTACCACTAATGCAACTAAAGTACTTGGAACCGCAGTTGTAATTCTTTTAAACCCATATATTATAAAAATAGTTCCTAAGGCTAAAATTAACTCTAACCAATTGATGAATTTCAATGCTCTTGGAAGGACTTTTATTGTACCTAAGACACCAGAGGCCTCTTTTGAAGCAAGATTTTTACTTTCTTTAATAATATCAGCCTCTATAATACTTTCACCTTCTGATACAGCATTTTTAAAATCACCTAATGTAAGTGTTTTTGTGTCTTTGTTGTTTTTTGTGTCTTTAAGGTATCTATTTAAAACTACTTCTTCAACTTGTACTTCAAATTGCTTCACAAATTCAACATCTTCCTTGGCATTATATCCTATAGAAGGTAAGATTTGAGTAACTAATATGATAACTCCAATAGCAGTCATAAAACCAGAGACCACTGGATACGGAATATATCGTATGTATTTTCCCAAACCAGCTGCACCTAAGCCAATTTGCATAAGACCCGACAGTAAGAAAACAGTTAAAATAATAGGCAATGCTTTCTCTACATCACCATTGTTTGCCGCAATAATACCTGCAATTACAACCATACTTACAGCTGTCATTGGTGCTGTAGGACCTGAAATTTGTGTTGGAGTTCCGCCAAAAAGAGCTGCAAAGAAACTAATAAAGATAGCCCCATATAATCCAGCATCAGGCCCTAAACCTGAAGAGACACCAAAAGCAAGAGCTAATGGTAGTGCAACGATACCAGCGGTAATTCCACCAAAGAGGTCGCCACGAACATTTGAAAATAGATTTTTCATATTTTAGTATTAAAAGTTTATAAATGTGATGAGATTAATTTGATCCCTGCTAGAGGTTTCAAAAATTTGATTCATATACCCAAGTTCTAGTTTTATTCCTGAAGAAACCTTATACCCTAAGCCTCCATAAACTCTATTTCTATCAAAAACGTTAGACGCTCCATTTAAGAAAATTTCATTGTAAGTTGATAGATAATATTTAGAGTCTTTGAAAGGAATATTTAGTCCTAAAAAATAACGAAAACGGGTTTTAAAATCACTGGCTACAAAACGCTGTTCAAAACGATAACGGTGTTGTAAACTAAGTTTTCCAATAGCGTGTTTTGTAATAAATTGCTGAAAAATCCGATGTTCTTCAACAGTAACTTTATTGTCTTCGTTTCCAGTGTAGTTTTCAGAGTTTATGTATCCGTAACCAAGAAGTAAATTACTTTTTTCACCTATTTTATACCCCAGACCAGTTCTTAGTAATAACTGTTCTAGATTTCCAATAGTATTGTAATTTCTATACTGAATTTCATGGTGAAGGTTCCATTTAGAGTTTAGCTGTTTGCTTCCAATATAAACTAACCAATTTCCGGGACCGTTTTCTTGACTAAATCCTAAAAAAGGAACAGCTAAGAATACTAGGATGATGCTGAGTTTTTTCATGAAGCTATTATTCATAAAAGGTTACTGAGCCATCTTTGATATCATACATAGCTCCAATAATTTTAATTTCTCCTTGTGCCTCCATATCTTTTAAAACAGCACTTCTCTCTCTAATGTTATCAATGGTCATGTATACATTTTTTTCTGCTACATTATTTACAAAATCAATATTAGCTGAGTTTCTTTTGGCTGTGTTAGTAGGTTCTGAAACGGCTTCTACAGCAGGCTTTAATTTTTCAAGTAAAGTAGTAAGGTTACCCAGCTTAGCATCATCGCAAGCACCCTTTACAGCGCCACAGGCTGTGTGCCCAAGAACAACAATAACTTTTGTTCCTGCAAGTTTACATGTAAATTCCATGCTTCCTAGGATGTCTTCATTTACAAAGTTTCCAGCAATTCTAATGCTAAAAATATCTCCAATTCCTTGATCAAAGACTAATTCTGCAGAGACTCTAGAATCTACACAGTGTAGTATTGTTGCAAAAGGATATTGACCTGTACTTGTATCTGATACCTGAGCTAATAAGTTTCTGTCTACCTCTTTATTTGATTGAAATCTTTGATTTCCTTCTTTTAATAAGTCAATAGCTTTATTTGGTGAAATGGCTGCCTGAGTTTCTTTAGTATGGGCTTTCATTTTAATTTATTTTATGGTTAATATTATAATATGAATGTTACGGATATTAGTTTTTTAAAACTACTATACCTAAAATAGAGCTTTAAGAAGATAAGCTTCCTATACGAAAAGTTGTTCTGGGGGTGGGCTGTTTAGTTTGGTAAACTTAAAAGTGTAGTTCTTTGAATAATAGCGAATCCTTTTTTTGTGCTCAAGGCTTAAAAAAGCACCTTCCTTATTCGTTGAGTAGTATATTTTTACTTCCAAATCTTTGACAGATTCTTTACCCTTATTCTCTTCTTCTTCACCAAAATCTACTATTTCTGTAATCTTTATAGTGCTTTCTGAAAAATTAACAAACCTAGGCGCTACGATTGAGGCCGTGATGATTAATGTAAATAAGAAAGTTATAATAGTTTTACTCATAATTTTGTAAAGTACAAAGGTACAAAGTTGATTATAGTTATTTTACTTTTTTTATAAAATACTAAGGATTTTAATCTTATCAGAGATAATCCAGCCAGTTTTTCCATCCGAAATTCTAATTTTTTTCCAATTATCTACGGTATCTAAAACAAGAACTTTTGTTCCTTCATGAAGCGTAAATATTTTTTCGCTATTGTCTGTTGGTGCATTATTAATGCTAGTTTCTTTACTGAATATTATTGCCTCTACAGTTGTATTTGAATACCTATACTCTTTTACTGTAAAAAATAAAGTAATCAATAAAAGTAGAAAACTGAGGATACTAGTCACAAAAAATAATCGTTTTCTTGAAGGCGTAAATGAAAAATAAAACAGCAGAAAAAGTAAGGTGCCAAGTACAGAAAATACAACATTAACAATAGCCCATTCGTTGTAGGATAACTTTTTTATAATAGCTTCATCTAGTTTTTGAAATATTGTTTTTGGAATTTCTTCAATAGCATCTATTGTGAGTCTTTTTGCAAACACTAAATTACGTTGAGCATCTTCGTTTAAAGGGTTTAAAAGCAATGCCTTTTCATAATTATAAATAGCTGGAGCCACTTGGTTTAGTTTGTAATGACAATTTCCTATGTTATAATACAACTCTGAGGAAATTAGCCCTAGTGCTTCTATTTTCTCATAGCTAGAAATTGCTTCTGAATAATTCGACAATTTGTATTGTTCATTTCCTGCTTTAAATAATTTTTCAGCGTTTTGAGAAAACAATTGAGATGACAGAAATAGTAATAAAATTAGATTTTTTTTCATCTTACAATTGTTTATCAATTTGGGTGATTACAGCTTTTGATTTTTCATAATCATCTTTCATTTCCACAGCAGTTACTGGAGAATATCTTGCCATATCACAACTATTAAAAACGTCTATAAACGAGTTAATATCATCTTCATGAACAGCCTCTGTTTTCAACAGTTCTGTAATTTTTTCTTTACTAATATCTGAGGTTTCAATTCTTAATTTAGCCTTCAAATAATTGTGAAGTGCTTTTTCTAATGCCACATAAAAAGCTTCTTTAGTTCCCAGTTGTTTTTTTGCTTCAGAGAGATATTTTTTAGCTAAACGGTCTGCTTTTCTCAACCTATTCCCCAGAACATCATTGCTTCTTGCTTTATTTTTTCTAGCAATTACGATGCCAATAGGAATAAATAATAATGGAAGTATTAACATTATATAGTAAAGTTTAGAAGCATAGAAGTTTGATTTTTTTGCTAAATAAAACGAGCTATTGGTCTGAATGTATTTAAAATTATTACCGGTAACAATAATTTCTTTTTTTGAGTTTGATGTCACATCAGAATCTGTCACTAATTCTTTTCCTTCTAAAACCTCAACAAATAGGTCTTCAGAAGTTAAACGAACATATTCTTTTTCTTTGAGATCAAAATAAGAGAACTCAGTACTTGGAATTTTATACTTTCCTTTAAATTGAGGAACAACGGTATAATTTTTTGTAACTGATCCTTTAATTCCTCTAGAATTAATTGTTATTTTTTCCTTTTGTTCTGGGGTAAAAACTTCTAATTCTGAAGGAGTTTTTATTTCTGGCAATTCAAACAACTTTAAATTTCCATTACCAGTAACTTTAACTGAAACTGTTGCGGATTCATTAGACTTCAGAATATTTTTGCTTGAACTTACTATAAAATTAAAATCACCAACAGCCCCATTAAAACTCTCAGGTTTTCCTTCAATAGGAAGTGCTTTAGATTGTATAAATTTTTTAGCTGAAGCAAAACTTTTTGTTACGTTTCTTACAATAGGGTTTCCAAAAAAATCACCTCTTCCAGTAGGAACTCCAATTACAATATCCATCTTTATGGGGTCTATTGTAAGTTTACCAGATTTTGTTGGAATTAAAAGTGCTTTTTGTAAAACTACATAACGGTATTGTTCTCCATTATAGGTTCCATTTTTTGCATTTAATCCACGTATTTTAATATCTTGATTCCAAAAGCCGTTGTACTGAGGAGACTCTGTATATGAGAAATCTCTTACGCTAATGTTTTGACTGACATATAATCTATACTCTACATAAATACCCTCACCAACATACGGGCTAGATTTAGAAATTTCTGCAACTAAGTGAACATTTTGTTGTGCTATATAATTGGGGTCGTTTGGGTCTTTAGGGATCTCTACTTCATCTAAAACAATGACTTTAACAGGTTTAGATTTTAGCACCTTATTGTTAAGTTTTATGCTTGCATATGGAATTAGAAATTCGCCTTTTTTTAATGGTTTAATAATGTATGTATACGACTGAGAAAAACTTGCTTGCCCATTAATCCACGATTGGCTAATGGCTTGACTTGGCCCACTAACAATTTGGAAATTTTTAAAGTTTGGAGGGTCAAAGTTATCGGCTCCTTGTTTATTAACGGTAAATTGTATTTTTAACCTTTGGTTGAGGCCTAATTTATTTTTACTAACAGTTGTAATAAGTTCAGGATTTTGCGCAAAAGCAGAACAACTCAAAAGAGCACATAATATTAAAATATATTGAATCTTCTTTTTCATTTTATCTTCTAACAAATCACAAATATAAAGCTTACCAATCTTTTTCTTGTTTAACTTTTGATCCTTTAGCTTTTTTTGCATTTAATTTTTTCTGAGTTTTTTTCTCTTCATTTTTTAAACTTTCTAGCAGCTGTTTAATTTGTTGAGGTGACATTTTACCGGGTTGAGGCTTTTGTTCTTTTTTTTCATTTTTCTTTGGGTCTTGTTTCTTTTTGTCGTCCCCTTTGTCATCATTTTTCTTTGGATCTTTTTTGTCTTTATCGTCTCCCTCTTTTTTGTCTTTGTCTTTGTTTTTGTCCTTGTCTTTGTTCTTCTCTTTATCTTTGTTTTTGTCTTTACCCTTATCTTTGTTTTTGTCCTTGTTTTTGTTTTCTTCATCCTCAAGAAGCTTTTGCGCTACTGCTAAATTATAACGAGTTTCATCATCATTTGGATTGTTTCGAAGCGCATTTTTAAAAGCATCTACAGCACCTTTATAGTTTTTCCCCTGCAGCATTGCATTCCCGATATTATGATATCCTTCAGCTTTTTCAAAAGCATCTTTTGCATTTTCTACAGTAATATTATATTGTGGAATAGCTTCTTTATAATTTTTTTCTTGATATAAAGAGTTTCCTAAATTATAAGTTGCTTTTTTATAGCTACTATTTTTTTCCAAAGCTTTTTTGTAGGCAACAGTCGCATCTGTATACTTATTTTGATTGTACAGCACATTCCCTTCTCGCACTAATTTTCTAGCTTCTCTTTGTAGTGTTATAGAATCTTTTTGAGCATAGATCGACGATGAGCTAACCAACAAAATAAAAATAAAACATGTAGAGATTAAGTTCTTCATTTTTTCAAGTTTACGTATTTTTTTCATTGAATAAATCTATCTTTTTTACCCATTTTGTTTTTTTATCTAGTAAAAAAACATCTAAGATTAAAAATAAAAGACCAATTGCTAAAAACCATTGAAACTGGTCTTTATAATCTGAAAATTGTTTGGTTTCAAATTCTGTTTTTTGGGCATTACTAATAATTTCTTCAATTGCATTTACAGGCTTGTCTGTTAAATTACCGTCAATATAATTACCATTAGCCACATTTGCTACACCTTTTAAAAGTTCAGAATTACGTTTTGTTAAAACAGTTTCTCCTTTATATTTTTTATACCCAATTAAAGATCCATTAATTTTCATAGGAATTGGTGCTCCTTTTTCTGAGCCTACGCCTATTGTATAAACTTTCACACCCTCATTAGAAACGTTTTGAGCTAATTGTTTTGTTTCTTCTTGATGATCTTCTCCATCCGAAATAATAATTAAAAACCGGTTGGTTTGATCGTCATTATTATAATAGGTTTTTGCTAGATTTAAAGCCTCCTTAATTGCCGTTCCTTGGCTAGATACTAAATCAGGATTTGCATTTTGTAAAAACATTTTGGCTGCTCCGTGGTCTGTAGTTATAGGCAAAAGAGGATAGGCATTTCCAGCATAAATAATAATTCCTACACGATCACTTCCAAGTTTATCAATAATTTTAGATATAATTTGTTTCGATTTCTCTAGTCTACTAGGCGCAATGTCTTCAGCTAGCATACTTTTAGAAACATCTAACGCAAATACAATATCAACCCCCTCTCTTTTAACTGTTTTTAGTTTTGTTCCTATTTTAGGATTTACTAGGGCCAGTATAAGAAATGATATTCCTAGAATAAAAAACAAAAGTTTTAATACAGATTTAAACACCGAGTAATTGGGCGCTAACTTTGTTAATAAATCTGGTGAAGCAAATTTTTTCTGAGTTCTTTTTTTCCACCATAACACCACTAGAAAAATTACAACAAGTATTGGAATTGTTGTAAATAAATAAAAATATATGGGCTCCTCTAGTCTGTATAACATTATATAAAACTTCTAAATAATGTGTTTTTCAACACAAATTCTAACAACAATAATCCACCGGCAAGAAAAATTAAAAACCTATATTTTTCTTGATAGTTGTAATATTTGAATTCTTCAATTTTTGTTTTTTCTAGCAAATCAATTTCATCGTAAATTTCTTGTAGCTTGGTATTGTCTGTAGCCCTAAAATATTGTCCCTGGGTTTCACTTGCAATAAATTGAAGAAGTTCTTCATCTATTTCTACCTTTTGTTTTCTAAATTGTAATCTTCCTCTAGCATCTTTACTTACTGGAAAGTCTGCCATCCCATTTGAACCTATTCCTATAGTATAGACTTTAATATTTAAACCTTTAGCAAGTTCTGTTGCTGTTTTTGGGTCTACAAAACCTGAGTTATTAACCCCATCTGTTAGAAGAATAATCACTTTGCTTTTGGCTTCACTATCCTTTAGTCTATTAACAGCGGAGCCAAGCCCCATACCAATTGCAGTTCCTCCATCTAGCTGCCCCCATTTAATTTGTGAAATGGTTCTTTTTGTAATTCTTTTATCACTAGTTATTGGAGTTTGAGTAAAACTTTCTCCTGCATATACCACTATGCCTATTCTATCATTAGGTCTTCTATTTACAAAATCTGTTGCTACTACCTTAAGGGCTTCCAGACGATTTGGTTTTAAATCCTTGGCTAGCATACTAGCAGAAACGTCAATAGCCATTACGATATCTATACCTTTGTTGGCTTTGATTTTTTTGCTAACAGCTACGTTTCTCGGTCTTGCTAGCGCAACAATTAGTAAAGCTAATGCGATTAACCTAATAACTGCGAGTAAGGGTTTAACTTTTGGTAAAATACTATTTTTCGTTCTGAAGCCTTTTAGGTTAGAGACAGTTAAAACAGCAGTTTCCTTTTTACGCATAAAAAAGAACCAAACAGCTGTTAAAGGGATTAGAATTAATAGCCATAAAAACTCGGGGTTGTGAAATTCAAAATTATTCCAATTCATTTTCTTTTATTTCTTCTATTAATGGAATAGGTTTTAGGTCATTTAATACCTTTTCTGCAACTCTTCGGTCTTCTTCAATTTCATGTGAAAGCGGAGTAGATTTCGCAAACTTGACTAAATCGGCTTCTTGTAAAAGTGCATTTAGTTTACGGACGGTCTCTTTAGTTATGTTAATATTTTTTGGAGTATTGTAATCAGAAAGAAGAGAAATCAACTCAAAAGTTGTAATTTCTAGCGCAGGGATCTCCAATTCCTTTTCTATAAACACACGTACAATCTCGGTAAGTTCGCTGTAGTATTTTTTAATTTCATTGTTTTGCCACAACAACTTATCATCTAATTCTTGAAGTTTTTCTAGAGCTTCTTCATAAGGAGGTAATATATCAACAGTCTCAATTTCTTTGATTTCTGGTTTTTTACGGGTTTTCAAATAATAGATAAATAAACCGATCAATAAAAGTGCTAAAACTACCCATATAAGATAAGGTTTAAAATCATCATAAACCAATGGTTCGGTTTGGATGGACTTAATTGGAAACGGTTTTTGTTGAGAAGTATCTACAGCAATAGTAGCCACATTTATGAGTACAGAATCCGAAAGATAAGCCCTGTTTTTGATAAAAATTTGCTGAGTGGGGATGTAGAAGGCTCCGCTATCAAATCCAGTCATCAAGTATTTTTTAATGAGGCTGTTTTTAAAAGTATCAATTTTTATATCCTTTACGACTTCTAACTTGGTTAAGTTTTCTAGTTTTTCAGGAAAAATAACATTAGCAGTGTCTTTAATCACAATTTTAAACAAGAATTGTTCTCCAATTCTAATATTGGTTGTGTCTGTTGCTACACTTACTTTTTGAGCATAAGTAAACGTACACATTAGTAGAAGAAAAAAAAGAATTTTTAGTTTCATTTGTATTATCTCCCTTTATGTTTAAAATACCCTAATAATTTTTTCACGTAATCTTGGTCTACTCTTGTATCTATAGTTCCAGAACCACTTTTTTTGAAGGTAGTTTTAAAATAATCAGAGAGGCGCAGAGCAGCTATTTTATAAGTATTACGAACTCTTTTTGAACTTGTATTGATAAGCTGAACAGTATTCGTCTCAGCATCTACCATGGGAACCATTCCAAGATTAGGAATTTCTTCATCATGTTTATCATACACACGGATTCCCGTGATATCATGTTTGTTACCAACAATTTTTAGAGTTTTTTCGTAATCATCATCCATAAAATCAGATAACATAAAAACAATGGCCTTCTTTTTCATAACATTAGAGAGGTATTTAAATGCCTCAGATATGTCTGTCTTTTTACTAACAGGCGTAAACTCAATGAGTTCTCGAATTATTCTTAATACATGACTTTTCCCTTTCTTTGGAGGGATAAATAATTCTATTTGATCTGAAAAAAGGATAAGCCCAACTTTATCATTGTTTTGAATCGCAGAAAAAGCTAATGTGGCAGAAATTTCTGTGATGGTGTCTTTTTTAAATTGATTTGTAGTTCCAAAACTTTCAGAACCAGACACATCAACCATAAGCATCATGGTAAGCTCTCTTTCTTCTTCAAATACTTTTATGAAAGGTTCATTGTAACGCGCAGTCACATTCCAATCAATTGCCCTTACATCGTCTCCAAATTGGTAAGACCTTACTTCAGAGAATGTCATCCCTCTACCTTTAAAGGTAGAATGATATTCACCACCAAAGATATGATCAGACAAACGTCTAGTCTTAACTTCGATTTTTCTTACTTTTTTTAGAATTTCTTTAGTATCCATGATGCAAACACTATTTTCGGGGTAAACTAAATAATTTTTTCGAGCCTACTTAAATCTGTTAAAAAACAATTTTTGTAAACTTAGTTGTATTCTCCTAACATCAGTTGCTATGGAACCTCTATTTCATTAATTATTGAGTTAATAATATCTACTGATGAAATATTTTCAGCTTCAGCCTCGTAGGTAATTCCTATTCTGTGCCTCAAAACATCGTAAACTATTGCTCTAACATCCTCAGGTATTACATAACCTCTTCTTTTTATAAAAGCATAGCATTTGGCTGCCTTTGCTAAGTTTATACTTCCTCTTGGTGAAGCCCCAAAACTAATCAGTGGTTTGAGTTGAGAAAGGTTGTAGCGTTCAGGGTATCTAGTTGCAAAAATAATATCTAAAATATACTTCTCTATTTTTTCATCCATGTAAACTTCATTTGTGGCTTCTCTTGCTTTTAAAATTTCCGCTGTAGAAACTACCGGGTTTACAGTTGCAAAACTATTATTTAAATTTTGCCTCATGATGGTTTGCTCATCTGCAAGTTTAGGATAATCAATAACAGTTTTAAGCATAAAACGGTCTACTTGTGCTTCAGGCAGGGGGTATGTTCCTTCCTGTTCAACAGGGTTTTGAGTAGCCATCACTAGAAAGGGCTCGTCTAATTTGAAAGTAGTGTCTCCAATTGTTATTTGACGTTCCTGCATAGCTTCTAGTAGAGCTGATTGTACTTTCGCAGGAGCTCTATTAATTTCATCGGCTAGTACAAAGTTTGCAAAAATTGGACCTTTTTTGATAGAAAAATCATTGTCCTTCATATTGTAAATCATGGTACCTACAACATCGGCAGGTAATAAATCCGGTGTGAATTGAACCCTGCTAAAAGAGCCTTGTACAGCTTTTGAGAGTGTGTTAATGGCTAGTGTTTTTGCTAACCCAGGAACACCTTCTAACAAAATATGGCCATTTCCTAACAGCCCTATAAGCAAGCGTTCTATCATTTCTTTTTGACCAACAATAACCTTGTTCATCTCAGTGGTTAGAAGGTCTATGAAGGCACTCTCTCGCTCTATTTTTTCATTAATTGCCCTTATATCTATCTCCATTATATCATTATATTTGAAATTAAAAAAAATTGAAAACAAATTTACATTATTCGATTTTTTATCATTGTTAAAAATAGGTTAAAGCTAGT
>CAJQMN010000184.1 GCA_905479435.1 uncultured Flavobacteriaceae bacterium | reverse complement strand
TAATATCGCCAGAGAAGCAAGGCAAATACTAGGTGGTATGGGAATTAGTGGTGAGTATTCTATTATGCGTCACTCCATGAATTTAGAAAGTGTTATCACCTACGAAGGAACTCATGATATTCATTTATTAATTACAGGATTAGATATTACTGGCTTAAATGCTTTTAAATA
Organism: uncultured Flavobacteriaceae bacterium; assembly: GCA_905479435.1. Lineage (GTDB taxonomy): Bacteria > Bacteroidota > Bacteroidia > Flavobacteriales > Flavobacteriaceae > Polaribacter. Next base: position 3,614 of record CAJQMN010000184.1, on the reverse strand, counting down.
ATTAAGAATAGATTTTATCCTATTTTTGTTTTTATATAAATCAGGAAGCAATTTTTAATACTATAGAAGGGCATCGCTTGCAGTTGATGCCTTTTTTTTTATATTTAAAACAGCATTTGTTTTTTGGTTTTATACAGTTAGAAGTACAAACTGAATTGCAACTTAAGCTTTCTTGCTGTTTTAATATTGGCTGTTGTTTATAAAATACAATCATTGAGATAAAATCTACTGCAAATTTAAAATTTATTTAGAATAAATAAAAATAATGTTTTCATTATTTAATAAAATGTAATTTTACTTTTAAGATTCTACATTAAGTATCTTTAGGGCATTAAAAAAAATATTTTGAGTTCTAATTCTGTATCAAATAACACGTTTATATATCAATATATAAACGAAATTCCTAAAAAATTTTGGGATGAATTAGACTGCTCTTCTAATGTGTATTTTTCATCGGAATATTTAGATGCGGTAGAAAAAAATAATGATCACCTTACTTTTTTTTATGTTGTTTTAACAGATACTAAACAAAAAGCAATTGCTTTTGCTAGTGTTCAAATCATAACATTTCATCTAAATGCTATAGAAAATGATTTAAGTACTATTGTGAAAAGAGTAACTTCTCTAGCCAGAAAATTCAAAATTCTTCCTAGTGAAAAGCCATTGCAAATATTAAGTTGCGGAAATTCTTTTGTGAGTGGTGAGCATGGAATTTTCATTAAAAATGATCAAAACAAAAAAACTGTTTTAAGAAAATTAGCAAAAGCTATCTTAAAACACACAGAAAAAAATTATAAAGAGAGACCAATTGATATTTTTATCATGAAAGATTTTGTGGCTGCCTCCTTAACAATTAGCAACGAATTAATTAGTTTGGGATATTATTCTTTTAATGTAGAGCCAAATATGAAATTAACAATTCATGAAAATTGGCAAAATTTTGACCATTATTTAACTTCTTTGAAAACAAAATTTAGAGTTAAGGCAAAAAAAGCACTAAAACTAAGCCACAACTTACTCGTAAAAGAAATTACTGTTGAAAACTTTGATGAACAAGTTAAAGAAATGACAGAATTATACAAAAGAGTGGCTTCAAAAGCAGATTTTAATTTAGGAGCGTTTAATCTGGCAACCTATAAAAGTTTAAAAGAAAAATTAGGAGATATTTATCTTTTAAAATCATATTGGTTAGATCATAAAATGGTAGGTTTTATGTCTGGTATGTTGAATGAAAATAAATTAGATGCTCATTTTGTTGGAATAGATTATGAGTTAAACAGATCCTATGCTATTTATCAAAGAATGCTATATGATTATATTGATATCGCAATCACAAAAAAAATAACTACGCTAAACTTTGGAAGAACAGCTAGTGAAATTAAAAGTTCTGTAGGGGCTACTCCAGAACATTTAACAGTGTATATTAGACATAAAAAATCTATCACAAATAAATTTTTAAAATTATTTTTGCTGAAGATTCAGCCTACAGAGTTTCATCAAAAATTTCCATTTAAAATTGACCAAAAAAATTCATGAAAACAATTGAAGACTTAATACATATTTTGACATTAGACCAAAAAGATACTCTTACCTATTCTGGCATTAGTAAAACCATAGGAAATTCAAGAGTTTTTGGAGGGCAGGTATTAGCACAAGCACTACATGCAGCCTATAAAACAATTCCTGAAGATCGATTTGTTCACTCATTACATTCGTATTTTTTACTTGCTGGTGATTTAACAATCCCTATTACTTATAAAGTTACTGAGATGAGAAATGGCGGGAGTTTTTCTACCAGAAGAGTCACTGCCATCCAAAAAAATAATACTATTTTTATTTTAGCTGCTTCATTTCATAAAAAAGAAGAAGGACATGAACATCAAGAAGCTATAAAGACAGGTTTAAAACAACCTGAACAACTTTTAAGCTGGAGTGAACTACTAGCACAGTATGGTGATTTTCTGCCTGCAAAAATGAAAGATTTTTTAAGTATTGAAAGGCCTATAGATTTTAAACCGGTTCATATAGCAAACCCATTAGAGAAAAAAGATTTACCTGCTGTAGAAGATATTTGGTTTAAATTAAAAGGAAATACTTCAAATTTAAAATTGGCATTAAAGCATCAGATATTAACCTATATCTCAGATTATAATATCTTAAACGCAGCATTAAAACCCAATGCTAGTAAAGCCAATATAGGAAATACTCAAATGGCAAGCCTAGACCACTCTATGTGGTTCTTTCGAGATTTTGATTTTGATGATTGGATGTTGTTTTCTGCAGTCTCACCAAGTACTTCAGGAGCGAGGGGTTTGGCTACTGGTAATATTTTCACAAGAGATGGTAAATTAGTTGCTACAGTTGCTCAAGAAGGATTATTAAGACCAATAAAAAAGAACTAATATGGATGCTTTTATATATGTCTTAAGTGTAAACGGATTGATTTTCTTTCTAAGTATTATTTTCTATTTTTTTCCTCCAAAAAAAATAAATAGCATTTATGGATATAGAACTCATAGAACTATGCAAAACAATGATATTTGGAGTTTTGCAAATAGTTTATTTGGTATTACATTACTTAAATATGCAGGAGTTGGTTTTATTGCTGCATTGTTATTGACCTTTGTTAATGAAGCTTTAATGAATTCTTGGTTTTCAATGGCTTTTATGATTTTTACATTACTTATTGCTGTAATTAGTACAGAAAAGGAATTGAATAAAAACTTTGATGATGAAGGAAATAAAAAAACTAAAAAACAGTAATTAAGGAAAACGAGAAGTTTCTTCCAGGAGCAGAAATTCCAGAAGCAAATTCCCTGAAATATTGATCAAATAAATTACTAATCATTCCTTGTAGTTTCCAGTTCTTATTAAATGTAAAACTACTATTAAAGCTAAGTGTTACCCAACTTGGTGATCCATAATATTTAGCTACGTCTTCTACTGCATTTTCATTAACAACAGGTGTTAAATCATGATTGTCTATTCCTTCTGTAAAATTAAAATCGGAAATGTCTTTTTTGCTATTGAATCGAAAACTTGTTCCAAGCTGGAATTTTTTGTTCGTGTAATTTATATCAAACTGTCCAAAAAATGGAGGGATTGAAGATAAAGGTTCTTCGGTATCATAGGTTCTTCCTTTGGTATAGGTTACAAATCCGTTTGTTGAAATATACTCTGATAATTTTCCTTGATAACTTGCTGTATAACCATATATATAAGCATTCCCTCTATTCTGATTAGCAACTATATTACCCATTTCATCATCATATAATAACTGACCTGTATTTGATGAAGTTCCATACATAGGAAAATCATCTCTTACAATATAGTGCTCTAATAATGTATAATAGGTATTAAATCCTATTCTAAATTTTCTGTTATTAAAATATTTTTGTACGCCAATTTCTGAACTGTAAGCAAACTCTGGTTTTAAATAAATATTTGGAACAGTTACATTTCCAGACTTCTCTCTAATTCTACCAACATCATCTATATTGGGAGAGCGAAATCCTGAAGATAAAACAGTATTTAATTGTAAATTTTTGGTGGGTTTATAAACATAGCCTACTGTTGCAGTAAAGGCAGAGTTATCTAATCTAATGGATGTTTCG
>CAJQMN010000183.1 GCA_905479435.1 uncultured Flavobacteriaceae bacterium | reverse complement strand
ATCCAGAGGAGGTAACAGATGATATTGTAGACTTGCTAGGATGTGATCCAGAAGAGGTAATTCATGCAAGTGGTAAAACTGGTTTTGGAGTTGATAATATTTTAGCTGCAATTATAGACAGAATTCCTGCTCCAGAAGGAGATCCTGATGCACCTTTACAGGCCCTAATTTTTGATTCAGTATATAATTCTTACAGAGGAATTGAAACCTATTTTAGAATTCTAAACGGTGAAATTAAAAAAGGGCAGCGGATTAAGTTTATGGCTACAAATAATGAGTATTTTGCTGATGAGGTAGGTACTTTGAAACTGAATCAAGTTGTAAAAAAATCAGTAAAAACAGGTGATGTAGGCTATTTAATCACAGGGATTAAAACAGCTAAAGAAGTAAAAGTTGGAGATACCATTACAGACGCTCAAAACCCTACAACAGAGACTATAGACGGTTTTGAAGATGTAAAACCAATGGTTTTTGCAGGGATTTATCCAGTAGACACAGAAGATTACGAGGAGTTGAGGTACTCCATGGAAAAATTACAATTAAATGATGCCTCTCTTGTATTTGTTCCAGAAAGTTCTGCTGCATTAGGTTTTGGTTTCCGTTGTGGATTTCTAGGGATGCTTCATATGGAGATTATTCAAGAACGTTTAGAGCGTGAATTTAACATGACAGTGATTACAACAGTTCCTAACGTGTCATATCATGCCTACACAAAAAAGAACCCAACTGATATTGTTTTATTAAATAATCCCTCAGATTTGCCAGAGCCTTCAAGGCTAGAAAGAGTGGAGGAGCCCTATATAAAAGCCTCTATTATCACCAAATCAGATTTTGTTGGACAAGTTATGAGTTTGTGTATTGAGAAGCGTGGAGAGATTACCAATCAAACCTATTTAACAACAGAACGAGTTGAATTAACGTTTAACATGCCGTTGGCAGAAATTGTATTTGATTTTTATGATCGTTTAAAAACAGTTTCCAAAGGGTATGCCTCTTTTGATTATAATCCAATAGGAATGAAAACATCTAAGTTGGTGCGTGTAGATATTTTATTAAACGGTCAACCAGTAGATGCGCTATCTGCTTTATTGCATGCAGACAACGCCTATACAATTGGAAAAAAGATTGTTGAAAAACTAAAACAATTAATACCAAGACAACAGTTTGATATTCCAATTCAAGCAGCTATTGGAGCAAAAATTATAGCTAGAGAAACCACCAAAGCATTGCGTAAAGATGTAACTGCAAAATGTTATGGAGGTGATATCTCTAGAAAACGTAAACTTTTAGAAAAGCAAAAGAAAGGAAAGAAAAGAATGCGTCAGGTTGGAAATGTAGAAATTCCCCAAGAAGCATTTATGGCTGTTTTAAAATTAAATGATTAAAAAAAAGCTTCGAGAAATCGAAGCTTTTTTTAATATCTAAAGAATGTTTAATCTCTACTTCCTAAAACTTGTAGCCCCCAATATAATAGCATCGCTAAAGAACCTAGAGCAGCAACAAGATAGGTTCTGGCAGCCCATTTTAAAGCATCTTTAGATCCGGCATATTCTTGTTGACTTACCATGTTTTTATTTTTTAACCAAGCTAACGCTCTGTTACTTGCATCATATTCTACAGGTAATGTAATAAAACTAAATGCGGTTGCTAAAGCCATAAAACCCAAACCAACGATAGCTATATAAAACCCAATTCCAGTATTGTCTGAAGCAGCTCCTAAAATTAAGCCACCAAAAACAAGCCACTGTGAAAATCTTGAAGAAACGCTAACCATAGGAACCAATTTAGATCGCATGGTTAACCATTCATAAGCTTGAGCATGTTGCACAGCATGTCCCACCTCATGAGCTGCTACTGCAGCAGCAGCAGCGTTTCGCTGGCTATACACACTTGCACTAAGATTTACAGTTTTATTTCTAGGATCGTAATGATCGGTTAGCATTCCTGCAGTAGAAACCACTTTAACATCTCTAATGCCATGATCTGCTAACATTTTTTCTGCAATCTCAGCACCAGACATGCCATTTCTTAAATGAACTTTGGAGTATTTTTTAAATTTATTCTTCAGAGTATTGCTTACCGCCCAGCTTGCAAGAGCTATAGCACCGATGATTATATAAAATTCTATCATATTTTTACTATTAAAAATGAGTATTCAATTTTCTTTGATACTTTTACATCACAAAGTATTCCAATTAAATTTTTTTATAAAAATAGTGACAAAATGACAAGTAAACGAAAAATACTACTCATTTATACTGGAGGTACCATCGGGATGGTAAAAGATCATGCATCAAAAGCCTTAAAAGCATTTGATTTTAGTCAGATTTTAGAAAATATACCTGAATTAAAACAATTAGATTGTGACATTACCTCTCTTTCATTTGATGAACCCATAGATTCCTCAAATATGAACACACAATACTACGTTCAAATTGCAGAGATGATTGAGCAGAATTACGAACAACATGATGGATTTGTTGTTTTAACGGGCTCTGATACCATGTCTTATATCTCCTCTGCCATCAGTTTTATGTTAGAGTATTTAACAAAACCAGTTATTTTTACTGGATCTCAGTTGCCAATTGGCTATTTGAGAACCGATGCAAAAGAAAATTTAATTACGTCTATAGAAATTGCAAGTGCATATGAAGATGGTCTTCCAATAGTGAGCGAAGTGTGTTTGTATTTTGAATACAAATTGTACAGAGCCAATAGAACAACCAAGTTAAGTGCAGAACAATTTGAAGCTTTTACCTCTATGAATTACCCTCCATTAGCTGAAAGCGGTGTTCATCTTAATTTTAATCAAGATTTTTTGGAGGTGCCCACACACAATAAAAAACTAATCATAAGAAAAAACTTGTGTACAGATATTGTAATTATTAAATTATTTCCAGGTATTTCAATGGGGGTGATAGAAAGCATGTTAAATATTAAAGGTATTAAAGGTGTTATTTTAGAAACTTATGGAGCAGGGAATGCTCCTAGTGCCAAAGAATTTGTCGGATTAATTTCTGATGCTATAAGTAAAGGGATCTATATAATTAATGTAACTCAATGTGTTGGAGGATCAGTTTTACCCGGTCATTACGAAACAAGTTCTCAATTAAAAAAAATAGGAGTCATAGATGCTAAAGACATGACCACAGAATCAGCAACTGCTAAATTGATGTATCTTTTAGGGATTGGGTTAAAAAAAGATGAGTTTGTACTTTATTACGAGCAATCTTTGAGGGGAGAAATAACAAAAAAGTAGATAATCTGTTAAATCTCTTTGTTTTTGGTATTAGTTGTATAAAAACTTTTTATTTTTTTTTAAGAAACCAACTATTTTTTGTTACTTGGTC
>CAJQMN010000182.1 GCA_905479435.1 uncultured Flavobacteriaceae bacterium | reverse complement strand
TTTTTTTCTTCAATTTCTACTCCTGGATACCCCACCACTTGTATGGCTTCAATAGTGTTATTCTCAACAACTATATCTACAGGTCCTCTCGGAGGAGATCCATCTCCGTTAATTAAGGTAACTCCTCTAATAATTAATTGATCAAAAGGCCCATCACCTAAGTAGTTTTCTTGAGAAAATCCTTTATAAACCAGCAGCAATAAAAATATTATAAGTAATTTTTTCATACGATACATTGTTAATTTCCTATTTGTGGAACTGATATATTATTTCCTAAAAATAAAGCATTTAAAAATAGTTTATTGGTACCATACCAAGCACCCCTAAAGTTTGGGTTATCTGCAAATAAAATAGCCCTTCCTTTTCCTATTGGACTTACTAATAACGACGCAGAGGGTTTTAAATAGGTATTTAAATTAACTGGAGAGATATATCCATCAATATGAGGATTTCTAGAATATTTTGCCACTGTAGCATATGGGTTTTTACTAGGTTTTAAAAACACTGTATTGTTTTTATAAACAGGTAGTTTATCATCTCTAAAACCAAAACCTAGAGGATGAGTAAGATCTAGATCTACTTCAAAAATAGAACCTCCTAACCTTTCTCTACCAATATTCTCTCTAGCGTCTACATAGGGTAGTCTTTTTACACTTTTATTTGAATCTTTTTTATCCTTGGTTTTTTTAGTTAGACTTTCTTTTACTAGTTTTTTTGAGATTAACCATTTTGAAGCACTACCAATAGTAATTAAAGTATTACCTCTACTTGCCCAGTCTTTAATTTTATTTCTTTGAAGAGAGTCTAATTGACTATAATTGCCGGATACCATCACTAACGTATTGTATTTATCCAATGAAATTCTATTCAAATTATGCAATTGTAATTTCGTGATTGGCATCTCTACTCTTGTATCTAACAAATGCCATACTTCTCCTGCTTCGTATGAAGAAACACCATTCCCAATAAACATAGCTGCTTTTACATTGTGAATTTTTCTAAAATTATTACTCCCTAAATCAATACCTTTTACACTAAATCCTGTTTTTGTAGCAAATATTGGCACCTTAAATTTTTGTTGGGCCTCACTTACGATTTCAAAAACTGCATCGGAAGATTTAACCTGCTTACTTACAGGAATCATAACAGTTCCATAATTAAAGTCTTTTATTCCCTCAGAAGTAACCGCTGAAAATTTCTTAAAGGCTGCAGAAGCTTTTAATCCTTTTTTCTGAATATAATTTAATGCTGCTGGAGCATTGTAATCATCCCAATCTAAAAGGTAAGCGTAATTTGTTTTTGAAACTTTAGGATTATTTAATAGCTGCGAAGAAGTTTTTATTTCTTTACCTATTCTTGCTGACTTCAAGCCTTTAGATTTCATGTTATAAAAATTAGAAACACTCCAAGCAGACGCATCATAAAAAACACTGTCAGCGTATTGGGTATAGGTTTCAAACATGGTTTGTACCATTCTATGTTGCTTTTGCTTTAACGGCACATAAAATTTAGTACCTTTTTCATATACTTTAATCTTATGTTTTATCAAAAAATCAACAAAAGCCTTGTTTCTATTTTGGTCGTAATCATCTCCAAATTCATATCCAGAAAAACCTGAAGCAGTTTTTTTGGAAACAGCAGATTTAAAAAAATCTTGTTGATATTTTCTTAATACTGTTTTATTGTCTACAGCGGCTTTAATAGTAGCTATACTTGATCTGTATTGGTTTCTTATGGTAAACCCAAATGAAATTGTTCCATAGTCTGTATCTTGTAAATGACCTCTAGAACTTGCTTGCTCGAACAATAATGCCAGAGCTCCCTGCAAATCTGGATAGGATGATCCATATCCTGGATACGTTCCATCAAAGGCTTCTTTGGTAAAATACAGAGATCCTAGATCATCCATAGTTTTTGCAAAGTAAGGTGCAAACAAATTATTTAAATCTTCGTAATTTTCTTTTGGCATTATTGGATCCTTAGAACCAATGGCTTTCATAGGTTCAAAAAAGAAATTACTATTAGTACCCATTTCATGGAAGTCTGTCACAACATTTGGATACCAGTTATGATACCATTTTAATTTGCCCTGACTCTCTGGATGAACAGCTAACAACCAATCTCTATTTAAATCAAACCAATAATGATTGGTTCTTCCCCTAGGCCACATTTCGTTGTGTTCTGCGTCAGCATTGTCAGAAACCAAAGAAAACGCCTTATATTGATTAGCCCACTGAGTATGCCTATCTCTTCCATCTGGATTGATGGTGGGGTCTAAAAAAATAACAGCATTATTAAGATAATTTTTTACTTCTTCACTTTCTGATGCAACTAGAGTATACGCAGTTAATAGCGCCGCTTCCGAGCTAGAAGGCTCATTTCCATGAACATTATAAGCTAATTGAATAAAAACAGGAATAGCATCGTAATTTTTTGGGGTTAATACAGGGTTTACAAATTTTAAATGTTCCTGTTTAAGATCTTCTAAATTTGATAAATTTTCAGGTGACGATACCCTTAGAATGACTAACTTTCTTCTCTCATGAGTATACCCATACACCTCAATCTCTGCTCTATCTGAGACTTCCGCTAATTTATATAAATATGAAACTATTTGATCATGCCTGGTATGTTGTTCTCCTATTGGATACCCCAAAAACTCCTCTGGAGTTGGAATTTTTGAATCAAATGGATTCTTGTCTTTAAAAAAATAATCTTGAGAAAATGAATTAGAGATTGTAAAAAATAGGGCTAATACAGTTAGTTTTTTTAAAATTTGCATCGAGTTGTTTTTAAAAATATCATTAAAAATACAATTTTATTAAATGAAACATTAAAATCTATGTTCAAATAACCACTTAATTTTTTAGCTCTCCTTTTTTGTTTTGTATTTTTACAACAGAAAATCGATTATAAGTATTAAAATAAAATTTAAATTCACATCATTTTTTAATTTTTTAGTACGAAAAAAAACAACCACCTCAAAAATTGATACATGAAGAAAACAGTTCTATTTAGTTTACTTTTTAAGATACTTTTTTTAAATGCTCAAGAAAAAGCAGTTCCTGTCTTTAAAGATGGTGAAGCTCAGATTGTAGCAGCATTTAAAAGCTCTGAAGATTGGTTACGTCATGATTTATGGGTGGCTACTGATTTTGATACTGATGGAGACGGAAAAATGGATAGAATGCATGTAGCTGTAACAAGACCCATTCAAACAGAAACTCAAGGTCTAAAACTACCAATTATTTATGTAACAAGCCCATATTTTGCTGGAGTTGCCCAAGAAACTGAAGGTGCTTTTTGGAATGTTAAACACGAAATAGGAGAAGAAGTGGAAGGAATTGTTCATCCAGAAGTCACGAGAAGAGGAAAAAGACCTATAATTTCAAATTCTCATATTAGAAAATGGGTACCTAGAGGGTATATCGTAGTTCATTCGTCTTCTCCCGGTACTGGGCTTTCACAAGGAGCACCAACTGTTGGGGGACAAAATGAATCTTTAGCCCCCAAAGCAGTTATAGATTGGCTATGTGGAAGAACTAAAGGATATACAGAACCTTATGGAGAGGAGACAGTCTCTGCATATTGGTCTACTGGAAAAGTTGGCATGACAGGAACTTCTTACAACGGAACACTTCCTTTAGCAGCAGCTACAACGGGAGTAAATGGGCTTGAAGCTATAATACCAATTGCTCCAAACACTTCGTATTATCATTACTACAGATCAAACGGACTCGTTCGCTCTCCAGGGGGTTACCTTGGAGAAGATATTGATGTATTGTATGATTTTATTCATAGCGGAGATAAATCTAAACGTGCCTACAACAATAAGACCGTTAGAGATACTGAAATGAAAAATGGAATGGATAGAATTACTGGAGACTACAATGACTTCTGGGCAGGAAGAGACTATCTTAACCACATGAAACCCATGAAAGCAGCCTTACTAATGGCACATGGGTTTAATGATTGGAATGTAATGCCGGAGCATAGCTATCGTATTTCAAAAAGAGCCAAAGAAATGGGAATACCCACACAGATCTACTACCATCAAAATGGGCACGGAGGACCACCTCCAATGAAAATGATGAATCGGTGGTTCACTAGATACTTACACGGAATAAAAAATGGAGTAGAAAATGATCCTAAAGCATGGATAGTACGAGAAAATGATAAACAACAAAACCCTACTCCATATGATGCGTATCCTAATCCCAAAGCGAATCAAGTAACCTTGTATTTAAAATCAAATGATGTTAAGTATGGAAGGTTAACTTTAGATAAATCTAATCGAGAAGAACAAGAAACTTTTTCAGATAATGCCTCTATCTCTGCAACATCTCTTGCGCAATCTAGTGTATCAAAGCACAGATTATTATATGTAACAGATATCTTAAAAGAAGATCTTCATATCTCAGGCGTACCTAATATAAGTGTAAAGGCTTCTAGTTCAAAGGCGGCAGTAAATTTTTCTGTTTATTTGGTATCGCTTCCTTGGAATAAAAATAAAGGCACAAAAATTACCGATAATATAATTACTAGAGGATGGGCAGATCTTCAAAATCATGCTTCTTTATCAAAAAGTGCCCCTCTTGTACCAGGTAAATTTTACTCAATGAAATTTGACTTACAACCAGATGACCAAATTATAAAAAAGGGACAACAGATAGGCTTAATGTTATTTTCTAGTGATTCTGAATATACAATATCACCTAAACCAGGAACTGAACTAACCATTGATCTAGACAAAACAAGGATAAGTCTTCCTATAGTGGGTGGAAAAAGTGCTTTTAAAAAAGCAATTGATTAATTTTTAACCATGAAGTCAACAGAACTTGCATTATTGCTAAATAATGATGTAGATAAAATTACCAGAATAGGAGAAATTATAGGTAAAAAAATAGCAATTAGAGACAACTTTGAAAATCTAAATGAATTTGAGAAAATTTTTATATACATAGATATTTTCGAAAATCATACTACCGATGGTGGGTTTAAAACTTTTTTCTGGGACTCTGCTGGGCAATTTTCCCATGAGATATTAGAGGCTTACGAAAGAATAGGAGCTCATAAAACTGCTTCAATCATTTATGATTCTTTTTTATTATTTAATGAAATTCCTATTCCTAAAGATCTTCACTTGAGAAGAAATATTCTATCAAATTTTAAACAAGACCTATGGGATACTCTAGATCAAGAATTTTATAATTGTAATGATAATATAGTACTTTTGATATTAAAGTTTATCAAAGAAAATAGTAATCATTTTGATTAATTTAATTTGCAAACCTCTCAACATCTTTATATGAAGATTATGAAATACATTTTGATATTATTTTTTTCATTGTTGTTTATCTCCTGTAATTCAAAGGATAAAAGACCTTTAATTGGCAAAACAGTTTATCAACAAAAATTAAATTCAGTTTTTAAGGATGCTTCAAAATCACCTCTAAAAAATAAGGATTTAAAAAACTTCAAAGGCTTAGATTTTTTCCCTGAAGACTCATCATACATCATAACAGCTACACTTAAAAAAACACCAGATAGCCCTTTTTTAGGAATGGCTACCAATACTGATGAGAAATCTTATTACAGAGAATTTGGAATTTTAACTTTTACGCTGAAGGGAAAAGAAATGGTATTAACATTATATCAAAGTCTTGAAGAATCTGAGAATCCAATTTTTGAAGACTATTTATTTCTTCCATTTACTGATGAAACTAGTGGTCAAGATTCGTATGGTGGTGGACGTTATATGGATGTCTTTAAAAGTAACATAAATACTAATGGGACCATTGAATTAAATTTCAATAACACCTATAATCCTTATTGTGCATATAATGACGTTTATTCTTGTCCATTAACTCCAAGAAACAATCATCTTAATTTAAAAATCATGGCAGGGATTAAAGATTTTAAAAAATAATTCTTTTTTATTTTAATGATGTATCTTGAAATTAAGCTAGTATTCTAGACAAATACATTCCCGCAAAAACAGCCAAAAAAGCTATTGTAAAACTTGCAAAGGTGTAGAGGGCGAAAGATATAAAATCTCCACTTTTAAAAAGAACATGATTTTCGTAAGCAAATGTAGAAAAAGTAGTAAAACCTCCACAAAAACCAGTAGCTAACAACAAAGTTTGATTTTCTGTTAATGTATTATTTTTTGCAGCAAGCCCGATAATAATTCCAATAAGTAAACTTCCTAAAATATTTACAGCAAATGTTCCTAGTGGAAAACTAGACGCTGGATTATTTAAATATCTACCAACAATATATCTAAGAACACTCCCAAAGCCTCCACCTATAAATACGAAAAACAACTGTCTCATGTTGATTATAAATTTATTTCATCAATATCATTCCAGTTCCATTTTCCTGTAACGGTACCCTTACTAAGTGTCATGACTCCAGGATTGGCTCTAATCATAGTTTTTAATGTAGTTTCGTCACAAAACAAAAAATTGAATGGTAAATCATAATGATTTTGAATAAGAATTAAATCGTCTTCAAAAGAAGCAGAGACACCATATACATTGTATCCTTTTTGAATTGCTTTATCAGTTACTTTTTTTATTTCCACAAAACCTTTATCGTAAGACTTAGAAGCATTATAAACAATAACTAGCAATACTTTATCCATTGCTAAAATTTCAGGTGCTAAATCGTTTTGAGTATCCTCTAACATAAAATCATGAACAGGTGGAACACTACCATCTTCAGGATACTTCATCCCTTCTTTAATGTTTTTACCCACAGCATATGCTCTAAAATCTATAATGGGCAAGTGGTTTAATACGTAGTATGTTGTATATGAGAAACTAACTAAAGCAACTAAAATTAAAAAAGCATTTAGTTTCTTTGGAAAAATTTCTTTAACATTTTGTACTCTAATTAATAGCAATAAAATAAGTCCTATTAAAATTACATTTTTCCAGAATGTTTCCCAAGGTGTCAACTTTATAGCATCTCCAAAACATCCGCAATCAGTAACTTTGTTGTAATAAGCAGAATACCAGGTTAAAAATAAAAATAAAGTAGTGATCCCAAGTAAACTCCAAATAGTCCTTTTAGACTTATAGCCAAGGAGTAACGAAACTCCTAACATAATTTCTACAATAATCAATACAATTGAAAAAGGAAGTGCATAAGGAATCAAAAATTCTAAATTTAATACACTTTCTCCAAAATATTCCTCAAACTTATATTGGGATCCTATGGGATCAACCAATTTCACAAAGCCAGAGAAAACAAACATGGCGCCAACAAATATTCTAGTAAGATGAACTATTAATTTTATAAACATGAAACTAAATTTTAATTAATCCTATTATTCATTTAAATGAATCATTGCAAAAACTGCATAATTTATCATATCTTGATAATTAGCGTCTATCCCTTCAGAGACCAGAGTTTTTCCTTCATTGTCTTCTATCTGTTTAACACGTAAGAGCTTTTGAATAATTAAGTCTGTTAAGGAACTTACTCTCATATCTCTCCAGGCCTCACCGTAATCATGGTTCTTGTTTTCCATGAGTTCTTTGGTGACAGCCATGTGTTTATTATATAGTTCTGTGGCTTCTTCTGATGATAAATCAGGGTTTTCAACAACTCCAAGCTCTAATTGAATTAAAGCCATAACAGAATAATTAATAATTCCTATAAATTCAGATTTTTCACCCTCATCTACTTTACGAATATCATTTTCTTGAAGCTGACGAATTCTCTGCGCTTTAATAAAAATTTGATCTGTTAACGATGGTAAACGTAAGATTCTCCAAGCAGATCCATAATCACTCATTTTTTTTGTGAAGAGATTTCTACATTGTTCTACAACACTATCGTATTGGTTAGAAGTATTCGGCATAAACAATATTAATTTCCGTAAATTTCGTTCAAATTTTATGAACTAAAAAATCTATCTAAGTTTTATGAAAAAAATTGTTGTTTTTTGTGGTTCTAGTCTAGGATTTAATCCTATTTATAAAAATGCTGCCGTTGAACTTGGCAATTACTTTGTTAACAATGATATTACCTTGATATATGGTGGAGGTAAAATTGGAATGATGGGTGTATTATCGGAAACAATTTTAAAAAAAGGTGGGAATGTAATTGGAATTATTCCTAGTCTATTAAAAAAAGAAGAGGTTGTAAATAAAAATGTAACTGAATTAATAATTACAAAAACAATGAGCGAAAGAAAGGTAATGATGAGTAAACTTACAGATGGCTACATATCTTTACCTGGTGGGTTTGGCACACTAGATGAACTTTTTGAAGGATTAACTCTAGGTCAATTGCATATTGAACAAAAACCAAATGGAATTTTAAATGTAAACGGTTTTTTTAATCATACTCTCAAACAATTAGATCATATGGTTTCTGAAGGCTATTTGAAAAAAGGAAATAAAGAAATGCTTTTGGTTGGAACTAATGTTAGTGAATTAATGTTAAAAATGGATGCTTATATTGCCCCAAAAAAATCAGCTGTAATTAATAAAATAATTAAACATGACCATTAATTGTAAAGGTGAACTTATAGATTTTTCTACACCCAAAGTAATGGGAGTTTTAAATATAACTCCTGATTCTTTTTATGATGGAGGACGCTATACAAATGATAAGGAATTACTTAACCAAACTGAAAAAATGCTCACTGAAGGAGCAACGTTTATTGATGTTGGAGCTTATTCCTCAAAACCAGGGGCTACTCATATTTCTGAAGATGAGGAATTAAAAAGAATAATTCCTGCCATTACAGCAATCCTTAAAAAATTTCCAAAAACCATAATTTCTATTGACACCTTTAGAAGCAATATAGCCAAAGAAACTATAGCTAATGGGGCTGCTTTAATAAATGATATTTCAGGAGGCACATTAGATGAAAAAATGTTTGAGACTATTGCTATGTTAAAGGTTCCATACATCTTAATGCATATTAAAGGGACTCCTCAAAATATGCAAAAAAATCCCACATATGAGAACATCACTACAGAATTAATTTCTTTTTTTGCCGATCAAATTTTTAAATTACATCAACTTCAAATTAAAGATATGGTGATTGATGTTGGCTTTGGATTTGGAAAAACCATAGAACACAACTATGAACTATTAAAAAATTTAAAACTCTTTAAAAATTTAGATGTTCCTATTTTAGCAGGTGTCTCGAGAAAATCAATGCTTTATAAACCTCTTGGTCTATCGCCAAAGGAAGCACTAAATGCAACTACAAGCGCTAACACGATAGCATTGCTTAATGGAGCAAACATCTTGCGAGTTCATGATGTTAAGGAAGCTGTTGAAGCAATAAACATTGTGAATCTACTTAACTAATTTGTACATTTACAAAAATACAAAAGCTATATGTTAGATTTTCTTGATTTTTCTTTTTTAGATGCTCTAGATATTTTCTTGGTAGCGATACTAATTTACTACACATATAAATTATTAAAGGGAACTGTTGCTATAAATATATTTTTAGGAATTGCATTTATTTTTCTTATTTGGAAAATAACTCAAATCTTAAAAATGGAAATGTTAAGTAACATTTTAGGCTACCTTTTAAGTGGAGGTGTAATTGCCTTAATCATTGTTTTTCAGCAAGAAATCAGAAAGTTTTTATTGATGATAGGAACTACTAATGTGGCATCTAGAACAAATTTTCTAAAACAACTTAAGTTTTTAAAATCTGAAATTGCTCTTGAAACAAATGTAGAAACTCTTTTGAACGCTTGTAAAAAAATGTCTAAAACTAACACTGGAGCACTTATTGTTTTGGAGCGAACTAATAGTTTAGATTTTTTAATAACAACAGGCGATCCAATGAATGCTGAAATGAATCAAGTCTTATTGGAAAGTATTTTTTACAAAAATAGCCCATTACACGATGGCGCTACCATTATAAGAGATAATTTTGTTGTGGCTACAAGAATAGTATTACCAGTCTCAGACAGTATTAATATTCCTTCCCGTTTTGGGCTAAGACATAAGGCTGCTTTTGGTATTTCAGAAAAAACTGATGCAGTTTGTTTATTAGTTTCTGAGGAAACAGGAGAGATTTCTTATATTAAAGATGGAAGTTTTGTATTGTATGAGAATTATGATGAGTTGCTAGTTAAATTAAGAAACGATATGCAGTAATAAGCGATTAAGAAATAAGTTCCAAACTAAATTGCTTGTCGTAAAGATTTTTATAATACCCCTCTTTTTTGTTTAGTAATTCCTTGTGTGTTCCTTCCTCAACAAGAATCCCTTTATCTAACACAATAATTTTATCCGCTTTTTTAATCGTAGCTAATCTATGAGCAATTATTATGGAAGTTCTATCTTTAGTAATGGTGTCTGTAGCATATTGAATCATTTGCTCTGCATGAGAATCTACAGAGGAGGTGGCTTCATCTAAAATTAATATTCTAGGACGGCTAACATAAGCTCTTAAAAAAGCTATTAATTGCCTTTGCCCAGATGAAAGCATGGCACCTCTTTCTTTGACATTATAGTGGTAATTACCGGGAAGTGTCATGATAAAATTATGAATTCCAATCTTTTTTGAAGCCTCAATCACCTCCTCCAAAGTAATCTTGGGGTTCTTTAGGGTAATGTTATTATAGATAGAATCTGAAAATAGAAACACATCTTGCAAAACAATAGCTATTTGATTTCTTAGAGAAGCTAATTCATAGTTTTCCACTGGAATAGCATCTACAGATATTGTACCACTATCTATTTCATAAAAACGGTTAATTAAATTTATAATAGTAGATTTTCCAGCACCCGTTGCGCCAACAATAGCTACGGTTTGTCCTTGGCAAACTTCAAAGGAGATTCCTTTCAAAACTTCTTCACCTTCAATATAACTAAATCGCACCTTCTTAAAGTTTAAATCTCCTTTAATATTGGATGCTTCTATACTTCCCTCTTTACTAATAAAACTTTTTGTATCTATAACCTTGAATACGCGTTCTCCAGATACAATACCCATTTGTAGTTGGTTAAACTTATCGGCAATTTGACGAAGAGGTCTAAATAACATTTGTGACATTTTTATAAAAGCTATAACCGCTCCTAATGTTGTAAAGCTCTCCAAGATTTGATATCCACCATACCAAACAATTAAACCAATAGCAATGGATGAAACAATTTCTGCAATTGGGAAAAAAATCGAGTAATACCACACAGTTTTTACATGTGCTTTTTTATGCTTGTTGTTTATTTCTTTAAAATTATTGTATTCTATTTGCTCTCTAGTAAATAATTGAAGAATTTTCATTCCTGTAACTCTTTCTTGAACAAATCCATTTAAGTTGGCAACCTCATTTCTAACGTCTTGAAATGTTGCCTTAATCGCTACTTGAAATTTTTTTGTGGCGTAGACTAGAATTGGTAAAACTGATAATGCAACTGATGCTAAACGCCAATTCATCACAAACATAACTACAATAACCACAAGCATTTTTAAAATATCACTAACAATCATGAAAACTCCTTGTGTGAAAAAGTTAGCAATGGTTTCAATATCTGAAACTACTCTTGTAACTAATCGACCAACTGAAGTAGTGTCAAAATAAGACATTTTAAAACTTTGGATATTTCTAAATACTTTTGCTCTAATGTCTCTAATAATGTGTTGACCTACCCAATTGGCATAATAAATAAATAAAAATTGTAAAATAACCTCTGCAAACACTATCGCAGATAAGATTTGAATATAAAATGTTAACTGTTTAATGTCCTGATTATTCACAAAATCATTAACCGTAATACCAACTATATATGGATTTACAGCTGACACAAGAGCAAGCGTAATGGTAGATATAGCAGCGATAAAAAATCTTAGCTTATACCCTTTAGCATAACTCATTAATCTTAAAAAGATTTTTATATCAAATGCATTTCCTGATACTTTTTCAGACATCTATACTTCTATTTTGTAATTATAAGGGTTTAACACTAATCTTTTAGGTAAAATACATTAATAAGTAACTTCTGTTAAAAACAATCCTTTAGCGGGAACAGACAACCCTGCTTCGCTTCTCTTTTTACTTTCAATAATATTTCTAAAATCATCTACTGATTTTTTTTCTAAACCAACATCTAGTAAAGTTCCAACAATAGCACGTACCATATTTCTAAGAAATCTATTCGCTTTAATGTAAAATATTAATTGATTTCCTTCTAACTTCCAGACTGCTTCCATAATCGTACAATTGAAAGTTTTCACATCTGTTTTAACTTTGGAAAAACTTTCAAAATCTTGATATTGAAATAAAATTTCAGCAGCTTCATTCATTTTTTCTAACTGAATTTTTTTTTGATGAATTTGCCAGGTAGTCTCTAATAAAAAAGGATCTCTACCTATTAAAATTCTGTACTCATAGCTTCTACTAATGGCATCAAAACGAGCATGCTTATTTTCTAAAACTTCTTTAATGGACTTGATAACTATGTCATTAGGTAAGACTGTATTTAACTTATGAATGTATTCATGAGTTAACGCTTTCAAAGTATCTACATGAGCAAACATTTGGCTTGCATGCACCCCTGCATCAGTTCTTCCTGCACCAACAATCTGAATTTTCTCTTGAAGAATAGTTTCAAAGGCCTTTGTGATTTCCTCTTGTACAGTGTTTACTTCTGGTTGAATTTGCCAGCCATGATAATTTGTTCCTTTGTATGACAGCTCTATGAAATATCTCAAAAAAATATGGTGTTATAAGAGGGTTTAAAATTACGAAATTTATTTTGTTATTTGTACTTTCGTTTGGTGAAGAAAATCTTACTACTCTCAGATACCCATAGTTTTATTGATGATCAAATTTTAAAATTTGTTAAACAAGCTGATGAAGTTTGGCATGCTGGTGATATTGGAAATTTAGAGGTTACAGATACCATTAACAAGTTAAAACCATTGAGAGCGGTGTATGGAAACATAGACGGAAAAGATGCACGATCTCAATTTCCTTTAGACAATAAGTTTAGCGTTGAAGAAACAACAGTTTGGATGACTCACATAGGAGGTTATCCAAACAAATACCATTTGAGAGTTCGAGAAGAACTTAAAAAAATTAAACCTAAAATTTTCATTAGTGGGCATTCTCATATTTTGAAAGTTCAGTATGATAAAAAACTTAATCTTTTACACTTAAATCCTGGAGCAGCGGGTAAATACGGATTTCATACAGTTCGTACTATGTTGCGTTTTGAGCTAGATAAAGGAGAAATTAAGAAATTAGAAATTATAGAACTAGCTAAGAAAACATAGTACTCTTTTTCATGTAAACTGGAAGCTCTATACTAATTTTTGTTCCTTTACCTTTCTGAGAATCTATAATAAATTTTCCACTCATCATATGAATTCTAGCATCTATTTGATTGATTCCTAAGCCGTCTTTATGTGACATTTTTAAGGTATCAAAACCTTTTCCATTGTCATTAATTGAAAGCAATAATTTTTTATCTTTTTCAACTAAATTAATTTCTGCGATAGTAGCTTCACTGTGTTTGATTGCATTGTTAATAAGCTCCTGTATTATATTATGTAATTTAATTTCAAAATCTTGATCATATCGCTGAATGTTTTTTGTTTGGAAAACAATCTCTAATTGTGAGTTAGAATATTTTTCTGCCATATCTTTAATAGCATAAGCCAAACCAAATTTTAATAAAACTGAAGAAACCAATGTATGTGAAAGGTTTCTAATTTTATGCGAAGCTTCATGAATAATATTTTGAGACTTTTCGACCTCTACTGGAATTGGACCTTTAAATAGTTTTTTACAAGCCTGTAAATGTAAGTTTGCAGAGGATAACAAAGCGCTGACACTATCATGAAGCGTTTCTGCAATTTGTTTACGTTCTGTTTCTTTTCCGTCTAAAGTGGCATTTAAAATTCTAATTTGAGATTCGGTTCTTACTTTTTCAAGTTTTTGTTGTTGAGCTAACTCCTGTTTAGATAATTGTAAACTAAGATTCCTTTGACGAAGCTTATACTGATTTAAAAAAAAGGCCAACAATAAAATTATAGCAAAAAAACTAATACCAATGAGCAATGTAAGACTTTGTGCTTTTTTCTTTTCAAATTCTCCTTCCCTTCTCACCACATCAACATTATATTCTCCTGTAACTCGCTCCAACATTTCTTGAGTTTCTAAATCTCTAAGTTCATCAGATAAATTTACTGCAGTAAATAATGTATCATAAGCATGATATTCTTTTAAATTACGCATAGCCCAAGCCATATTAAAATATAAATTTTCTTTGATATTAACTGCCCTAGGAGAAGTATCTCTTTTGATAAGTTTAATTCCTTCAAAATAAAATTTTTTAGATTGTTCAAAATTATCATTTAATAAATAAATATTTGCAAGATTATTTATGGCATACGCTTGGTTGATTCTATTTCCTCTTGTTTTGTGAATTGAAATTGCTTTGTTTGCATAATGTAATGCTTTATTTAAATGATCACTATAGGTAGTGTCAAATTGATAAATTCCTGACAAATTCGCGTAGGATATTGCTTTGTAATCTAAAACTTCATTTTCATTATTTATTATGTCATCCAACTTTTTATAATAAAAAACAGCACTATCATATTTTTTGAGAAGTTGAAACTGAGTTCCAATATTTAGTAAAGTTTTGGCTAAGTATTTTTGTTTAGTAAAAATTATTCCGTCATCTTCAAACAAAAAATCATTCAATAGTTTTAAAGACTTCTTATAATTAGCTATCGCCTTTATATGATCATTATTTTTTCTATAAATTTTTGCAATGTGAGAATTTATTTTAAATTTTAACATTAAATTCTCAGCACTACTTACTTGTTCATTAAGCCTGAGAAACCCTTGTAAGCTTTTAGCATAATTTTTAGTTTCAAATAAAGTTTTTAACTCCTCAAATTTTTTTTCTAATACAGAATCTTTAGGTTCTTGAATAAGAAATATGGAAGTTTTTACATGAAAAACTTCCATATTGTGAATTACTTTATTTTTTCCTTGTATTGATAAGCTTGAAAGAAATATTATTAAAAAATTGAATAGTAAGGGGTAACTTTTATTCATGCTTTAGATAAGTATTGTAGCTCTAGAATATTAAAAATACGAATATATATTTAATACTATTAAATTTATTTTCTTAATCTGATTCACCAACACTAACCTTTGGTCTTC
>CAJQMN010000181.1 GCA_905479435.1 uncultured Flavobacteriaceae bacterium | reverse complement strand
TATCAAAATACACTTATTGCGGTGATTCCAATTTATAATATTGGAGGGTCTTTAAATAGAAACTCCCACACCAGAGCAAATCAAAACGGTCCAATAGAATATGGCTTTCGTGGAAATACTAGAAATTACGATTTAAATAGAGATTTTGTAAAACAAGACACGAAAAATGCTGCAGCCTTTGCAGAAATTTTTCATACAATTGATCCAGATGTTTTTATAGATAATCATGTGAGTAATGGTGCAGATTACCAATATGCCATTTCACACCTATTTACGCAACACAATAAACTAGGAGCTTCGCTAGGTAAATTTATAGAAACTAAGATGAGACCTGCTATAGAAAAATCTATGGTTACTAAAAATATGCCTATTACACCTTACGTAAATGTCTGGGGAGGAACACCAAAAGAGGGGTGGTCTCAGTTTTACGATTCTCCTAGGTATTCTACAGGATATACTACTTTATTTAATACTTTCGGAATGATGGTAGAGACTCATATGCTAAAACCCTATAGAATACGTGTAGAGCAAACCTATGAGTTAATCTTATCTATGTTAGATTTTACACAAGACCACTCCGAAGAGATAAAAACAATTCGTAAAAATGCAATAGGTAAAATTTTAAAAAAGAAGACGTACCCAATTGCATTTGAAATAGACCTTCAAAAAGAACCTTCTATAATTCAGTTTAGAGGTTATGAAGGAAGTATTATAGATAGTAAAGTAACCATCGGGAAAAGACTAACATATGATACTTCAAAGCCCTATTTTGCCCCTGTAAATTACTACAATGAATATAGGGCAGCAAAAGAAACTACCATTCCAAAAGCTTACATTTTGAGACAAGGGTGGCGTCGAGTAATAGAGCGTTTAGAAAACAATCAAATCTCTTATACTCAGTTTGAAAAAGACACCACTTTAGTTGTAGAAACAATGCATGTAGATGATTATAAAACTAGATCTAGTGCTTATGAAGGGCATTATCTTCATTACAATACTTCAATAAAAATTGATTCAATTGCTGTTCGTTTTTTTAAAGGAGATCTTTACATACCTATTAATCAGAAAGGAGCAAGGTATCTCATGGAAACTCTTGAGCCAGAGGCTACTGATTCTTTTTTTAATTGGAATTTTTTTGATACAGTTTTACAGCAAAAAGAAGGGTATTCTGGTTATGTTTTCGAGGATATTGCTGAGCAAATTTTAAAAGAAAACACTTTCATTAAGGATGCTTTTGAAGCGAAGAAAGCAACCGATAAAGATTTTGCTAAGAATCCAAGAGCTCAGTTAAACTTTATTTACAAAAGAAGTTTACATTATGAAAAAGCACATTTATTATTACCTATTTATAAAGCCTATGAATAGATAAAACAAGTTTTTAGAAAGCAATATTTTCACTAACTTGTTGGTCTAATAAAATTCAACATGCAAACACTTACGATTAACGGTCAGGACTATCAAGTTGATGCTCCAGAAAGTATGCCATTATTATGGGCTATAAGAGATTTAATAGGACTTACAGGAACTAAGTTTGGTTGTGGGGTAGCCCAATGTGGTGCTTGTTCTATTATGATAGATGGAACAGTTGTTCGCTCATGTAGTACTATGGTAAGTCAAGCTATTGGTAAAAATATTATAACTGTTGAGGGTACTTCAGAAAGTTTAGAAGCTTTACGACAAGCATGGCGAAATAACAGTGTGCCTCAATGTGGTTATTGTCAATCAGGTCAGTTAATTTCTGCAGCTGAATTATTAGACACCAATAATAACCCAACAGATGAAGATATAGACAATGCTATGAGTGGAAATATTTGTAGATGTGGAACCTATGTCAGAATCAAAAAGGCAATAAAAGAAGCAGTTGAACTTAAAAAACAAGTCTAAATGGAAAAGATAGAAATGAAACGAAGAGATTTTGTAAAAATACTTGGTTTGGCCTCTGGAGGTTTGTTATTTGGCTGTAATGTTTCTGCAGATAAAGTTGTAGTGAACTCTCTAGAGAATGGTATCTCTTTTGTGCCAAATCTTTTTATTCAACTTCAGAAAGATGGGAAATTAACAATTGTTGTAGCCCGTTCAGAAATGGGTCAAGGCATTAGAACTTCTATGGCATCAGCTATAGCTGAAGATTTAGAGGCAGATTGGAAATATGTAACGGTACAACAAGCAACAGGTGATTCAAAATTTGGAAATCAAAATACAGACGGATCTAGAAGTATAAGAACCCTTTTGAAACCTATGCGAAAAATGGGGGCAATGGCGCGTTTAATCCTTGAACAAGCAGCTGCAAAAAAATGGAACATACCTGTTTCAAATTGCAAAGCAGAAAATCATTTTGTCAAAAATAATGCAACAGGAGAGGAAATCTTTTTTGGTGATTTGGTAGATGAAGCAAAAACTATTGCAATTCCATCAGATGAGAATATTATATTAAAAGATAAAAAAGAGTTCAAATATATTGGTAAGAAAGTTATTCGTGGGATAGACATGGAAGATTTCCTTCATGGAAAAGCCAACTACGGATTAGATGCTCGATTGCCAAATATGAAATTTGCGTCAATAGCTCGAAGCCCAGTAA
>CAJQMN010000180.1 GCA_905479435.1 uncultured Flavobacteriaceae bacterium | reverse complement strand
GGTAAAAACTGGTTAGATATTTCCAACCCAACTTCTAATAAAGGAACCGCCATCCAATTTCTACAAAAAGAGATGAACATCACTTCTGAGCAAACCATGGTTTTTGGAGATTATCTAAATGATCTAGAAATGTTAGAAGCCGCCTACTATAGCTATGCCATGAAAAATGCTCATGAAAATGTTAAGAAAACTGCTCGTTTTATAACCGAAAGCAATACTAATTTGGGTGTTGAAAAAATAATACAACAAGTAATTGAAGCTAAAGCTGGTTAATCACTAAAATAAACAGTGCTCTGACGTTCTCTATTTACTTCTAATTTAGTCACATCTGGTCTAGAATAATGCCCAACTACATCAAAATTTTGACGCTCTTGTAAGACTTTAGAAAAATCTAAGGTTTCATAAAACAATCCTTCTTTATTAATCACAGGTTCTAAAATCCATTCTCCATCTGGACCAGCAATACAAGAACCGCCATTTACCAAAATCTCT
Organism: uncultured Flavobacteriaceae bacterium; assembly: GCA_905479435.1. Taxonomy (GTDB): domain Bacteria; phylum Bacteroidota; class Bacteroidia; order Flavobacteriales; family Flavobacteriaceae; genus Polaribacter. Next base: position 2,368 of record CAJQMN010000180.1, on the reverse strand, counting down.
GGAGCATTTTTTACAATTTTATTAAAATGAGGGGTGTCTTTAGGAATATCTGTTTTGTTCATTAAACTAGAAACAGAAATTACAAACGAACGAGATTCTCTAGCGATAAAACGAGTAATATCTTTGGTATTATGGTCACTGCCTGGCCAAACAGCAATATGTAAATTTTCTCCTTGACCGTATAATGCAGCTCTGGGTAGTGGCATCCAATTCTCCCAACAATTTAGTCCACCAACGGTAAAGTTTTTTAATGGATGAACCCGTAATCCGTGCCCGTCTCCTGATGCCCAGGTTAATCGTTCATCATAAGTTGGCTGTAATTTTCTATGCACAGATTTTATCTCTCCTTCTTGGTTTATGTATACCAAGGAAGCATAAATACTATGCCCGCCTCTATTTTGAGCACGTTCTATAATGCCCAAATAAATAGCAATATTATGTTCTTTTGCAAGATTGCAAATAGTATCTAATTCTCCTTTTTCTATTGTAATAGAATTTTGCACATAATGAGCGTGAATTTCTTTTTGAACAGAAGAATTCCATGCTGCACCATTGGTTAATCCAATCCAGAACGGATAACCAGGAAGTAATGCTTCTCCAAATACAATCAGTTCTGCTTTTTCTTTGGCTGCATTTATGATAGCATTTTCAATTTTTTGAATGGTCTGTTCTTTCTGTAACCAGACAGGTGCTATTTGTGCCAATGCTACTTTTAAAAAATTAGATTTTATCATGTTTTTATAATTTTGAACCAAGTATATCTCATGATTACTTAGTGTTTAGTACATTTATTCGAACAACAATACCCTCATTAGATCTTACATTAAACACCCTTTGATCTTCAAAAATTAAATATTGTCCTTTAATACCTACCAATTTACCTGTATAGTTTTGTTCTTTTACAATATTTAAACTTTTAGGTTTTTCTGGATATTGATGTACAGGGAAATTTATTTGTGTCTCTGTATTGTTTTCAATAAAATATTCTTGAGCTTCTTCTGGAATAAAAGATCTTAATTTATACTGCCATTCTTTTAGATCTACCGCTTCAATATCATTCTTTAACATCTTTCTCCAATTAGTTTTATCGGCTACATGTTCTTTCAATGCTACTTCTGTGATTCCTGCTAAATATCTGTTTGGAACTTCTACAATTTCAATAGCTTCATGAGCTCCTTGATCTATCCATCTTGTAGGAACTTGCTGTTTTCTGGTAACCCCAACTTTTACATTACTAGAATTTGCCAGATATACTATATGTGGTTGTAATTGAACAGATTTTTCATAAGCTAAATTTCTATCTTCCTTATCTAAATGTGCAGTACTTAATTCGGGTCTCATAATCCAATCTCCTGCGCTAGGTGTTTCAAAAAAACAAGATTTACAAAATCCTTGACGGTAAATTTCTTTTTCTAAAGAACAACTCATGCATTGATATTTCACAAAACTAATGCTCAAAGTACTGTTTAATAGTTGATTAACATTTATAAAATCAGTCTCTAACTCCATATAATATTGAATTGTCTCGCTATTTTCGGTCAGCATTTTTTTTAAAACTCCTTGGTATTCCATCTAAAATATTTTTCTATTTTTAAGGTTGTCTAGTAAGACGTAAACAAACTTACGGAAAAATCAATTTACGAAACTCAGAAACGCCATGGCAATTCCATTTGTTAATTCTATTATTTCATGGTTTCTCAAAAAGAGAAAGCATCAGATGGAGTTATTCATAAAATATCCTGTAGATGTTCAAGAAGAATTACTATTTCGTTTAATACAGTTTAGTAAGAATACTGAATTTGGTGAACACTATAATTTTTCATCCATTAATACATATAAAGATTTTGCTAGCAAGGTACCTATTCAACAATACGAAAGTATAGAGCCTTTAATTGAGCGCTGTAGAAAAGGAGAACAAAATTTATTTTGGCCAACAAAAATTAAATGGTTTGCAAAATCTAGTGGAACAACGAATGCTAAAAGTAAATTTATTCCAGTAAGCGATGAAGCAATTGAAGATTGTCATTTAAAAGCTGGAAAAGACATGTTGTGTCTTTACATTAATAACAATGAGGAAACCGAGTTATTTAATGGAAAAGCATTACGATTGGGTGGAAGTGCAGCCGTTTATGAAGACAACAATTCTTACTTTGGAGATTTGTCTGCCATTATTATTGAAAACATGCCTTTTTGGGCAGATTTTAGTTCAGCTCCTAGTCAGGAAACAGCTTTAATGAGTGAGTGGGAAACAAAAATGGAGGCTATTATTAATGAGACCATTCATGAGAATATTACAAGTCTGGTGGGTGTTCCTTCATGGATGTTGGTATTATTAAATAGGGTTTTAGAAAAGACAGGAAAAGATAAT
>CAJQMN010000179.1 GCA_905479435.1 uncultured Flavobacteriaceae bacterium | reverse complement strand
AAGGGATGCCAATTGGTGTCAAAGTTACTTTACGTGGAGACAAAATGTATGAATTTTTAGATCGTTTAGTTACTGCCTCTTTACCACGTGTAAGAGACTTTAATGGAATAAAAGCGAACGGATTTGATGGAAGAGGGAATTATAATTTGGGAATCAAAGAACAAATTATTTATCCAGAAATCAATATTGACCAAGTTAAAAAAATCAATGGTATGGACATTACATTTGTAACAACCGCCAATACTGATAAAGAAGCGAAGTCATTATTAGGAGAATTAGGTTTACCATTCAAAAAAAATTAAGAGATGGCTAAAGAATCAATGAAAGCTCGTGAACGTAAAAGAGCGAAGATAGTTGCAAAATATGCTGAGAAAAGAAAAGCTTTAAAAGAGGCTGGAGATTATGATGCATTGCAAAAGTTACCAAAGAATGCGTCACCAATTAGAATGCACAACAGGTGTAAACTAACCGGTAGACCAAAAGGGTACATGCGTCAATTTGGAGTGTCTCGTGTGACTTTCCGTGAATTGGCAAATCAAGGGTTAATACCAGGGGTAAGAAAAGCAAGCTGGTAGAAATCTTAGATAAATCTCATAAATAGAATTAGAATTTGTACTTTTGCAAACTCTAATTTTTGAGAAAAAATGAAATTAACTGATTATAGGTTCAGTTATCACAGAGCAATCTGTAGGTAAATAGAGGTAATTGAAAACCGTAATCGAAATTTAAATAAATATGTATACAGATCCAATCGCAGATTATCTAACGAGAGTTAGGAATGCAATTTCTGCAGGACACAGAGTAGTAGAAATTCCTGCTTCAAACTTGAAGAAGGAAATGACAAAAATTTTGTTCGATCAAGGATATGTTTTAAGTTACCAATTTAATGACAGTTCTGTTCAAGGAACCATTAAAATAGCTTTAAAATATGATAAAGACACAAAAGAGTCAGTAATTAGAAAAATCCAAAGAATTAGTACACCAGGTTTACGTAAATACGTTGGCGCCAATGAAATGCCAAGAGTATTAAACGGGCTAGGTATTGCTATTGTTTCAACTTCTAAAGGTGTAATGACCAATAAAAAAGCCATTGCAGAAAATGTTGGAGGAGAAGTTTTATGTTATGTTCATTAAACCTAAGAGATGAGTAGAATAGGAAAAAATCCGGTTAGCATTCCACAAGGTGTAGATGTAAACGTAAACGAAAATTTAATTACAGTAAAAGGTAAGTTAGGTGAGTTAACTCAAACGTTATCTGAAGGTATTACTGTAGATATAAATGAAGCTGTTATCACTTTAGATAGAGCAACTGAAAGTAAAGATCATAAAGCCCAACACGGTTTAATGCGTGCCTTACTTTCTAATATGATTGAAGGAGTAAGTAAAGGATGGACCAAAGAGTTAGAATTAGTTGGTGTAGGTTACAGAGCTTCAAATCAAGGACAAAAACTAGATTTAGCATTGGGTTTTTCTCATAATATTGTTTTGGAAGTAGCTCCAGAAGTTAAGGTCGAAACAGTTTCAGAAAAAGGAAAAAATCCAATCATTAAATTATCTTCCTTTGATAAGCAATTGGTAGGACAAGTAGCTGCGAAGATTCGTGGTTTCCGTAGACCAGAGCCTTACAAAGGTAAAGGAGTTAAGTTTGTAGGTGAAGTATTAAGAAGAAAAGCAGGTAAATCTGCATAATTTATAAGCGTTATGGCATTATCAAAGCTTCAAAGAAGAACTAGAATTAAGTATAGAATCAGAAAAATTATTTCTGGAACGGCAACAAAACCAAGATTGTCTGTATACAGAAGTAATAAAGAAATTTATGCTCAATTAGTTAACGATGTAGACGGGGCAACAATTGCTTCAGTTTCATCAAGAAATAAAGATATTAAAGCAAGTACTAAACAAGAAGCTGCTGCTGCTGTTGGTAAATCTATCGCAGAATTAGCAACTAAAGCTGGAGTAGAAACTGTTGCTTTTGACAGAAACGGGTATTTATATCACGGTAGAGTAAAAGTGTTAGCAGAGGCTGCTAGAGAAGCTGGTTTAAAATTTTAATAAGTCTATAGTATGTATCATAAATATAAAAACGTAGAAAGAGTTAAGCCAAGCGGATTAGAGCTTGTTGACAGACTTGTAGGAGTACAACGTGTAACTAAGGTAACAAAAGGGGGTAGAGCATTTGGTTTTTCTGCTATTGTTGTTGTTGGTGACGGAAATGGTGTTGTAGGACATGGTTTAGGGAAATCTAAAGATGTTGCATCAGCAATTGCAAAAGCAATTGAAGACGCTAAAAAGAATTTGGTAAGAATTCCAATTTTAAACGGAACTGTACCTCATGAACAAAAAGGAAAGTTTGGTGGAGCTAAAGTTTTCATTAAGCCTGCTTCTAATGGTACTGGGGTAATAGCCGGTGGTGCTGTTCGTGCTGTATTAGAGTCTGTAGGAGTGCATGATGTACTATCAAAATCTCAAGGATCTTCTAATCCACATAATGTTGTAAAAGCATCTTTTGATGCATTATTACAATTACGTAGTGCTGCAGCAATTGCAAAACAAAGAGGAATTTCTTTAGAGAAAGTATTTAACGGTTAAACCTATAACGATGGCAAAAATTAAAGTTACACAAGTAAAAAGTCAAATCGGACGCCTTCAAAATCAAAAGAGAACTTTAGAGGCATTAGGTTTACGTAAAATGAACCAAACTGTAGAACACGAGGCAACTCCTACAATAATTGGTATGGTAAATAGAGTTAAACACTTAGTTTCCGTTAAGGAAATTTAATATAATATATAAGATGAGTTTACATAACTTAAAACCAGCAGAAGGATCTGTTAAAAGCGGAAAAAGAATTGCAAGAGGTGAAGGATCTGGAAAAGGCGGTACAGCTACTAGAGGTCATAACGGAGCAAAATCTCGTTCAGGTTATTCTAGAAAGATTGGTTTTGAAGGGGGTCAGATGCCGCTTCAAAGACGTGTACCTAAATTTGGTTTCACTAACATAAACCGTAAGGAATATGCAGGAGTCAATTTAGATAAACTTCAAGAATTAGTTGACAATAAAAAGATAACTGATACAGTTAGTTTAGAAATTTTAGTAGCAAATGGTGTTGTAGGGAAAAACGACTTGGTTAAAATCTTAGGTCGTGGAGAGTTAAAAGCTACGTTAAACATTACTGTTCATAAATTTACTGCTACTGCCAAAGCTGCAATTGAAGCTGCCGGTGGTCAAGCAGTTACTTTATAAGAATCTATTAAATGAAGAATTTTATAACCACATTAAAAGACATTTGGAAAATTGAAGAGCTAAAGAATAAAATTATTCTTACTCTTGGTTTAATTGCTGTGTATCGTTTTATGGCAGGTGTTCCTTTACCCGGAATAGACCCATTACAACTTTCAGCATTAAAAGAGAGTACTTCCTCAGGTCTTTTAGGATTATTAAACGCTTTTACAGGTGGTGCGTTTTCAAGAGCTTCGATTATGGCACTTGGAATTATGCCCTATATCTCTGCTTCTATTGTAGTTCAGTTAATGGGAATAGCTGTTCCTTATTTACAAAAACTACAAAAAGATGGAGAAAGTGGTAGAAAGAAAATTACACAGATCACTAGATGGTTAACCATTCTAATTACGATGCTTCAAGGACCCACATATATTGCAGCCATTCAAAATACTTTTGGTTTACCGCCAGAGGCATTTTTAGTAACTGGTGCAACTTTTTGGATCTCATCAATGATCTTATTAACAGCGGGTACAATTTTTGCCATGTGGTTAGGAGAGCGAATTACAGATAAAGGTGTTGGTAATGGTATTTCATTATTAATTACTGTGGGTATTATCGCGAACTTCCCAGCGTCTTTCTTACAAGAATATGTTGCCAAAACAACAAACGCAGGTGCAGGTGGTGTGATGATGATTTTGATTGAAATTATTGTTTGGTTCGTTGTTATACTGTTAAGTGTTTATTTGGTAACAGCTGTTCGTAAAATAGCAGTTCAATATGCGAGGAGAACTGTTGCTGGAAACATCCAGAATACAGCAGGATCTAGAGATTATATTCCTTTAAAGTTAAACGCTTCAGGTGTTATGCCTATTATATTTGCTCAAGCTATTATGTTTTTACCAATGGCTTTAGCAAGAAAGTTTCCATTATTATCAGAACTGCAAGATCCATTTGGGTTATGGTATAATGTAATCTTTGCGTTATTAATTATAATCTTCAGTTTCTTTTATACTGCGATTACCATTCCAACGAATAAAATGGCTGATGATTTGAAGAAAAGTGGAGGATTTATTCCAGGGATTAGACCAGGAAAGGATACTGCTGAACGTTTAGATTCTGTTTTGTCTAGAATTACATTTCCAGGATCATTATTCTTAGCAGGTTTATCTATACTTCCAGCTATTGTAGTACAATTTGGAGTTCAGCAAGGTTGGGCTTTATTTTATGGAGGTACATCACTAATCATTATGGTTGGTGTAGCTATAGACACCATTCAACAAATTAATTCCTATTTATTAAACAGTCATTATGATGGTTTAATGAAATCAGGAAATAGTAATAGAAAATCATTAAAGTAAATTATGGCTAAACAAGCAGCAATAGAACAAGATGGAACTATTACAGAAGCATTATCAAATGCAATGTTTCGTGTAGAATTAGAAAACGGGCATATTGTAACGGCTCATATCTCAGGTAAAATGAGAATGCATTATATTAAATTATTACCAGGAGATAAAGTAAAATTAGAAATGAGTCCTTATGATTTATCTAAGGCTAGAATTACTTATAGATATTAAAAATTAGAACTAATGAAAGTTAGAGCATCAGTAAAGAAAAGAAGTGCCGACTGCAAAATAGTGCGCAGAAAAGGTAGATTATATGTGATTAATAAACAAAATCCTAGATTTAAACAAAGACAAGGGTAATGGCAAGAATAGCAGGTATAGACATTCCAAAGAATAAAAGAGGAGTTATTGCTTTAACTTACATCTTTGGTATAGGTAACAGTAGAGCTAAAGAAGTTTTAGCTAATGCAAAAGTAGACGAAAGTGTTAAAGTTCAAGACTGGAACGATGACCAAATCGCTGCAATTAGAGAACAAGTTGGAACTTTTACTATAGAAGGTGAATTACGTTCTGAGGTACAATTAAGTATCAAACGTCTAATGGATATTGGATGTCAGAGAGGTATTCGTCATAGAGTTGGTCTTCCTTTAAGAGGACAGAGAACTAAAAACAACTCTAGAACTAGAAAAGGGAAGAGAAAAACAGTAGCTAACAAGAAAAAATAAGTTACACATAGCAATACCTAACTAGTGTGCCGTGTTACAAACACAATTTACTAGAGCATTATTGCTAAACACCAAATTATTATGGCAAAAACAAGTTCAAAAAAACGTAAAGTAATTATTGAGTCTATCGGAGAAGCTCACATTACAGCATCTTTTAATAATATTATTATTTCTTTAACCAACAAGAAAGGTGATGTTATTTCATGGTCATCAGCTGGTAAAATGGGTTTTAGAGGATCTAAAAAGAATACGCCTTATGCAGCTCAACTTGCTGCAGAAGACTGTTCTAAAGTAGCTCATGAAGCGGGTTTACGTAAAGTTAAAGTATATGTGAAAGGACCTGGAAATGGTAGAGAATCTGCGATCAGAGCTGTTCACAATTCAGGAATTGAAGTAACTGAAATTATTGATGTTACTCCAACTCCACATAATGGTTGTCGTCCACCAAAAAGAAGACGAGTATAATTAATTTTTTAATATATAGGAATCAGATTATCGAAGGAGTAAGCCTTAATTCATAATCCCTATTGTAACAAAAACAGAAATGGCAAGATATACAGGACCAAAAACTAAAATTGCTCGTAAATTTGGCGAAGCAATTTTTGGAGCAGACAAAAGCTTCGAAAAAAGAAATTATCCTCCAGGACAGCATGGAAATGCAAAAAGAAGAGGTAAGAAATCTGAATACGCTGTCCAGTTAATGGAAAAGCAAAAAGCTAAATATTCTTATGGAATATTAGAACGTCAGTTCAGTAATTTATTTAAAAAAGCATCTTCTTCAAAAGGAATTACCGGAGAGGTATTATTACAATTGTGTGAATCTCGTCTAGACAATGTTGTATTTCGTTTCGGAATCTCTAAATCAAGAAGAGGAGCACGTCAGTTAGTTTCTCACAGACACATTACTGTGAATGGAGAAATTGTAAATATTCCGTCGTATTCTTTAAAAGAGGGTGATGTTGTAGCAGTGAGAGAAAAATCTAAATCACTTCAAGCTATTGACGATGCTTTAGCATCCAACAGTTCAGTTTATGAATGGTTAAGTTGGAATTCTGATAAAAAAGAAGGAACTTTTGTAAAAACTCCACAGCGATTACAAATTCCTGAAAACATCAAAGAACAATTAATCGTAGAATTATATTCTAAATAATAAATTAACCACATTGGTATTTGGCCAAAGGGTATGTTTGCAATTCTTCACGCTTACAAACCGCGCAACTAAATAACAATTAAAACGAAGAAAACATATGGCAATTTTAAATTTTCAGAAACCCGATAAGGTAATTATGATTGAATCTACAGATTTTTCTGGTAGATTTGAGTTTAGACCACTAGAACAAGGTTTTGGTTTAACAGTAGGAAATGCACTAAGAAGAGTTTTATTATCTTCTTTAGAAGGATTTGCAATTACTTCATTACGAATTGATGGTGTAGAACATGAGTTTTCAACAATTAAAGGTATTGTTGAGGATGTTACCGAAATCATACTAAATCTTAAACAAGTTCGCTTTAAGAAGCAAATTGAAGAATCAGATAGAGAAACTGTATCTGTATCTATTTCTGGTCAAGATCAATTGACCGCTGGAGATTTACAGAAATACATCTCTGGTTTCCAAGTATTAAACCCAGATTTAGTGATTTGTCATATGGACAAGTCAGTTAAATTAAACATGGAGCTTTCTATTGAAAAAGGTAGAGGTTTTGTTCCTGCAGAAGAGAATAAAAAATCTTCGGCACCTATTGGTACAATTTTCACAGATTCTATTTACACACCAATTAAAAATGTAAAGTATGCAATTGAAAATTTCCGTGTTGAACAAAAAACTGATTACGAAAAATTAATTTTTGACATAGAAACTGATGGATCTATAAATCCTAAAGATGCTTTAACTGAAGCTGCCAAAATATTGATTCATCACTTTATGTTGTTCTCTGATGAGCGTATCACTCTTGAAGCAGATGAAATTGCTCAAACTGAAACTTATGATGAGGAATCATTACACATGCGTCAGTTATTAAAAACTAGATTAATAGATATGGATCTTTCTGTTAGAGCATTAAATTGTTTAAAAGCAGCAGAGGTTGATACTTTAGGAGATTTAGTTTCCTTTAATAAAAGCGATTTAATGAAGTTTAGAAACTTTGGTAAAAAATCATTAACAGAGTTAGAAGAGCTTGTAATTGTTAAAGGTCTTAACTTTGGAATGGACTTAGTAAAATATAAATTAGATAGAGATTAATCTTTCATAATTTGCCCCTCAATAGTGAGTTGAGCAAGATGAAAGTAAAAAATAAACGTCATGAGACACGGAAAGAAATTTAATCATTTAGGAAGACAAACTGCACATAGAAAAGCGATGTTAGCGAATATGGCTTGTTCTTTAATAGAGCACAAACGTATTAATACTACAGTTGCTAAAGCAAAAGCATTAAGAGTTTTTGTTGAGCCATTAATTACAAAATCTAAAGCAGATACAACCCATAATAGAAGAGTTGTTTTTAGTTACCTTAGAGATAAGTTTGCTGTTACAGAATTATTTAAAGAAATTTCTGTTAAGATAGCAGACAGACCAGGAGGTTATATTCGTATTATCAAGTTAGGAAACCGTCAAGGGGATAATGCTCCTATGGCTATGGTAGAATTGGTTGACTATAACGAAATTTACAACCCTAAAGGTAAAAAAGCCAAGAAATCTACACGTAGAGGAAGACGAAAGAAAACTGATGAAGCTGTTGCTTCAACTGAAACAGTAGAAACAACTTCAGAAGAAAAATCTGAATGATAATTGAAGATTTTAAATAAATGTTAAAAGAGCAGGTAAATTTTACACTGCTCTTTTTTTTTAATATTTTTACTAAATGTATTTTTAGTTTACGCAACCCTTTAAAAACTTAGTCACCTTACTAGTAAGGGTGAATAAAAAAAACAAAAAAATGAAGAAATTGAAAATTATTACAGTATTATTTTTAACAATTAGTGTTGTTGGATATTCACAAAATACAGGTACAAATGTAAGTGATAACAATGCTAGAGCTCTGCAAGGTATAACAGGAACAGGGACTGGATCTGGTAATGGTTCCTATGGTACCGCAATGAGATTTGTAAACCCTCCAAGAACTATAGATGGTTCTATATATTTATTTGATACCTGGAAAAATTATCCTGTAGTTGTTAATTCTAAAGACAACAAAACTTTTACACTAGATAATGTAAATTTTAATCTGAGAACAAATAGATTGGTAACAAAAATTTCCCAAGATTCAATTTTTGTGTTAGATATGAAGTCTATTGAAAATGTGAATATACTTGGAAAGGTATTTAAAAAAGTAGATTCAGAAATTGGTAGTAGAATTTTTGAAGTAATTTATGAGTCTGAAAAAGTTTCATTGCTAAATTTTCATAGTGTAAAGCTTGTGGAAGGTTCCGTTAATCCTATGTTGAGTAGAAAAACTGACAAATTAGTTCATAAAGAAGTATATTATCTTTTAAACGATGAAGGAATCACTGAATTAAGACTTAAGAAAAAATCTATTTTAAATGCTTTTGCAAGCAATGATTCCGAAAAGAGTTCTCTTTCGAAATATTTTTTAGGGAACAAGTTATCTTTCAAAAAAATTGATGATATTAAAGTAGCTTTGAAAAATTTAGACAACATATTCTAATATTTAAGATCAAACCAAAAATTAAATACTTTTATTAATTAAAAGTTTGTAAAGTAAATAAAAAATTAATTTTTTGTTAAAAAGAGCAGGTGAATTTCACTTCGCTCTTTTTATTTTTTAGCTTTATATTGTATAAAATTTGTTTATGAAATTTAATAGTATAGATTAACGATACTCGTAAACAATGAATAATAAAGAAATAATGAGAAAATTGAAAATTATTACAGTTTTATGTTTAACAATTACTACCGTTGGATATTCTCAAAGTACTCAATCTAGTGTAAGTGAAAATAATGCTACAGCGCTAAAAAATTTAGCTGGAGGTGAACCTGGATATTGGGGTTCTAGCAAATTTCCTGCTGGAACAGCAGTCAGATTTATAAACCCTCCAAGAACTATTGATGGATCTATTTATTTATTTGATACTTGGAAAAATTATCCTGTAGTAGTTAATTCTAAAGACAAAAAAACATTTACATTAAAGAATGTAAATTTTAATTTGAAAACAAATAGAATGGTTACAAAAATATCGGAAGATTCCATTTTTGTGTTAAATATGAAAGCTATTGAAGATGTTACTATTAAAGGAAAGGTATTTAAAAAAATTGATACAGAAATTGGTAGTCGTGTTTTTGAAGTGATTTATGAGTCTGATAAGGTTTCATTATTAAATTTTCATAGTGTTAAGCTTGTGGAGGGTTCAGTAAACCCAATGCTAAGTAGAAAAACGGATAAATTAGTACATAAAGAAGAGTATTATATCTCTAATGAGCAAGGAATAACTGAATTGAAGCTTAAGAAAAAGTTCATTATAGATGCTATTGCAAATAATGAAGCTGAAAAAAGTTCTGTTTTAAAATATTTTACAAGGAATAAGCTATCGTTCAAAAAAATTAATGATATTAAAGTAGCTCTAAAAAACTTAGACAACATACTTTAAAATTTAAAATTGATAAAAAAAAGGCAACTGTTAATAGTTGCCTTTTTTTTGATAAAAAATTAAATACATCTATTCATAAATATTCTTATTTTTGTTAAAACTTAGAAGTCTAATTGAATGAAGTATCAACAAAGAAAAAAAGCATTAGTTTTATTAGCAGATGGAACTATTTTTTATGGTAAATCTGTTGGGATTGAGGGAACTGTAACCGGCGAAATCTGTTTCAATACAGGTATGACTGGTTATCAAGAAATTTTTACAGATCCATCTTATTTTGGCCAAATTATGGTTACCGCCAATGCCCACATAGGAAATTATGGAGTTAATGCTTCTGAAGTAGAATCTGATGGGATCAAAATTTCAGGTTTGGTTGTAAGAAATTTCAGTTTTGAACATTCTAGGGTAGATTCTGACGGTAATTTAAAAGATTGGTTTGTAGAACATAATTTAGTTGCAATTTCAGATGTAGATACAAGAGCATTGGTGTCTTATATTAGAGATCATGGAGCAATGAACGCTGTTATTTCTACCGAGACAGATGATATAGACAAATTAAAAGCTCAATTGTCTAAAGCACCTTCTATGGAAGGTTTAGAATTGGCTTCTAAAGTTTCTACCAAAGAGCCTTATTTTGTAGGAGATGAAAATTCAAAGTTTAAAATAGCAGCTTTAGATATTGGGATAAAAAAGAATATTTTGAGAAATTTTGTAAAGCGAGGAGCCTATGTAAAAGTATTTCCATACAATGCTTCTTTTGAAGATTTACAAGCATGGAATCCGGATGGTTATTTTATATCTAATGGCCCAGGAGACCCAGAACCTTTAGTAGAGGCTCAAAATTTGGCTAAAGAAATTATTGAAAGAAATTTACCTTTATTTGGAATATGTTTAGGCCATCAAGTTATAGCATTAGCAAATGGAATATCTACCTATAAAATGCATAATGGTCACAGAGGCATAAATCATCCAGTAAAAAATTTACTTACGGGTAAAGGTGAAATCACTTCTCAAAATCATGGTTTTGCAATCAATAGAGAAGAAACGGAGTCTCATCCAGATGTAGAAATAACTCACGTTCACCTTAATGATCATACAGTAGCTGGTATTCGATTAAAAAATAAAAATTGTTTTTCTGTTCAATACCATCCTGAAGCTAGTCCAGGACCACATGATGCAGAATACTTATTTGATCAATTTATGGAAAATATTAAATAATTAACATAGGTTTATTTTTTTTATCATAAATGCAGCTATCTCAAAGACTCTTTGCTGATTTTATAATATTAACATCTTTTTTTTATTATTAATGTTTGTTCATTAAATGAATATGTATTACTTTTACCACAGTGATGTTTAACATCACTTTCTTTTTCATAGCAATTTTTCCCACTCCTAGGAGTGGGTTTCTTTTTTACTTAAACTTAAATTTTTAAACCCTAATACTTCATAACAGATGAAATCGTTTTCGTAATAAATTAGTGATATTATAAATTTAAAACCCCCATATTATGTAATTTAGCGGTCAACGAATAAAAGAAATTTTTTAATTATAAATTTTAATAAAATGAGTATTATTATAAACGTTCATGCAAGACAAATTTTTGATTCTCGAGGAAATCCAACAATAGAAGTTGATGTTACAACAGAAAATGGATATCTAGGTAGGGCGGCAGTTCCATCTGGTGCTTCAACAGGAGAACATGAAGCTGTAGAGTTAAGAGATGGTGGTAAAGATTTTATGGGTAAAGGTGTCTCAAATGCTGTAGATAATGTGAATACAATAATAGCTCAGGAAATCCTTGGTTTTTCAGTTTTTGAACAAAACAAAATAGATCAAATGATGATAGATCTTGATGGAACACCAAATAAATCAAAATTAGGTGCTAATGCAATATTAGGTGTTTCTCTTGCTACTGCAAAAGCAGCAGCGGCTGAATTAGGAATTCCTTTGTACAGATATATTGGTGGTGTTTCTGCAAATACCCTTCCAGTTCCAATGATGAATATTATTAATGGTGGTTCTCATTCAGATGCACCTATTGCTTTTCAAGAATTCATGGTTATGCCAGTTAAAGCATCTACTTTTTCTCAAGCAATGCAAATGGGATCTGAAATTTTCCATAATTTAAAGAAGGTTCTTCATGATAGAAATCTTTCTACGGCTGTTGGTGATGAGGGAGGTTTTGCTCCAACACTTGAAGGAACAGAGGATGCATTAGACACAATAGCTTTAGCTGTTAAAAATGCGGGTTATACATTAGGTGACGATATTATGATAGCCTTAGATTGTGCAGCTGCAGAGTTTTATGAAAATGGTAATTATGATTATTCTAAGTTTGAAGGTGAAACAGGTAAGATAAGATCTAGTAAAGAACAAGCCGATTATTTGGCTGAATTAGCTACTAATTACCCTATTATATCTATTGAGGACGGTATGGATGAAAATGATTGGGAAGGTTGGAAATATTTAACTGATAAAATAGGAGATAAGGTTCAACTGGTAGGTGATGATTTATTTGTTACAAATGTTAAAAGATTATCTCGCGGAATAGAAAATGGCATTGCCAATTCTATTTTAATAAAAGTAAACCAAATAGGAACTTTAACAGAGACTATTGACGCAGTTAATATGGCGCAAAATGCAGG
>CAJQMN010000178.1 GCA_905479435.1 uncultured Flavobacteriaceae bacterium | reverse complement strand
TACAATTAAAAATCGCTGTCTAATCATAAAAATCTCTAAAAATTTACTGGAGGTAAAAGAAAGAAGTATGAATCCTATACCTAAAACATAAAGTCCAAGAAAGCGATAAATTTGAGTCAAATATTCCCCTAACGTTTCATTACCTTCTACTGAAAAAAGATCAATAAATGTCATATTTAATCTTTCTTCGTTTGCAACTTGATCCAATATCCACGGTTCAGAACTAATTAACCACCTTACTCCAGACAAACATAGTATAGTGCATATTATTACTAAAGGATATTTAATATAGGTGAGTGTAGATTTTTGCATTTCAAATAGTTTATGTGAATAGTTAAATGTATAATATAATGATAAAATCTTATCCCTATTTATCTAGGCTCGATTCAAAGTTATTTTACCAGATACGTATTCTAATGTATTTTCTGTAACTTACTTTTACATCAAAATACAAGCCATGTATCGCTAATTCATTGCACTTATAAATAAACTTAGTCCACATGAATTAATTATTTGTTGTGAGCTCTAAATTGGTGGTGTTAGTTTTAATAGCTTCAGAAAAATAAAATTTAAACTTTAGTTTCCCATCTACCTTAACAGCATAAGTACTTTCAAGCCATTCAAATTCGAGCTTAACTTTACCTTCTGGAGTATTTACAATAAACTCTCCTAACTGTTTAAGAGCTATATGTGCAGAATTATAATCGGAGTCAATAACAACGTCTTCAAATTTTCGCTTACTACTAACAATGTCGAATGTTTTTACAAAATCAATAAACTCTGCTTTGGTGTAATGTCTACTATTTTCATAGATAAAAAAGTCATCTGTAACCACAGCATCAAAGCTGCTTAAATCATGATCTAAAACTTCAAAAAAAGTTTCAAATGTATCCATAACTTCTTCTTTAGAAACTTTTGTTGGGCTTTGACAAGCAAAGATTGAAAGTGTAAAGAGTAAGAGTAGTTTTTTCATGAGTTGTAAATTTATATTTTCAAATATAGTAATAGTTAGCTAACCTTTATAAAGGTATCAAAAGACTCAGAACTATTCTAACTAAAAAGAGAAAGAAATGTAATGGTTAGGTTTTAATTAATAATTCAACATCCACTAATTCTTTTATTTTATTAAGCTTATTGCTAAAACTATTCATAAAATTCATAACCCAATATCTTTGACGAATTTTTAAGTTTATATAATTTTTTGCAGGATTTAATTTTACAATAGCTTTTAATTCATTTAAAATTTGATTCTTGTAATCTACATTTCCCTGAAATCTTTCTTTTAGCTCAAAACTTGTTGTTTCCAATATTTTAGATATTTCTGAACTATTACTTTTTAATAATACCTCCCTAAAAACTTGTTGTAGTTCAATTTCACTTTTCACATTTTGATTTACGTAGTCAAAATTATTATCCATCAAAGAAATCAAGGATAGTTTAATTTCATGACTAGAAATCAAGGCAATAGATCCGTCGTTAATTATAGAAGAAATTTCAGAAACTGGAGGATGAAACTCTCTATAATCTAAAAATAAATTATGAAAAGATTTTATATGCCTTCCCTTTTGTAAAACATTAACTACTGAATCTAAATTTAAGGTGTTCCAATTTTCTGAGAGGTAATTCATAAAATCATTTTCGTCATCTAAAGTCTCACGTCTAGAGGTAATGTATGCCTCTATTTCAACAATATTTAGTTTTATTGCTTTTAAAGTTTCTACTTCTTTTTTTGCAATATTGGTGTTCTCCTGCATATTATTTAGCCAAAAAGAGATAGAAATACCTATAATTATAACTAATGTTTCAAAAATGAATTTTTTAAGCCCAAGTTTACCCTTCATAAACTATGTATAAATTTACTGAATTAAAAAAATATGTATCATCTATCCCTTACTGTTATGTTTTAAAATACTTGATATTAAAGTTATTTCATTAGCCGGTACACCGGCTCTTTTTGCGTGTTCTTCAACAGTCTCTTCAGAATCTGCGTTGTAGACACAAAAAACATTATTTCCAGCAATATAACTATGCTCTTGTTCAATTTTCTTCCCTTCACTCCTCATTGCAATTAAGACTGATTCAGATCCTTGTCCAATTTCATCTAATTTTTCACTTGGTATTTGTGAAGCACCCTCGATTTCTCGTTTGATTAAATATTTATTCATTTTTTTAATTTTTAAGTACAATTCAAATATAACTTTTATTTTAAAAGTAACATTGAGGTCTGTAAGAAAGTTTAAGCTATAAAAAAAGGTTTAGAATTAATAAAGCCAAAAGAAAAAGACATGCTTAAACTTTTAACTTATTAATAAGGTTTGGATTTATTTTCTGTAAATCATTTGCAAATTTTAACTTATGTTTTGGGGAAATTATAAGTTCATCAAATTTACCATGAGTAATTTCAATTCTATCAAAAGAGGCTGCAGGAGATGACATTAGAGTGCTAGATTTTGAAATCTTTTTCATATCCATTATGTTTATTGAATTGTAGCGAATAAAACCACATTTAATATGTAACATCTGTTGATCAATTGTATACGTTGTATTAAAAAACATATGTAAAATTAATCCATACACAACAATTAGCCCTGCAGTAGTCATGAACAGGGTATTACTAAAACCATCATGGATATAATTAGGAATTAATGAACCAAAAAAAACCACAAAAACAACAATCAATAAGGTATAAGAAACTTTTGAATAATATATCATTACACGTAAAATTAAG
>CAJQMN010000177.1 GCA_905479435.1 uncultured Flavobacteriaceae bacterium | reverse complement strand
CACGCTGTTGCTCCATTGTATCTCTGTGACGAATAGTCACCGTATTATTATCTAAAGTCTCGTGATCTACAGTAATACAAAAAGGTGTTCCAGCAGCATCTTGTCTTCTGTAGCGTTTACCAACGGCGTCCTTCTCATCATAGAAAACATTAAAATCCCATTTTAAATCTTCAATAATTTGACGAGCCACTTCCGGTAATCCATCTTTTTTTAATAAAGGAAATACAGCAGCTTTTGTGGGTGCTAAAACTGCAGGAAGCTTTAATACCGTTCTAGTTGTATTATTGTCTAACTCTTCTTCAACCAATGAATTAGAAAATACCGCTAAAAACATTCTATCTAATCCAATAGAGGTTTCTACCACATACGGAGTATAGCTTGTATTATCTTCATGATCGAAATATTGTAATTTTTTTCCAGAAAATTCTTCATGAGCTTTTAGGTCAAAATCTGTCCTTGAGTGAATTCCTTCCAATTCTTTAAATCCAAATGGAAAGTTAAACTCAATATCTGAGGCTGCATCTGCATAATGAGCTAATTTATCATGATCATGAAATCGATAATTCTCATCACCCATTCCTAATGATTTATGCCACTTTAAACGGGTTTCCTTCCAATGCTCGTACCATTCTTTTTGTGTCCCTGGTTTTACAAAAAACTGCATTTCCATTTGTTCAAACTCGCGCATTCTAAAAATAAATTGCCTTGCAACAATTTCATTTCTAAATGCTTTTCCAGTTTGAGCAATTCCAAACGGAATTTTCATTCTACCTGTTTTTTGAACATTTAAGAAATTAACAAAAATTCCTTGAGCCGTTTCTGGACGCAAATATACTTTCATAGAACTCTCTGCAGATGCACCCAACTGCGTACCAAACATTAAGTTAAATTGTTTTACATCTGTCCAATTTTTTGAACCTGTTAAGGGATCTGGTATTCCTAATTCTTCAATTAGGTTTTTTACATCTAAAAGATCTTCTTTTTCTAAAGAAGCTCCCATTCTTGATAGAATTGTTTTTATCTTTTCTTGATATCCTAAAACTCTTCCATTGGTAGATAAAAACTCTTCTTTATTAAAAGCATCTCCAAAGCGTTTTGACGCTTTTGCTACTTCTTTATTTATTTTTCCTTCAATTTTTGCACAATAATCTTCAATTAAGACATCTGCTCTGTATCTTTTTTTTGAATCTTTATTATCGATTAAAGGATCATTGAAAGCGTCTACATGACCCGAAGCTTTCCATGTGGTTGGATGCATTAAAATAGAGGCGTCTAAGCCTACTATATTTTGATGCATTTGCACCATAGACTTCCACCAATACTCTCTAATATTCTTTTTTAATTCTACTCCATTTTGAGCATAATCATATACCGCACTTAAGCCATCATATATTTCACTAGATTGAAAAATATAACCGTATTCTTTTGCGTGTGATAATACCTTTTTAAACTGATCCTCTTTTTGTGCCATAATCTTTGCAAAGATAAGGGAATAAAGAAATTTTTCAAGAAAAATCAATGCTACTTTGTGTATTTGATACTACAGAATTCTTGTTTTTTAGTATCTTCACTAAAAACGCTAAGAAAATGAAAGGATTACAAAATCTTTTTAATCTCTTCTATCCGGATGTATGTGTTTGTTGCGATCAATATTTATTAGACCAAGAACATATAATTTGTATAGAATGTAGATTAGATTTGCCCTTTATAGATAGCAGTGATGTTACAGCTAATCCATTAACTCAAACTTTAGAGGGAAGAATTTTTCTGGAAAAGGGAGCTTCTTTTTTATATTATCATCCAACTGGAAAAGTAAAAAAACTAATTTATCAATTAAAATATAAAAATAATGAAAAGGTTGGAGTCTTTTTAGGAGAATGGTTTGGACAACTACTATTAGAAACCAATTCATTTAATGATATAGACTTCATCATTCCTGTTCCACTACATAAAGACAAGTTAAGACAACGTGGTTATAATCAGTTAACTAAATTTGGGAAAAGTCTAAGTACTATTTTAAACACAAAATATCTTGAAGGTGTTTTGATTAGGAATACAGCAGCAAAAACACAAACTTTTAAAAAGAGAGTAGAACGATTTAAAAGTCTTATGAATAATTTTAGCATAACAAACCCCGCTATTCTTAAAGATAAACATATACTTCTGATAGACGATGTGGTAACAACAGGTGCAACACTCGAAGCATGCTGTATTCAATTATTGAAAGTGGAGAATTTAAAAATAAGCCTAGTCACTATAGCTTTAACTGAATAAAAATTAACAATTTTCTGACATTTAATTCCAAAAAATATATTGTTTATTTGTAGTAAATTAATTGAGTTGAGAAAAATACAGCTTTTATTTTTAGTTTTCCTGGTGTTCTCTTTTTCACAATGTGCAAAGAAAGGAAGACCTGATGGAGGTCCTAAGGATGAAGATGCGCCTTTATTTGTGACTGCAAACCCTCCCTATGAAACCATTAACTTTGATAAAAAGGAAATAAACATATACTTCAATGAGTATATAAAATTAAAGGATCTTAGAAAACAACTCATTGTTTCACCTCCATTAAATCCTGCAAACCCGTCAATAATATCCCCTCAAGGAAGTCCAAGTAAGTTTATCAATATTAAAATTTTAGATACCTTAAAAGACAATTCAACGTATATTTTTGATTTTGGAAATAGTGTTCAAGACAATAATGAAGCAAATATTCTTGAGCGTTTTAAATATGTATTTTCCACTGGATCCTACATAGATTCGCTAAATTTGTCTGGGAATGTCAAAAATTCGTTTAAATCTGAAAGTGTTGAGGATATAAAACTCTTATTGTTCAGGTTAGACAGTTCTTACACAGATTCTGCTGTTTACAATAGAAAACCAGATTATGTAACAAGTTCTTTAGATTCTTCCAATTACCAATTTACAAATCTTAGAAAGGGAAACTATCTTTTAGTAGCTTTAGATGATGAAAGAAGTGATTATATTTTTAATCCTAAAACTGATAAAATTGGTTTTCTAAAAGACACCATAACTCTCCCTAGAGATAGTATTATTAGTAATCCAATTTCAATATTTAAAGAAGAGTTACCTTATGTTTTTAGACGCGGTAAAGAAATCAGAAAAGGACAATTAATTTTTGGTTATCAAGGGAATCCAAAAAACCTCGAGGTAGAAACACTGTCGCCTGTTCCAGATAACTTTCAAACCATAATTTTTCCTGAAAAAGGAAAAGACACAGTAAACTTATGGCACTCACTCATTGATAAAGACTCTTTAGTTTTTAAAATAAGTAATAATACTAGTATTGATACCGTAACCGTTAAATTGAGGAAAAAAGAATTAGATTCTCTAAAAGTAAATGATATAACGGGGGGAATATTAAATTTAAAAGACACCTTATTTTTTACCACAAATAATCCTGTTGTTAAGATTGATACTTCAAGAATCATTTTCAAATACACAGATAGTATTAGCTTCCCTTACAAAACATTTATTTCAAAAAAAGAGAGCAAGATTGGCTTCCTTTTTGAAAAAAAACATAAAAAACCCTATAAGGTTAATATATATCCAAATGCACTAACGGATATTTTTAATACAACAAATGATACCATAAGTTCACTATTTAGAACCCGAGGAACCGAAGATTATGGAGAAATATCAATAACTGTTCAAAATTCAAAAAACATACCTGTCATTATACAATTAACAGATAGTAATGATGCCACTGTTGTTCAGGAAACATCTTCTAAAAACAAGAAAATTTCATTTGATCTATTAATGCCAAAAAAATATAAGATCAGAATTATCTACGATTCAAACCGAAATGGAG
Source organism: uncultured Flavobacteriaceae bacterium (assembly GCA_905479435.1). Lineage (GTDB taxonomy): Bacteria > Bacteroidota > Bacteroidia > Flavobacteriales > Flavobacteriaceae > Polaribacter. The sequence continues at coordinate 11,990 of CAJQMN010000177.1, read as the reverse complement.
TGTGGGATACTGGAAATTATTTAGATAAAAAGCAACCAGAACATGTAGAATACTTTCCTGAAGTTCAAGAGGTAAGAGCTAATTGGTTGTTACCTATTGTTTTAAACATCAAGGAATTACAATAGTGAATGTTGAAAAAAACTTAATTTAATTAAACTAGTTTTTTAAGTGACATGATAACGCCTAGATGAAGAGATTCATGAAAATTATTAAAAATAATGGCCTTTTCCATTGAATCAATCACAAAACCAGTGCTGGTTTTGTACGCTGAATATTCTTTAAAAATTCCTGCTTCAAAATCTTCCTCTAACGTACTTGGTAAGCCCTGAAATAATTCTAAAACCTCATCAAAAGCTTGTTGAGAGAACTTAACAGAGGGTGAAGTTCCTTTTTGATAAGCAGAAATTAATTCATCTGAAACTAAACAATCATTACCAGAAAGCTTATAATGTAGTAATTGTTGGGTCACAACTAAATGGGCAATATTCCAAGCGATATTATTGTTAAACCCATCTGGAATAACATGGAGTTGATCTAAACTTAATTCTTTTATATAATATAAAACTATCGCTCTTGTTTTTGTTAGAATATCGAATTGTACCTTCATTTTTTTGATGTAATTTTATCAAAGATAATTTTTATTAATGAAGAAAGTATATTTTTTACAAACTTGTGATACCTGCCGGAGAATTTTAAAAGAATTAAATTTAGTTGGTTTTGAAAAACAAGAAATTAAAACCAACCCAATAACTGTAGCTCAATTAGAAGAAATGTATTCTTTATCAAATAGCTACGAGGCTCTCTTTAATAAACGGGCTAAAAAATACAAAGAAATGGGGTTGAAAAATGAATTGATTATTGAAAAAGAATACCGTCAATTTATTTTGGAAGAATATACTTTTTTAAAACGACCTGTTTTTATTTTCGATCAGCAAATATTTATTGGTAACAGTAAGAAAGAAATTGAACGTTTAAAAACAAAACTAATTAATAGTCTCTAAATAAGTCTTTAATCTCAATTGAGAATTTTCTCTAATATCTTGCCAAAATAAATTTATATCTCCTGAATGATAATTCTTAATTAGAGACATAAAAAGACGCATTGAAAACTTAGGATTACTTGACCACACCAAACCATCAGTGATTTCGATTTTAAGTGCTTTTTCGTATATTTTATTGTTCGTATATAAAAACCCCTTGTGTTGCTCTAAGCTAGTAGATTTAGAGCTGTCCCAAGTAACTGGGTTACTAGTAACTCCTCCAGCATACCAGTTTTTGTCTTTTTTTGGATAATGCCCCTTCTTAAATGTATTCCAAGAAACAAAACCGCCAATTTGACTGGGTTTTGTCATGGGTTGAATTGAATTAAATTGATCGGGTTGAATTCTCATTCCAGGAATATACGCAGCAACTAATTGTTTTTGCAATTCTTTTCCATCAAAAAAATCAGCCAGTAATCTTGAGGTGTGTGAGGATCCTTGACTATGACTTAATATAAAAATTGGTCTGCCTTTATTGTATTTTTTTAAATATACTTCAAAAGATTTTTTCACATCTTGATAAGCTAATTCTAGAGCTTCTTTCCCTCCTTTATTAAACATTTTATAAGACCGAATGTGTGCTTGTCTATAAAATGGTGTATACACTTTTCCTGAAATAGCTAGAGCAGAGGCTTGCATTAAAACTGCTTTTTCTAAAACTTTTTTATTTTGTTCAATATCATCAACAGGGACATTCCATCGAAGGTCTTCTTCGTCTAAATTTAAAGTTGGGTATACATAAAAAACATCTGCTCGAAGTGTATCTGGTGCTTTAGAAGCATAGTTTTGAAATTCTTTTGAATATGTAGTTGGAAGAACTGCCCATGAGGTACTAAGATTATAATCTGGCGGTTCAGGTGAGTTTTCTAATTTAAAATTTTGGGTTTCATAAGTAGATTTACAACCTAATAAAAAAGTAAGACACACCATAATTAAAAGTCTAAACCTCATCTTATTTCTTTTTATATTCCTCATAAGATTTTTCTTCAACTAAATCTGATCCTGTGAAGATATTAATTTCCTTTTTCACATCAGAACGGTCATCATTAACATAATACACTGCTCGCGCCAAATCTATAAACGTTTTCCCAAAATCATTAGCTCTTTCACATTCTCTTATATCATCCTCAATTTTCCACAACTTCTTGTTCACTTCCAATAAGTTTTTGTGTAAATTTTTTAATTGATTAGAATCTTTGCAAGCATCATAAATACACTCTACATCTGGAGTTAATGTATCATACTCATGTTGAATATTAATTATTTTATTAGCATCTTTTATTTTAGAAAGTTTAATTTCTAAAATAGTGTACTTATCTAAAATTTCTCCGTTTGATACTTCTATTTTCATGTTATTACACCAATCTTTGGTTTTTTCTTAATAAGAATTTGCCCTAAAGCCTATCATTAATGTGTTAAACACTAGGTTTATAAAAATTTACGTTCTACAATAGTCATAAAACGTTGTTCAATATCTTCATTTTCTGCCCAATTATAATCTGGTTTAACCATTTTATTAATGAATTTTTTTGCTTCTTTTTCAGTTTTAAATGAATTTAATTGAGAAACTACTCGATTAAAATCTTCTTGACTTCCACCAAATAAATTTTTCACAAAAGCAATACGATCATTCAACCCAATTTGAATGTCATCTCGTATCTTATCGTTCAATGATTTTTTTGGAGCATTGTCAAATAAATCAGCAACTACATCAGCAGCAATTGTATCTTTTAATTCATCTTCAAGTGAAAGTGTAATTTCCTCATTACTAGACTCATCAGTCTCATGTTCATCTTCAAAAGCTTCCTCAATAACCCCATCTGATAGGGAGAATAAATCATTACCTTCTTCTTGAGCATTAGAGCCATCTGAAGCCTCTTCAATTGTTAATTCTATACCCTCATTAACCAAATCTTCATCAATACTTTCTATAACTTTGTCATCAGACTCTAAAATTTGTTCCTCCTCTGTGTCTTCTTGATCCTCTGTTTTTGTAATAAAATCATCTACTTCACTTTCAGTAGATGATGAAATCATATCCTCAATATTTTCAGAATCAATATCATTGTCTAACTTTTTCCCAACTTTTTTAACCAAATCTAAAAGCTCATCTTTAGTATGTTCGGGGTTTGAAGTCGTGTTAAAATATTCCTCTACACAGGCTAACACAGCTAATTTTTCATAAACTTCATGCGCTTTTGTTTTCAAAGCAAAAACATCTTCTTTGTTTTTCATTTGTAAAATACTGTGAGCTAAACTAGTGAGATCTGCTGCAAGTTTTTTGTGCATAAGTTGTAGTGTTTAATTATTTTTTAATCCCATTTTTTAATAAATTTGCCTAAATTCACAATGGATAAGTACAAATTATTCTGACGCCTTAAAACTACAAAATGTTTCTTGAAAATACGGTAAATCATACAGAACAATTTGGTTGGATTGAAGTAATCTGTGGATCAATGTTCTCTGGAAAAACTGAAGAGCTTATTAGAAGACTAAAAAGAGCTCAATTTGCGAAACAACGAATTGAAATTTTTAAACCAATTGTTGACACAAGATATGACGATGAGATGGTTGTTTCTCACGATGCAAATGAAATTCGTTCAACACCAGTTCCTGTAGCCTCAAATATTAGATTATTAGCTAATGATGTTGATGTTGTAGGCATAGATGAAGCTCAATTTTTTGACGATGAAATTGTAGCTGTTTGTAATGACCTAGCAAACCGAGGAATTCGTGTAATTGTTGCAGGACTAGATATGGATTTTAAAGGGAATCCTTTTGGACCAATGCCCGCTTTAATGGCCACAGCAGAATATGTTACTAAAGTTCATGCGGTTTGTACTAAAACAGGAAACTTAGCCAATTATAGTTTTAGAAAAGCAGTAAATGAAGATATCGTCTTTTTAGGAGAGACTCAAGAATATGAACCCTTAAGTAGGGCCGCATACTACAAAGCACTTCTTTCTCAAAGAGAAGAAATTGAGAAAGAAAAAAATTCTAAAAAATAGTGCTGACTCAACTATGAATAACCATGTATCCGTTCTAGAAATTAGTAAAAATGCACTTGAGTACAACCTTCAATACTTTAAGGATAAACTTCATCAAAAAACTAAAATACTTGCAGTGGTTAAAGCTTTTGGTTATGGAAGTGATGCTAACGAAGTAGCTTATTTTTTAAAAGATAAGGTTGATTATTTTGCTGTTGCTTATGCACATGAGGGTATTTCTTTACGAAATGCTAAGATACCAACCCCTATTTTAGTATTACACCCACAAATTCAAAATTTTGATGAAATTATAAGAAATCAACTTGAGCCTACTATCTACAATTTAAAAACATTAAACGCATTCATAACAAAAGCTAAGGAAAAAGAGATTGAGTACTACCCTATTCATTTAAAATTTAATACAGGATTAAATAGATTGGGTTTTTCAAAAGTTAATATTCCCAAAATTATGGCGATCATCTGTAACTCAAAACATGTGAAAATTAAATCCATTTTTTCTCATTTGGCTGCTAGTGAAGACAGTAATGAAAGACAATTTACTTTAAATCAAATTCAAAATTTTAAAGATATCATCACACAAGTTTATGATCATATAGAGTATACTCCAATGGCCCACACACTAAACACTTCTGGGGTTATAAACTATCCAGAAGCTCAATTTGACATGGTTAGAATTGGAATTGGTTTGTATGGTTTTGGAAATAATAAAAAAGAAACATCACAATTAAAAAATACACATATTTTAAAATCTATAATTTCTCAAATTCACATTGCAAAAAAAGGAGAAACTGTAGGTTATAATAGAGCTTTTAAAGCTTTCAAAGACACTATAATTGCTACTATCCCAATAGGGCATGCTGACGGATTATCAAGAAAATTAGGAAAAGGAAATGGATACATAACAATTCAAAACCGGAGTGCTCCAATTATTGGTAATGTTTGTATGGATATGATTATGGTTGATATTACTAACATTGAATGCAACGAAGGAGACCCTGTTTTTATTTTTAAAACCCAAGAAGATATTTTGAATATTTCTTCAATGACTGAGACGATTTCCTATGAAATATTAACCCTAATCTCTCAACGCATAAAAAGGTCATTGATCTAATTGAATTGAATATATTAAAATTTTATTTTAAAAAATTCATCACCAACTCATAAAAAACATCTGGAGACTCTGCGTGCAACCAATGACCAACGTTAGGTATTGTCTGAATAGATGCTTCAGGAAAATGTTTTTTTATCAAAGGAATATCGTTATCTAAAATATATTCAGATTTTCCTCCAGCCAAGAATAAGGTTTTTTCTTCAAAGGTTGTGAAAGATGGAAGTGCTTTACCAACCTCATCATTATTTTTTGTAAGAGATTGTAAATTAAAACGATATGCTAATAATCCTTTCTCCTTCCAATACACATTCTTTAATAAAAAAGCTCGAGTTACAGGATCAAAAATTAATTCAGAAATTTTTTGATCAACGAGTTTACGGGTATTCTGAATTGTAAAATCAACTGAATTTAATGCGGTTAAAATATCAGAGTGATGTGGTTGATAATATCTAGGAGCAATATCTACTATAATTAATTTAGCTACCAATAGTGGGTATTTCACAGCAAACAACATGGCTGTTTTCCCTCCCATTGAATGTCCTAAAACAACAACCTTTTCTAAATTATAATGATGAATATAATGTACTAAATCTTCTACAAGATAATCATAACTAAACTCGGGTGAATGAAAACTACGTCCGTGATTTCTTTGATCTATAATATGTGTTTGAAAAATTTTGCCGAATTTATTTCCAAGAGACTTCCAATTGTCACCCATCCCAAAATACCCATGAAGTATTATTAGAGGAGTCCCCTCTCCAATTATTTTTGAATGTAAGATCTCCATACTACTGAAGGCGATGTAAATACATGTTTACAACGTTTTGAAGGCCTAGGTACAAACTTTCAGAAATTAAAGCGTGTCCAATGGAAACCTCTGCAAGGTTGGGAATATTTTGTTTAAAAAATTCTACATTGTCTAAACTCAAATCATGTCCAGCATTAATTCCTAAGCCTAACTCATGTGCTAAGTTAGCTGCTTTTGTGTAAGGTTTTATCGCTTGCTTATTCCCTTTCTCATAAGCACTGGCAAAATGTTCTGTATATAACTCAATTCTATCTGTACCAGTTTTAGCTGCAGCTTCAATTAATTTTAGATCTGTATCAATAAATATAGAAGTTCTAATTCCAGCATTTTTAAATTCACTTATTACCTCCTTAAGGTAGGATTTATTGGTAACAGTATCCCAACCTGCATTTGAAGTAATTTGATTAATAGTATCTGGCACTAATGTTACTTGTGTTGGCTTAACTTCCAGAACTAAATCCATAAATTTACGGATAGGATTTCCTTCAATATTATATTCTGTTGTAACCATTGGCTTGAGATCACGGGCATCTTGATAGCGAATGTGTCTTTCATCTGGCCTTGGGTGAATTGTGATGCCTTGAGCACCAAACTCTTGAATGTCTTTAGCAACTTTTAGTAGATTTGGAACATCTCCTCCTCTTGAATTACGCAAAGTTGCTATTTTATTAATATTTACACTTAACTTTGTCATTGGTTTCAAATAAAACACAAAAGTACATCATTAAATGATTTTAAACTATCTTCGTAAAGCGTGAATATGAAAGAATACATACAAAATGATTTAGAAGTTTTGACTCCAGAAAGTTTGGTGAATAAAGCTCAAGAAATCTTTGAAACACTTCCAATAACACATCTTCCCATTATTAAAAATGAAGAGTTGATAGGAAGTATCTCTGAAAGCGATTTACAGACTATCGATGAAAAGTCATCCAAAATTTCAGAATATTCTCATCTAATAGATTTCTTTTTTACAGATAAAAGTATCACTTTACTTAAAACCATTAAATTGTTTTCGGAAAATGACACCAATATCATGCCTGTTTTAAATGATAAAAAAAAATATATTGGATATTACGAGTTACATGATATCCTTGAGCTTTTTTGCTCAAACTCATCTTTATTTAGTGATGGAGTTATAATTGTTATAGAAAAAAATAAAAAAGATTTTTCTATGAGTGAGGTAAGTCAAATTGTAGAAAGCAACAATGCAACTATACTTGCTTTTTACATATCCAATCAAACTTCTGATGCTATTCAAGCAACAGTCAAAATTAATTCAGAGGACATCAATGAAGTCATTCAAACGTTTAGGAGGTATAATTACAACCTAATATCTGAACATAAAGATGATTTTTATTTACAAGATCTAAAAGATAGATCAGATTATTTACAGAAATACTTAGACATGTAATGATAAAAAAGGTAGCTGTTTTTGGTCAGACACATTCTGTCAATGCTGAGAAGGAAATTAAAGTCCTCTTATTGGCTTTGGAAGAACATAATGTTGTAGTTTTTTTTGAAGAAAATTTCTATAATGCACTAAAAGACTCTTGTCATTTAACAAAAAAATATTCAACTTTTGCTAGCTTTTATGATTTAAATAGCTCTTTTGATGTGTTTTTCAGTCTCGGTGGTGACGGAACTATTCTAAGAGCAATCACATACATTAGAGATTTAGACATCCCTATTTTGGGAATTAATACAGGTAGACTTGGGTTTTTAGCAAATATTCAAAAAAATGCAATCAAAGAATCTATTGATTTGTTAATTGCTGAAGAATATACAATTCAAGAGAGAACATTATTAAGTATCAAAACTAATCCTAAAGTTAAATCATTAGATGAACTCTCATTTGCCTTAAATGAAATTACTATCGCAAGAGAAAATACAACCTCTATGATTGGTGTGAAAACCTTCTTAGATAAGGAATATCTAACAAATTACTGGTCTGATGGTCTTATCATAGCTACTCCAACAGGCTCTACAGGCTATTCACTTAGCTGTAATGGTCCAGTAATATCACCTAATTCAAAAAACTTTATCATAACCCCAATAGCTCCTCACAATTTAAATGCAAGACCGATGGTAATTCCAGATGAAACCTTGATTGAACTGGAAGTAGATTCAAGAGAAAAAAGTTTTTTAATTTCACTCGACTCTAGAATTACCTCAGTACCAAAAGACACTAAAATCTATATCGAGAAATCACCCTTCACAATAAAGAGTATGATTCCTTCCAATCACTCTTTTTTAACAACACTAAGAACAAAGCTTTTGTGGGGAGAAGATACTCGAAATGGTTCTAACAATAAAATGTAGAAAACAATAAAAAACTAAAATTATTGTTATTCAAAAAGACTCACGTTTAAACTTTATAAAGCAAATAGATTTTTTTATATTTGCACGCTATATTTTATGATGAAAACATATTTAATTTTGTTATTATTTATTTGTATTTCAAGCAATTGTTTATCTCAAATAAACGAAGTTGGTTTCATTGTAGGTGGAGTTAATTATGTAGGCGATGTGGGTCGAACAAATTACATTCAACCCAAGAATATTGGATCGAGTATTATGTACAAATACAATTTAAATCCAAGAATAGCGATTAGGGGAACTTTCAGTACTTTTTCTATTTCAGGAGATGATGCTGACTCTGAGAATACAATAAGACAAGAAAGAGGTATTAAATTTGAAAATCCGATACAAGAATTCGCAGTTGGAATAGAATATAATTTTTATGAATATGATTTATCATCAAAAGATAAAACAAGTACACCCTATATTTTATTTCAGATAGCAGCAGTGGATTATGAAACACCAAGAATTCAAAATCCAGACAGAACTTTCAATTTCACAAGAAACACAGCCGTTTCTATACCCCTTGGAATTGGGTATAAAACAAAAATAATAGAAAAAATAGCTTTCGCAGTGGAGACCACGGTTCGATATACATTTACTGATGAGTTAGACTATTCAACAAGTAGATTTTCACAATTAAACTTTGGAGGCACATCAAATGATTGGTATCTATTCTCTGGGGTTTCTTTGGTTTATACATTTGGCAGGCCAGCATGTTTCTCTGATTAAGCACAAAACTCATGAATAAACGATTACTTATTAGCTCAGATAATATTCCTAAACACGTTGCAGTGATTATGGATGGAAACGGAAGATGGGCTAAAGGAAAGGGCATGAATCGTATATTTGGTCATAAAAATGCACTAACTGCAGTTAGGGAAACTATTGAGGCTGCTGCTGAATTAGGAACAGAGGCAATCACATTGTATGCCTTCTCTACAGAAAACTGGAATAGACCAAAAATTGAAGTAAATGCTTTAATGAGTTTACTCATAAGTTCACTCAATAAAGAATCTGTTACCTTCAAAGAAAATGATGTAAGAGTTAATGCAATTGGAAATATAAAAAGCCTTCCAGATAGTGCTCAAAAAACACTAAAACAAGTAATTAAAGAGACCCAAAACAATAAAAAAATAGTCTTAACATTAGCTTTAAGTTACGGAGCAAGAGAGGAAATTATCAATACAATTAAAAACATATCTAAAAAAGTTGTTAATAACGACCTTACCATTGAAGAAATAGACGAAAAAATTATAAATAATCATTTATATACGTTTAATTTGCCCGACGTTGATTTAATGATAAGAACCAGCGGTGAGCAAAGAATAAGTAATTTCCTTTTATGGCAAATGGCTTATGCCGAATTATACTTTACAAATATACTTTGGCCAGATTTTAGAAAAGAGCATTTTTATGATGCAATTATAGAATATCAGAATAGAGAAAGAAGATTTGGAAAAACTAGCGAGCAAACTATACAAGCAGAATAGCATCAAATTTGGTGCTTTAATTCTCATTTTTTTACTTTCAACAGTCGATTTTACTACCAATGCGCAAGTAGTAAAAGACTCAACAACTATTGTTGAAAAAGATAGTATTACCATTCAGGAAAATATTATCTATGAAAAAGGCAAAGAGTATATTCTAGGAGGAATCTCAATCTCTGGTCTACAAAAATTTTCAGAATCTACAGTAAAGGTATTTACAGGTCTTAAAATTGGTCAACCCATAAAATTACCTGGAGATAAACTAACAAGTGCAATTAAAAAACTATATCAAAGTAAACAATTTAGTACCGTAGAAGTTTTTTTAATAAGAGTAGACGGGAATACTATATACTTAGAGTTTGATGTAAAGGAACTTCCTCAACTTAATGAAATTAGCATTGCAGGAATTAAAAAAAATAAATCAAAAGCTCTAAAAACTGAAGCTGAACTGAAAACTGGTGCCATGGTAACAGATAACCTACTTGTTACTACCAAAAACTATTTTAAGAAAAAATACACTGATAAAGGTTTTTTAAAGACAAAGGTAAGTATTGATACAAAAAGAGATTCTTCAGATATCAATGCAGTAAATATGAGTGTTTACATAGATAAGGGTTCCAAAATAAAAATAAAGAACATCAATTTCACTGGAAATAAAGCACTTTCAGAAAGTAAGCTAAGAGCTGCCATGGGCAACACAAAAAGAAAATTTGCAGGTAGATTCTGGAAAGGGTCAAAATACATTGACGAAAAATTTAAAGAAGATCTTGTAAGTATTCTTGACACTTACAGTAGACTAGGATATAGAGATTCTAGAATTTTATCTGACAAGGTAACTTGGAACGAGGATAATACAATTAACATTGATATTACACTTGAAGAAGGAAGACAGTATATTTTTGGAGATATTTTATATGTTGGAAATAAAAGCTATACTGATCAACAATTAAATACAATTCTAAAAATCGAAAAAGGGGATGTTTATAATGGATCTGTATTAAAAGAAAGAATTACCGGTGATGGAAGCCCAACCTCTGAAGATATTCAAACATTGTATCAAAATAGTGGATTCTTATTTTCATCTGTAAATGCAGTAGAAACAAAAGTAGTTAACGATTCTATAACTGTTGAAATTAGAATTAGAGAAGATGAAAAAGCAACCATTAATAAGGTGAGTATTGTGGGTAACGACAAAACTAATGACTTTGTTATTTTTAGAGAACTGAGAGTAAAACCTGGTTCCTTGTTTAGTAGAGACGCAATTATTCGTTCGATTCGTGAAATTGGTCAACTTGGTTTTTTTGACACAAATGTAACCCCAGACGTCAGACCTAACTATCAAGACAAAACTGCTGATGTAGAGTTTAGTGTTGTAGAAAAAGGAGGTAGTCAAATAGAACTTCAAGGAGGTTATGGAGGGGGTTCTTTCATTGGAACATTAGGGTTATCATTTAATAATTTCTCTATTCGTAATTTATTCAAGAAAGAGGCCTATAAGCCGCTTCCAATGGGTGATGGTCAGTCATTATCACTTCGATTACAAACCAGTAGAACGTTTAACACCTATAGTTTTTCATTCACAGAACCATGGTTTGGGGGTAAAAAACCTCAATCTTTATCGTTCTCGGTATATTCATCCAAACAATTTCAACTAGACAGACAAACCTTTGATGTAGATAGAGATAGAAGTTTAGGTATAGCGGGTGCTTCAATTGGTATTGCAAAACGACTCACATGGCCAAGTGATTTCTTTACTTTGTCTCAAACACTAAGTTACCAAAGCTTTGGCCTCAATGACTATCAATTTAGAGTTGGTAGTGATATTTTAAGTGAAGGAGACCTAAATAATCTTGCATACAATATTAGTTTAAGCCGAAATTCGGCTGGTCCTAGTTTAATTTTCCCAACCTACGGTTCTACTTTTAGTATTAGTGCTAAGGCTACAATACCGTATTCTCTTTTTAATAACAAAGACTACCAGAGCTTAGCTCCTGCAGAAAGGTTTAAATGGTTAGAATACTATAAATTATTATTTAAAGGGAAATGGTATAACAGTCTGGCAAAAAAGCTAGTGTTAATGGCAAATACAGAAATTGGATATTTAGGTTTTTATAATGATGAATTAGGAAGCACACCTTTTGAACGATTCTTTGTAGGGGGAGACGGAATTGC
>CAJQMN010000176.1 GCA_905479435.1 uncultured Flavobacteriaceae bacterium | reverse complement strand
AGCCATCAAATAATTTTAATTCAGAAGGTTTCTTATTACTTGTTAGGCTAAATAATTGTCCGGTATTACTGTTGTTGGAAATGATAAATTTTTTATCAAATGGGCTATAAGTTTTAGTAATAAATGACGGAAACCTAAAGTAATCAATGGTAATTTCTTGGTATTTTTTTGAATCGATTATCAATAACGCTTTATTATATGAAATTTGATATTCTGAAGGGTATACTATTTTCTGCCCCACGCGTACTTTGAAATTTTGTGGATTTATTGGAACTGAATCAAAGCTTATGGTGTCTTTATCTAGCTTAATTTTTTTGGATCTAAAGTCTGTTGATATATTCTGAGAATTGGCATAAAAACCAACCAAGAATAGAATTAAAAACCAGCCTTTTTTTGTCATAGTATTATAAACGTCTAAATCCTAGAATTAGTCTAAAAAAGCGATAGTTGTTTTAAAGGGCTTTCATAATCTAACAACCATTTTTTTCGCCAGAGCCCCCCAGCATAACCCGTTAATGAGCCGTCTGAGCCAATTACTCTATGGCACGGAATTACTATACTAATGGGGTTTTTACCATTGGCAGCGGCTACAGCTCTTACCGCCTTTACCTCTCCAATTTGTTTGCTTTGTACAAGGTAAGATATTGTTTTTCCATAGGGTATATTACAAAGTTCTTTCCATACTAATTTTTGAAATTTAGTACCTTGTGGGTTTAAGCGTAAGTTAAAACTTGTTCGTTCTCCTTTAAAGTATTCTTTTAATTGAAGCACACACTCTCTTAAACATTCTGGAATATCTACTGCCATACCAAATGTTTTTGGGTTTTCCTCATTTAAATTATTAGTTACAAAAGTAATGGCTTGTATGCCATTATTGTCTCCAGTAATTTTGGCAATTCCAATTGGAGTGTTATAATATGTGCTGTTAGATTCCAAATACTTCTTTAGAGTTTTCTGTAGTGATATTTGCAATTTCATTGAAACTGAGCTTATAAATAGTAGCCAATTTTTCAATCACATAAGTAATATAGCTACTTTCATTCCTCTTACCTCTGTGTGGAGATGGTGACAGGTATGGAGCATCAGTTTCTAGTACAATATGTTGTATTGGAATCTGATTTAGAAAGGTATCTATTTTTCCATTCTTGAAAGTAGCCACACCACCAATTCCCAACTTCATATTGTAGGATATAGCTTTTTTAGCTTGTTCTAGTGTTCCAGTAAAACAATGAAAAATACCATATAAATTAGGCCCTTTTTCAAGTTCTAATATTTCAAAAATTTCGTCAAAAGCTTCTCTGCAATGAATTACAATTGGGAGGTTTTGTTGTTTTGCCCATTGAATTTGAAGCTGAAATGCTTCTTGTTGTTCTTTTATAAATGTTTTGTCCCAATATAAATCAATGCCTATTTCACCTATGGCAACAAATGATTTTTTAGCGATCCAATCTTTAACATGTTGTAATTCACTTTTAAAGTTTTCTTTTACTGAAGTGGGATGTAACCCCATCATCAAAAACACATTACTTGGGTAATTTTCTTCTAAATCAAACATTCTTTCAGAATAGCTACTGTCAATAGCAGGAATAAAAAATCGATGAACTCCAGCATCTTTGGCCCTTTGAATCATTGTGTCTCTATCTTGATCAAATTGCTCTGAATATAAATGTGTATGTGTGTCTGTTATCATATTATGATGCCTAATGCTTGTTTTACAAAACAAAAAGTTGTTGTTGAAAAAAACAATTTATTTAAATGTATTTTTGACTCATCAAAAATACATTTAAATGAGTGGTCTAAAAAAACTATTGAACAAAAAGAAATATATAAACATACCTCTAAAGAAAATGGTTACAAACCACATGGAACTTGATGCTAAAATTAATGGAGTAGCTGGTAGGTTTATTCTAGATACTGGGGCTTCGAATTCTTGCGTTGGTATTGATAAAATTGAGTTTTTTAAGTTAGATGCAAAAGAAAGTGATACCAAAGCTGCGGGTGCAGGAGCAACAGATATGGAAACTCAACAATCTGAAAACAACAATTTAAAGATTGGAAAATGGAAGAATGAAAACTTCAGTTTAGTATTGTTTGATTTAGTTCACGTAAATAAAGCGTTAACTCTTCACGATGCTGAGGAAGTTCATGGAATTATAGGAGCTGATATTTTACAAAAAGGGAAGGCTGTTATTGATTACAATAAGAATGTATTATATCTAAAAAAAATTAAAAAACAGGATTAGAATTGTATCTTTGATCCGCTAAAATAATATACCTATGAGCTTGCAAAAACAAATAATGGAAGAATTAAAAATGGCTATGAAATCTAAAGATACTCTTGCTCTTCAAGCATTAAGAGCTGTTAAATCTGCTTTTTTATTAGCAAAAACAGAAACAGGGGCAGGAGATGATTTAACCGAAGACCAAGAAATGAAAATTATCCAGAAGCAAGTGAAACAGCGTAAGGATAGTGCAGCAATTTTTATTGATCAGGGCAGGCAAGATTTAGCAGATCCAGAATTGGCTGAAATTGCAGTTCTTGAGAAGTTTTTGCCAGAAGCATTGTCTGAAGATGCCATAGAAAAAGTAGTATTAGATACTATTGCTAAAACTGGAGCAGAAGGTATGAAAGACATGGGTAAAGTAATGGGAATGGTTTCAAAGCAATTGGCTGGTCAAGCAGATGGTAAGACCATATCTGGAATTGTCAGAAAAAATTTAGCATAAACACCATACTAGGCCTCGTGGCGCAACTGAATAGCGCACTGGATTTCGGCTCCAGCGGTTGTAGGTTTGAATCCTACCGGGGTCACGAATAAA
>CAJQMN010000175.1 GCA_905479435.1 uncultured Flavobacteriaceae bacterium | reverse complement strand
TGATAAGCTCGTGAGCTATCTGATTAGATTTGTTATACTTATTCAGTTGCAACTTAACCATAGAATTGTCTTGAGCTTTAACTAGCCCACCTGTACTTCCTTCAACAGCTCCTGATGCAGCATCTGAAATAGCATCTCCTAATAAACTTTTCTTCTTTCCTGAAGCTTCTTTTTCTTCATCAGTTAGTTCATATTCAGATAACTTAATCTTGTTCAAATTTATACGATGGTCATTATAATTTTGAGGAAACTGAAACTTGTTGTAAGAATCTAATACCTTGTCTCCATTATCAAAACTAAAATCGTCAACTAAATGCATATGAAGAGAGCTTCGCACAAAATCTTTTTTTTGTTGAGCCATTAGCAAATTAGGAATAACCAATAATAAAATTAGTACTGTTTTTTTCATGATGTTTGTTTTTAGGTTTTTATTTAATTAGTTGATAAATATTCACATTACATGAACTTAAAAAAAAATAAAAATTAATTTAACGGGGTATTAATATAATTGGGGTAGAAACTATGTAATGGGGTAGTTATACTATTTAGGAGGTATTAACCTAGTAATTAGGTTAATTAATTTCAAATGTAATAATTTGATTTTAAACTTATTATAAAGTTATTTAAAAATTAGTACAATTTTAGTACATCTTCAAAACTCAAGGATTAATACTTTATTTAATATTATCTCTAACTTCTGTAGGCAGAAACTCAAAATAATCTTTAAAACATTTTGTAAAATATGATGGAGAAGAAAAACCTACCTTATAGCAAACTTCACTTATCGTATATTCTGTAGTTTCAATGATTTGTTTTGCTTTTTCCAACCTTACTTTCCTTATAAACTCATTTGCTGTATCTCCAGTCAAAGCCTTAATTTTTCGATATAATTTACTTCTACTTAAAAGTAATTCTCCAGCAAGGTTTTCTACATTTAATTTTTCATCATTTATGTTTTCATTTATATAATTGAGAACATTATTCATAAATTCCTTGTCTATAGAAGTAGTTTGGTTTGAGTTTATTGTTGAGCTAACACTATTAAAATATTTGTCAAATAAAATTTGCCTACTTGTAATTAATTGGTTTAAATGAGATTTTAAAACCTTCATATTAAAAGGCTTATTTAAATACACATCTGCACCAGAATCAATACCTTTTACTTTATCGATTTGCATTCCTTTTGCTGTTACCATTAAAATAGGAATATGACTCGTTTTTATATCACTTTTTACTCTTACACATAATTCAAAACCATCCATTATTGGCATCATAACATCCGTAATTATAATATCTGGCATGTATTTATTTGCTTTTTCTACACCTTCTAAACCATTTTCTGCTTCTTTAATACTGTATTCTGTATTCAATTCATTTTTTATGTATGCTCTCAACTCCGCATTATCCTCAACAATTAAAACTAATTTTTTACTATTAGATTCTTCTTCTAACATTGGCAAAAACTCCTCTATGTTTTTATTTTGAGATTCTGAGTATTGATTAATAACCTTATGATCTTCTTTATTAATATCAGTTATCTTTAGATGATGATACCCCAATGGAAAGTAAATTTTAAATTGAGTTCCTACATTTTCTTTACTAGTCAAAACAATTTTACCCTTATGAAGATTTACAAAATTCTTAACCAATTCTAAACCAATTCCTGTTCCACCGTAATATTGCTCATTCATCTCATCAGCTTGATAAAAACGATCAAAAACCTTGGTTAGATTTTCTTTTTTGATACCAAGACCAGTATCTCTAATAATAATTTCTAATGCTTCAATTGGTGTTTTTTCATTCACCAAAGGAAGGTCTATTAATTCTAGAGATTTATTTACATGAACTGTAATTAAACCTCCTATTGGTGTTGCTTTAAATGCATTTGACAATAAGTTGAAAATAATTTTTTCTAACATAGAAGGGTCAGACCATATTAGGAGATCATCCTGATCATAATCAACAGTTAACATGATATTTTTAAGAAAAGCTTCTTCTTCAAAATGACTAACCACCTCCTGAATAAATGGTACAATATTAATTTGAGAAGCATTGATTGTCATTTTATTGAATTGAAGCTTTCTGAAGTCCATAAGCTCGTTAATAAGTCTCGAAAGACGCTTAGCGTTTTTAAAAATAATATTGTGTTTTTCTTTAATTTCTTTAGGAAATTTATTCTTTGTGTTTTGGATGATATCCTCTAATGGAGTTAGAATAAGTGTTAGAGGTGTTCTAAATTCATGAGAAATATTTGTAAAAAATTGTATTTTTTTTGCATTTAGGGCCTCAAACTGCTTGTATTCTTGTCTTTCTAACTGTAAAATTCTTTTTTCTTCTATTCTAGTGTTTAGGAACTTATAGATAAAATACCCTAATAACAATACCATTAAACAGTAACTTACAATTGCCATTTTAGTTGACCACCAAGCTGGTTGGATTTTAATCTTCAATGTTGTAGGAGTGTTATTCCAAATACCATCATTATTAGAGGACTTAACCATAAAAGTATAATCACCAGCTGGAATATTTTTATACGTAGCACTTCTTGTGGTTTCCACATAATTCCACTCATTATCATAACCCTCTAAAAAATAAGCATATTGATTATTTTTACTACGAGTATAATTGATCCCAACATAATCAATTGTAAAAACTCTTTGGCTGTGATTCAAAACTAATTCTTTCGTTTTAGAAATGACCTCTTTTAATGGACCCTGATCCTTGACTGGCTTAATCAAATCATTATAAATTCTTAAGTTTGATAAATAGACAATTGATTTTTCCTGATTATAGTTAATCTCGTCTGGATTGAAGAAATTTATTCCTCTAGAGGATCCAAAATACAACACATTATTTACATCTTTATAAACAGCATTGTAATTAAAACTGTTGGATAGTAATCCATCCTTTTTACTAAAATTTATAAAGGTATTTCTCTTTGGATTTAATTTAGTAAGACCGTTATTACCCCCAATCCAAATAGCTCCTTTATGGTCTTCAGTAAGTGAGAAAACAGTTTCATGGATTAAACCTGTATTTTTATCGTATCTTTTAAAAGATTTCTCTTTAATGTTATATTTAGAAAGGCCATCACCTAGCGTTCCTATCCATAAATTATTTTTTGAATCCTCAAATATGCTAAATACAATACTAGGTTTTATTGAATTATTAAAATTTGCTTCTAAGTCGGCATTCATTTCTTTATTTAAAGAACTAACTTTAAATGTGTCATTCAAAGACGATTCAACTTTAAATAGGCCCGCCCTAGTCCCTAGCCAAATATTATCATCATGATCAACTAATACTTTTCTAATATTACTTGTATTAATATTATATTTTTTAAATTCTGATGAATCATGATGTTTAAAAATTTCTTTAACTGGATCATATGAATACAGTCCACTTAGAAAAGTCCCAATCCATATGGTTCCGTTTGAGTCTTCATCAAAACTCATTATTCTATTGGATTTAAATACGCTATTCTTGGAAGTCATATTAATATTTACAAACTTGTTACTTTTGTTTTTTAATAAAAACAAACCAGATTCCCAAGTGCCAACCCAAACATTATCATGACTGTCGATAAAAATAGTTGGAATAGCTAAACGATCTAACCCCTTAGAAATATTATTTTTTTGATCAAATAAATTCACAAAAACTTTTTCTTCCGGATCATAAACATCAACACCTCCATCAAACATACTTATCCAAAATCTTCCTTTCCTATCTTTCACGATACCAGTAACTGAGTTCTTGTTTAGTGAATTAGAAAGATTTAGTGAGCTTTCGATGGTATTAAACTTATTATAATTATCGTCATGCACATCTATTCCTTGATTATAATAACCAAGCCAAATTCTATTTTTATCATCTGTAAATACTGTCCAAATAGAGTTAGATTTAACCCCTCTATTATTTAGCTTGTCTTGTTGATAGTTTATGACTTTTTTTGTTTTATAATTAATTTCGAAGAGCCCATCATTTTCTGTTCCACACAGAATATTTCCATTTGTTTTTTCGGCTAAAGACAATATTCTTTTTCGAGTGATAGAAAACTTTTCAATAAAATAGAAATCATCATTATTAGTTATTTTGTAAAGTCCTGATGAAGAAGTCCCAATCCAAATAGAATTATCGTTTCCTATAACCATAGATTCTATAGATTTCCCTAGAGTTTCATATCCTTTTCTTGTATTAAATTTGGCTAATTGAAGAATTTCATCATAGGGGTCAAATGTCAACAAACCATGATTAGTTCCAATTAAAAAACGACCATTAGAAGATTTAACAATTGTATTTATTTGAAGGTTTTTTAAGGGTTTTTTTTCTTGATATTTTATTAATTTTGATTCAAGTGTATTCTTGTCCAGTTTATGTAATCCATTTTCGTGAGTACCAAGAAGTAGTGTGTTTTCATCATATTCTGTAATGGCATGAATGGGAAATTTTTGTTTTTTGCCATCTAAATCTATATTCTCAAACTTATCTAGTTTATTATTATAAATATTTAAACCGAGTTCAGTTCCTGCCCAAATATTTTTTTGAGAATCTTGAAATATTGAAAAAACTATAGAACTACTTAAAGATCTTTTATCTGTATTTTGCCCTTGATTATAGCTCTTAAAATCAACACTGTTATATCTTACAATTCCATCACCATAAGTGGTAATCCAAATAAAACCTTCCATATCTTTATATATAGAGGTTATCGCACTTTGAGTAATATCTTCATTTATTGAAACAAAGTTATACTCATTAGTATTTGATTGACCAAATAAAGAGTTAAAAACTAAAATTAATAAGAAAAACAAAAGAGAAAAAAGCTTTCGTAAATTCATATATTATTACATTATTTTTAAAATAAACAACACCAATTATTATTAGTATGAATTGTTTATAAATATAATAGATTAATAGGAACTACTTAACATAAAAAATAGTTTTGCTTCAAATGTGCTATTTATTTCCTCATATATTACAAATAGTGAAATGCTTATAATCTTACATTTGTTATTACATAGTTAATACACACTAAACCTAAAACAATAGGAACTTATGAAAAAACTTTTTTTTATTTTTTTTATGTTACCCACAATACTAGTATCACAATCTAAAGTAATTACTGGAAATGTTACTGATGATACCGGAGAAGGTTTGCCTGGGGTAACAATCCAAATTAAAAATTCACCTAAAAATGGCGCATTAACTGATTTTGATGGCAATTTTAAAATTACAATCAGTTCAGAAGATGAGAAGGTTTTAATTTTTTCATATTTAGGGTTTAAAAAACAAGAAATTAACGTTTCTAATAGTTCATTTTTAAAAATACAACTTGAAACAGATGCAACACAATTAGATGAGGTTGTTGTAGTTGGTTATGGATCAGTTCTAAAAAAGGACGTTACTGGTGCCTTGGTGTCTGTTAAAGTTAAAGACAATATTGCAAATCAATCTTTTTCTGTAGATCAAATGTTACAGGGAAGAGCTGCTGGTGTTCAAGTAACTCAAAATGCTGGCGCACCAGGATCAGGTATTAGTGTAAAAATAAGAGGAACTAATAGTTTAAGAGGTAATAATGAACCGCTATATGTTATTGATGGTGTTATTATATCATCTGCTGGTGAAGATGTTCTTGCAGCAGGAGGGGTTGGTAATTCTGGGCAAGAAAATCAAAATGGATTAAATGGAATAAACCCTCGAGATATTGAAAGCATTCAAATCTTAAAAGATGCATCAGCTACAGCAATTTATGGATCAAGAGGAGCTAATGGAGTAGTTTTAATAACTACCAAAAAAGGAGAAAAAGGAAAAGTAAAAATGAGTAGCTTTATCACAAATTCTATTAGATCTATTGATAAAACTTACGATGTGTTAGATGGAGTTGGTTACGCCAATTACCAAAATGAATTAGCATTACTTAATGGTAATCTTCCTAGATTTGATGTTGGTCCCTCTGGAGTATTTGGAATAGCCTATGATGGTGCTGGAAATCCAACTGTATCTGAAACACCCGCTCAAATCTTAAATTGGCAAGATGAACTTTATCGCCAAAGTTTTAGTACTAAAGTAGGGTTCACAGCTTCTGGTGGAAGCGATAATGGTAATTATTATATCTCAGCTGGGTTTGATGAGCAAGAAGGTATTGTAAGTACCTCTAGCCTAAAAAGTACTGATGTTAGAATTAATTTAAATCAAGACCTTACAGATAAATTAAAATTAAATGCAAGAGTTAGTGCTTCTTTCAATGATACTAACTTTGCTGAATCAGGAGATTTAATAGGTGCTAACCAAAGTTTTGTAAGAAACTCTATCTTATTTAGACCCGTACTTACAGGAGAAATTGAAGACCTTGGAGATGATTTAGAATCTGGAAACCCTTATTCTTGGGTAAACGATTTTATGGATGTCTCTAAAGAGAAAAGATATATTGCATCCATTGGACTTACTTATAAACTTCCTCTCAAAGGGTTAACATATCAAATAAAAGCAGGAGGAAATATTAGAACAAAAGATCGAAGACGTTTTTATGGGTTAACAACATGGCAAGGAGCTATTGGTAACGGTGCTTTACAGATTTCAACTTTAAATGCGAAATCTTATCAAATCAATAATTTTTTAAGATTTAATAGAACTTTTAACAGAAAACATAGAATTAATGCAACTGTAGGTGTTACATATGATGTTAGAAATGTAGAAAATAGTATTTATGCTGTTGAAGATTTTGTTACTACTGAACTTACAATTGAACAACCTTTTCTAGCTGCAGTTATTACTCAACCTTTAAGATTCTTGAGGTCAGATCAACAGATTTTTTCTATGTTGGGTCGATTAAATTATACCTATGATAATAAATACATTCTTACGGCGTCATTTCGAAGAGACGGTGTTTCCAAATTTGCACTAAATAATAGATTTGGATTCTTTCCATCCTTTGCATTAGCCTGGAGAATGGATAATGAAAACTTTATTAAAGATTTGAATATTTTTGAAAACTTAAAACTTAGAGCTGGTTGGGGGCAAATTGGAAACCATGGTATCAGAGCATATGGAACTCTTTCTGATTACGGTATAA
Organism: uncultured Flavobacteriaceae bacterium; assembly: GCA_905479435.1. Classification (GTDB taxonomy): domain Bacteria; phylum Bacteroidota; class Bacteroidia; order Flavobacteriales; family Flavobacteriaceae; genus Polaribacter. The sequence goes on along the minus strand of CAJQMN010000175.1, from coordinate 2,737 downwards.
ATGGGCAACTATACGGAACTCCAGGAAATGGAACCAGTGTGGTTTTAACACTAAACAATATTGCAAATCCTAATTTAACATGGGAAACAACTGAGCAAATAAATTTAGGACTAGATTTTGAAAGCAAAAATAATAGAGTTTCGGGTAGTATAGATCTCTATGATAAAACAACAAAGAATTTATTACAAAACACTCCCATTCCAACTTCCTCAGGGTTCAGTAATATTCTTATCAATAGAGGATCAATGTCTAACAAAGGAGTAGAAGTTGCATTGAATTTTAACCCTATTTCTACCGATGATTTTGATGTAAATATTGGTGGAAATATTGCTTTTAACAGAACTAAGATAGAAGAATTAGGAATTCCTCTGAAGGACTTTTATATTGATGGAGTTGCAGAGCAACGTTCGTATTATTTTGGCGCTCAAATAAGTAGAGGGCAGTATTTCAGAACTCCAGCTAATGTATTTGTAGAGGGAGAAGAAACCAGTCTTTTTTATGGTTTACAAACCAACGGCATCTATCAAACCGATGATACAGATATTGTAGATGGAGCTCAACCTGGAGATGTTAGATTTGTTGATCAAAATGAAGATGGTGTAATTGATATTTTAGATAGAACCTTTATTGGGAACCCAAACCCAGATTTTGTTTATGGTTTTAACCTAAATTTCAAATATAAAAGATTTACTACCAACTTACTTTTTAATGGTGTTTACGGAAATGATATTGCCAACGGAAATTTAATTAAACTTAACAATGCTGAAGGCTTACAAACCAACATTAGCCCAAATGCATACAATAACGCATGGAGACCAGATGCTCAAACAAATCAATACCCCAGGATAGGTTATGAAGTAATCCCAAATCAATCCTTAGCAGTATCAGATCGTATTATAGAAGATGGTAGCTTTTTAAGATTAAATAATGTTACCTTAAGCTATGATATTCCTGTAGATAAAATTAAGATGCTTGAACGATTTAATATATATGTAGCAGGTCAGAATTTAGTAACTTGGACAAGCTACAGTGGATATAATCCGGAAGTTTCAAGTTTCATTTACAACGGACTTATTAACGGTGTAGATTGGAATGGTGCTCCAAATGCAAAGACATTTTTATTAGGGTTAAATATTAATTTCTAAGCATTATCAATTTATAAAAAATAAAAAATAAACACATGAAAAATTTAAAATTTATAATAGTAATTATTTTTGGTATTCTAACGAATTCATGCAACTTAGATGAAGATCCAATATTTCTTGATGAAACAATGTATGATAACCCTCAAAGTGCAAAAGCTGCTTTAGATGGTATTTATGAAAAACTTACAAATTATGATTCAATGGAAAGACGTTATTGGATTAATAATGGTTTTTCAGGCCTTTTTGTTACTCACAGACAGGGTAATAATGTTAACAATCCTCATAATCGTAATTTAATGGCATTAAAACCTGTTCAGGACTTAGATTCTGAACGATTTTGGAGAGGTATTTATGCTGCAATCGCTCAAGCAAATGCTGCAATTAAAAATATTGCAATAATTGAAAATCCAACTACAAGCGATGAATTACTTTTTAACGATATTATTGGACAAGCTTTCTTCGTTCGTGCTTGGGCATATTTTGATTTAACTAGACTTTTTAAAGATATACCTGTATGGACAGAACTTTCTGATCAAGACAATCTTAATAAAGCTAAATCATTATCGAAAGAAGTATATGCTCAAATTATTAGTGATGCTGAAATGGCTGCTAGTTTAATAAATGGTGCAACTGGATTAGGTTATCCAAAACAATATGCCCCAAATATGTTATTAGCAAAAATATATATGACATTAGCTACCAATGCTGAATTAAGAAACGAATCTATGTCTGAAATGGATTATTGGCAAAAGGCATATGACGAAGCTAATAAGGTTTATGGCCAATATTCATTAGTTTCTGATTACAGCAGCATATTTACAGATTCTAATGAAAATAACTCGGAGTCTATTTTTGAACTTCAAACAAGTCAAGATGCCAGTAATTCTCAAATGGGAAGAAATTATACCCCACTCAACTATAAAATGTCTCAAAATTTTGGTTGGTTCAGAGTTAGTGCTGATGTTTTTGAAATTCATAGAACCATGTATCCAAATGATCCTAGAATAGATGCTACATACATGTATGATTATACCCATGGAAGAACTGGAGCCCCTCAAAGAACATATCCAGCGATTACTCATCGAAGAAATGTTAGAGCAGCCCACCCATTTCTTTTCAAATTTGCTGAAAAGGATAAAACACATAGTAACCAATTTAACAGTCAAAATATAGTGGTTTACAGGTATGCTGATTTACTTCTTATGTTGGCTGAAATTTCTAATGAATTGCAAAATGGTCAACAATTAGGATATGTTACTGAAGTTTTAAATAGAGTTGGTATGACTCCTCAAGTTGGCTTTTATGGTTCCCAAGATGATTTCAGAAAAGCCATAATGAATGAATATCGTTTTGAGTTGATCGGAGAGGGTGAAGATTCTCATAACAATAGAAGACGAGGATTTGATTATTTTTTAAACAATACTATTTTAATTCATAATAATAATTCTAATCCTGGTTTTAAGCCTTCAGTTGACATTCTTTTGAGTACAGACCCAACAGAAACAATGAGTCTGCCAATTCCTCAAATAGAAATTAATACTAATGAATTAATTAATGGATAATTAATTTCTACTAAACTTAATAATTTATAA
>CAJQMN010000174.1 GCA_905479435.1 uncultured Flavobacteriaceae bacterium | reverse complement strand
AATCTGGAGGTATATTTTCATGGGGGTGTTAACTTTAATCCTTATCGAGAACAATACAGAAAACTTATCCCAAAAAAAGATTTTAAATATTATGAAACTTATAATGCATCTGAGGGGTTTTTTGCCCTACAAGATGTAAATGGCAGTTTAGACCTCCTTTTAATGCTTGATTATGGAATATTTTATGAATTTATTCCTATGAGTGAATATCGTGGTGAAAATTCTGTAGCGATTCCTTTATCTCAAGTAAAAAAAGATGAGAATTATGCAGTTGTGATATCTACAAATGGTGGATTATGGCGGTATTTAATTGGTGATACTATTAAATTTACATCGTTAAGTCCATATAAAATTAGAATTACAGGAAGAACCAAACATCATATTAATGTATTTGGAGAAGAGTTAATTATTGAAAATGCTGAAGAGGCTTTGAAACTAGCTTGTAAAAAAACAAAATCAACCATTACAGATTACACTGTTGGTCCAATTTTTATGGATGGTAAAAAACAGGGGAGTCATGAATGGGTCATTGAATTTGCGAAAGCACCACAAAATTTAGAATATTTTACAGAATTACTCGACAATGCTCTAAAATCTTTAAATTCAGATTATGAGGCTAAACGCTATAATAATATGACCTTAGTAATGCCAAAAGTTCATAGTGTAAAAGAAGGATTATTTTATTCTTGGTTAAAGAAAAAAGGGAAATTAGGTGGGCAACACAAAGTACCGAGGTTATCTAATAAAAGAGATTTTGTAGAAGAATTAATAACTCTTTAAATCTTTCGCTCTACTACGTAATCGATCATCTTAATTAAGGATGTTTTATAATCAGAGTCCTGAAAATTCTCTAGAATTGTCAATGCTTTAGTTTTAAAATCAATCATTTTTTTTGTGGTATACTCGATACCTCCACTTTTTTTTACAAAAGTAATGACCTCTTTAACTCTTTTTTTGTCTTTGTTGTATTTTTTTATAGAATTAATTAGCCAAGCCTTTTCTTTTTTTGAGCAACTATTTAATGTGTAAATTAAAGGGAGAGTCATTTTTTGTTCTTTAATATCTATCCCTGTAGGCTTTCCAATTTTTTCTTCAGAATAGTCAAATAAATCATCTTTTATTTGAAATGCCATGCCAATATACTGCCCAAATTTTCTCATTTGTTGAACCGTATCTTGATTGGCTCCAACTGATGCTGCTCCAATTCCACAGCAAGCTGCAATTAATGTGGCTGTTTTCTGACGAATAATCTCATAGTAAACATCTTCTGTAATGTCTAGTTTTCTCGCTTTTTCTATTTGGAGTAATTCACCTTCACTCATTTCTCTGACTGCTATTGAAATTAGCTTTAACAAATCAAAGTCTTCATTATCTATGGAAAGTAAAAGTCCTTTAGATAATAAAAAGTCACCAACTAAAACTGCAATTTTATTTTTCCAAAGCGCATTGATAGAGAAAAAACCTCTTCTTCTGTTACTGTCATCGACAATATCATCGTGAACTAGAGTTGCTGTATGAATTAATTCTACCACAGAAGCCCCTCTGTAGGTTCGTTGATCAAAACCACCATTAGAAACCATCTTAGCGACTAAAAAAACAAACATTGGACGCATTTGCTTTCCTTTTCTTCTAACAATATAATACGTAATTCTGTTAAGTAAGGGTACTTTGGAAATCATGGAGTCTTTGAACTTTTCTTCAAAGCGTTCCATCTCCTTTTTAATGGGTTTTTTTATTTCCTCAACAATCTTCATTAGAAATACAAATTTACAAAATGTAACCTAAATTAGGTTACGATTTGTTGGCTAACTGACCACAAGCTGCGTCAATATCTTTTCCTCTAGATCGCCTTACATTTACAACAATATCATGCATTTCTAGATTTGAAATATAATTATCTATAACCCTGGAGTTTGCCTGTTGAAACTCTCCATCATCTATTGGGTTATACTCGATTAAATTCACTTTACAAGGAATTAGTTTACAAAAATTAATTAGTGCCTTAATATCTTCTTTTTTATCATTGATCCCATCCCAAACGATGTATTCATAGGTAACTACTCGCTGTGTTTTTTCAAACCAATATACCAAAGCGTCTCCTAGCTCTTTCAATGGAAATGTTTCATTAAATGGCATAATAGAAGTTCTTACACTATCTATTGCTGAATGCAATGAAACAGCTAGATTAAATTTCACTTCATCATCAGCCATTTTTTTAATAATTTTTGGAACACCAGAAGTAGATACAGTAATTCGTTTTGAAGACATTCCAAGACCCTCAGGAGATGTTATTTTATCAATTGATTTAATTACATTGTTATAGTTCATTAAGGGCTCTCCCATACCCATAAAAACAATATTAGAGAGTTTGCGATTGTGATATAATTTACTTTGCTTGTCTATGGCCACTACTTGATCATAAATTTCATCAGGATTCAAGTTTCTCATCCTTTTTAATCTAGAGGTGGCGCAGAAACGACAATCTAAACTACACCCAACCTGGCTAGACACACAAGCCGTTGTTCTTTTTTCAGTAGGTATTAACACAGATTCTACAATAAAACCATCATGCAAGCGAATTCCATTTTTTATGGTTCCGTCTTTACTTCGTTGCATAGAATCTACTTCGATATGATTGATAACAAAGTTTTCTTCCAACATTTGTCTGGTTTCTATGGAAATATTTGTCATGGCCTCAAAAGTGTGTAAGGATTTACTCCATAACCATTCAAAAACTTGATTTCCTCGAAATGCTTTATCTCCATTTTCTACAAAAAAATTTCTCAGCTGCTCCTTTGTTAAAGATCGAATGTCTTTTTTCTTTAGCTTCATCTATAATTTCTGTTGTCTTTGAGTCTATTAAATAAATTTAAAATCTGTTAAGATACTATCACAAAAATACAAAACCTCATAGCATGGCTATGAGGTTTTTGATTTTATATTTTTTTATCCAACTTAAATAATCAACATGGCGTCACCATAAGTATGAAACTTGTACTCTTCTTTAACAGCTATTTTATAGGCTTCCATTAAAAAATCATATCCTGCAAAAGCAGCAGCCATCATCATTAGGGTTGATTTTGGTGAATGAAAGTTAGTAATCATAGAGTTTGCAATGCTAAAGTCATAGGGTGGAAAAATAAATTTATTAGTCCAACCTGTATAACTATTTAATCGAGCACTGGCAGAGACAGAAGATTCAACAGCACGCATTACTGTAGTTCCTACAGCACAAATTCTTCTTTTATTTACAATGGCATCATTGATTAACTGAGCTGTTGCTGGAGGAATACTAATTTGTTCAGAATCTGTTTTATGTTTTGATAAATCTTCAACTTCAACTGGGCTGAAAGTTCCAAGACCAACATGAAGCGTTAATTCCCCAAAATCTACACCTTTAATTTCTAAACGTTTCATTAAATGTTTCGAAAAATGCAAGCCTGCAGTTGGGGCTGCAACAGCACCTTCATTTTTTGCAAAGATTGTTTGATAACGCTCTCTATCAGAGGCCTCTACACCTCTTTTTATATATTTTGGTAAAGGTGTCTCTCCTAATTCTAATAATTTTTCTCTAAACTCTTCATAGTCTCCATCATAAAGAAAACGAAGGGTACGACCTCTAGAAGTGGTATTGTCAATCACCTCTGCAACTAAACTATCGTCTTCTCCAAAAAACAATTTATTTCCAATTCTAATTTTCCTTGCTGGATCTACTAAAACATCCCACAATCTATTTTCAGCATTTAATTCTCTCAATAAAAACACTTCAATTCTAGCTCCAGTTTTTTCTTTATTACCAAACATTCTGGCAGGAAAAACTTTTGTGTTATTTAACATTAAAACATCACCTTCATCAAAGTAATTTATGACGTCTTTGAACGTTTTATGTTCAATAGTTTGATCTTTACGATTTAAAACCATTAAACGAGATTCATCTCTGTGTTCAGCTGGATATTCTGCCAGTAATTCTTCTGGCAATTCAAAATTAAAATGGGATAATTTCATATGTCCTTAGTTGTTGTTTTTTAAATATCATAAGTAATTTATCTACAAATAATAAATGGCTTTGCACTCACAAAATAGATGTATTACAATATGTAGTTTTAGGGTAACGGCGGCAAATATACGATTTGAAGTAAGGGGATGTCAAGTATTTGACTGTTTAATTTATACTTTATTTAATTGAAAACCAATTTTCTGTAAATCTTTCCAAAAATTTCGATATGATTTAGTAACTACATCAGCATCTAAAATTTCAAGAGGAATTTTCATCCCTAGAGGTGCAAATGCCATTGCCATTCTATGATCATTATAAGTCTCTACTGAAACATCAGCAACTATCTCTGAGCTACTATTAAGATAAAGACTAGTAGGTGTTACAGAAATATTTGCCCCTAATTTTGTGAGTTCTGAATGCAATGCTTCCAGTCGATCTGTTTCTTTAATTTTTAAGGTATGTAACCCCAATAATTCACAAGAAACTCCTAAACCATAGCAAGTTACTGCAATTGTTTGAGCAATATCCGGAGCTTTGTTTAAATCAATAGTAAGATGTTCTTTGTTATGTTCTTTAGTTTTCCTTAAGACTATACTATTTGTTTCATAAACAGTTTCTACACCAAAAGATTTATAAATTTCTGCAAGAATTGCGTCTCCCTGTAAACTTTCTTTTTTATACGATGACAATCGAATTTCAGAACTAACACTACTTAACGCGGCTATTGAATAAAAATAAGAAGCCGAGCTCCAATCAGACTCTACTTCTAAGGTGTGTGATTTTGCTTCTTCAAAAGGATTTACTTGAATAATCTGACCCTTAAAGGAGGTAGTGATTCCAATTTGATTTAACAAAGACAATGTCATATTGATATAAGGAATAGAGGTGATTTCACCTACTAACTCAACACGTAAACCATTAGGTAGGCTGGCAGCAATGAGCAACAAGGCTGAAATATATTGACTGCTGATATTACCATTAATTTTTACCTGGTCTTTGGTAAGTTGTTTTCCAGTAATTTTTAATGGCGGAAAACCTTCATTTCCGAGATAAGAAATTTCTGCTCCTAGAGCTCTTAGTGCCTCTACCAAAACTTTAATCGGTCTTTGATGCATTCTCTCAGAACCAGATAAAATAGTTGTTCTTTTTTGTTGTACTGCAAAAAAAGCGGTTAAGAAGCGCATAGCCGTTCCAGCATGACCAACGTTTATTTCAGCATCTTGTGAGGAAAGTGCAGCTTGTAAATGATGAGTATCATCAGAATCTGATAAATTATGTATGGTGATTTCTCTAAATAATTTTTGTAAGATCAGCATTCTATTGGATTCACTTTTAGATCCAGAAATAAAAATAGCTTTCAAAATATTAGTATTGTCAATTCCTTTGATACAAATTTTCATAATCTACTTGGTCTCATTTTAAATTCTTAAATTTAGGCTTCAAAAACAAACTCACATGAAAAAATTATTTATTTTTCTTTTATGCCTTCTTTTTTCTGAAGGATACAAAGTTAACGCTCAAAAGAATACTACCAAATATTCTGAAGATTTTTATAAGGCTACCGAATGGAGAAATATCGGACCGTTTAGAGGGGGTAGAAGTGCTGCTGTTACAGGTGTAGCAGGAAAAGCAAATCTATTCTATTTTGGGTCTACTGGTGGTGGTGTTTGGAGAACTACAGATGCAGGAAATACTTGGGAGAATATTTCAGATGGGTTTTTTGGTGGATCAGTGGGTTCTGTTGCGGTAAGTGAATGGGATAATAATGTTATTTATGTTGGAAATGGAGAGAAAACAGTTCGTGGAAATGTTTCCTCCGGAGATGGAATTTGGAAATCAGTAAATGCTGGTAAAACCTGGGAGCCTATGGGATTAAAAAATGCCAGACACATTCCAAGAGTTCGTATTCATCCTAAAAACCCAGATATTGTATATGCTGGAGTAATGGGTGACCTTTACAAATCCTCTCAGGAAAGAGGGGTCTACAAATCTACAAATGGTGGTAAAACTTGGAATAAGAAATTATTTGCAAATAAAGATGCTGGGGTTGTAGATTTAATTATAGATCCAAACAATCCTAGAGTTTTATATGCTACAACATGGAATATTAGAAGAACTCCATACAGTTTATCTAGTGGAGGAGACGGTTCCGCCTTGTGGAAAAGTACTGACGAAGGTGAAACTTGGACTAATATTTCTACACATAAAGGATTGCCGAAAGGTATATGGGGAATTAGTGGTGTAACAGTATCTCCAGTTAATTCAGATATTGTTTGGGCATTAATTGAAAACGAAAAGGGAGGAGTTTACAAATCTACAGATGCAGGTAAAACTTGGAAACTCATTAATAGCGAACGAAAATTACGTCAACGAGCCTGGTACTATACTCGTTTGTATGCAGATACTCAAGACGAAAATATAGTATATGTACTCAATGTAAGATATCATAAATCTACAGATGGTGGAAAAACATACAAGACGTTTAATGCACCTCATGGAGACCATCATGATTTATGGATTGCTCCAGAGGACAATCAGCGAATGATAATTGGTGATGATGGTGGCGCTCAAGTTTCTTTTGATGCAGGAATAAATTGGTCTACATATATGAATCAACCAACATCTCAATTCTATAGGGTTACGACAGATAATCATTTTCCATATCGAATATACGGAGCACAACAGGATAATTCTACTGTTAGAATAGCCCACAGAACTCAAGGGAGATTTATTGGTGAATCTGACTGGGAATCAACTGCAGGAGGAGAAAGCGCTCATTTAGCTATAGATCCATCTAATAATGATATTGTTTACGGAGGAAGTTATGGTGGATTGCTAACCAGACAAAATCATAAAACAGGTGAGACAAGAGCGATTAATGTTTGGCCAGATGATCCCATGGGGCATGGAGCTGAAGATTTTAAATATCGTTTCCAATGGAATTTCCCAATCATGTTCTCACCAAATCATAAAAATAAATTATATGCAGCATCGAACCATTTGCATATGACAACAAATGAAGGACAGTCCTGGGAAATTATAAGCCCGGATTTAACAAGAAATGACCCCTCTACGCTTAAATCTTCAGGAGGTCCTATCACAAAAGATAATACAGGAGTAGAATACTATGCCACAATTTTTGCTATAAATGAATCTAAACAAGAAGAGGGTTTACTATGGGCTGGATCTGATGATGGCTTGGTTCACGTAACCAAAGACGGAGGAAAAAACTGGACAAATGTAACTCCTAAAAAAATGCCTGAATGGATGATGATTAATTGTATTGAAATTGATCCATTTACAAAAGGTGGAGCCTATGTGGTAGGAACAAAATACAAATCAGGTGATTATTTACCTTATATCTATAAGACAGAAAATTACGGAAAAAATTGGAGACAAATCACCAATGGAATTGGTGCTGAAGATTTTACACGTGCTTTAAGAGCAGATCCGAAGCGCAAAGGATTGTTGTATGCTGGAACAGAAAGAGGAATGTATATTTCCTTTGATGATGGAACTAGCTGGAACAAATTTCAATTGAATTTACCTGTTGTACCAATCACGGATTTAGCCATTAAGAACGATAATTTAATTGCTGCAACACAGGGTAGATCTTTTTGGATGATTGATGATTTAACACCATTACATCAATTGTCATCTAATCTTGTAAAAGAAGATGTTATTTTATTTAAACCTCAAGATAGTTACCGAATGGGCGGGGGAAATGGAAGAATCTCTAAGACTGCTGGAACTAATCATCCTGGCGGGGTTGCCATCAATTTTTTTATTAAAGAAAAAGAAGCTAATAACCCTATTTCTCTTCAAATTTTTGACAGCAATAATAAATTAATCAAAGCATTTAGCACCAAACCAAATAAGAATAAAAAAGAGGAAACCCTAAAGTTAGAAAATGGCAACAACATTTTCTATTGGGACATGATGTACCCGGGTGCAGAAAAAGTAAAAGGAATGATTTTGTGGTGGGCGTCTTTAAATGGACCGATGGCATTGCCTGGAAATTATAAAGTAACCTTAACAATGGGGGAAATCTCAAAGTCTCAAAACTTTACCATTTTAAAAAATCCGGTTTCTGAAACTAGTATAGCAGATGCTACAGCTCAATTTAATTTCATTAATGATATCAATGCCAAGGTAACAGAAATTCATAAAGCCTTAAAAAATGTGAAAAAAGTAAGAGCCCAAGTAAAAGCACTTAAAAAATCAATTAAAGAAAATGAGAAGCATGCAGGATTACTAACATATGCCGATAACTTACTTAAGGAAATGACCTCCATTGAGGAAACTTTATACCAAACAAAAAGTAAGAGTAACCAAGACCCTTTAAATTTTCCAATTAGGCTTAATAACAAACTCGCTCATTTAAATTCACTAACGAGAATTGGTAGTTATGCTCCAACTCAGCAAGCTATAGATTTTAAAAATGAAATCAATAAAAAAATTGATCAAGAATTAGCAAAACTCTATGACTTATTTGACAATAAAGTAAAAGTCTTGAACCAAAAAGTGAAAGACAGTCAGATTGATTTAATTCAATTGGACTAAGTATATTTTACTCATTAAAAAAAGCGACCATTGGTCGCTTTTTTTAATCAACATAATGTGATTGGACGTCTGACAATTGGTAGTTTATAGTTTTGTCATTTCATATTCTTATTCGAAACGTAAATACCATAAATAAAACCAGCAATTAGTTTACTTGAAAAAAAACGTATCCAAAGCTGATTGCTAAAGTTTTTATCTAAAACAGCATCCCAATTTCCTGAAAAAAGATCTGAAAAACTATTAAAACATAAAGAGATGATTGTAATTAAAACAACAAATACAGCCCCAACTTTCATCACATTAGACCAAAAGGCTGCTTTTTTAATATTTTTAGCTAATGCCATCTACTGTAGTTTTTTATTATTTTGATGACGATTATGGTCACGTTTTGTTTTAACATCTAACTTTTTATTGAAGGATTCTTCTAGATTAATTCCTGTTTGATTCGCTAGACATAAAACAACAAACAACACATCTGCAAGCTCTTCTCCTAAATCTTTTCCTTTGTCAGATTCTTTTTCAGACTGTTCGCCATATCTTCTTGCGATAATTCTAGCGACTTCACCCACTTCTTCTGTAAGTTGTGCCATATTAGTTAGCTCATTAAAATAACGAACACCATGATTTTTTATCCAATCATCTACTTGTTGTTGTGCGTTTTCTATATTCATCTTTAGGTTCCTAGAATTAAATGTAAAGTTACGATGTTTCTTTATTGTTTTTTAATTGAGTTCTTCATCACATCTTTTTGAAGATTTATCTCATTTTTTTTAGTAAAGTTAAAAATTTATCTCTCATAATCTCTTTTGCTCCTAAGGTTTCCAAATGATTGTTATATACCTGGCAATCAATTAATTTATACACATTGGATTGAACCAAATGAATAAATGCAACTTTTGAAGCATTTGAAACTTTAGAAAACATACTTTCACCACAAAATACATTTCCAATTTCAAGTCCATATAATCCTCCTACAAGAACCTTTTGATCTTTCCCATTTTCACTTAAATCTTTATTTGGCAACCAAACTTCAATTGACTTTGCAAGACCTTTTTTAAAAAGCTTTATATAGGCTTGCTCCATTTCATCTGTAATCCAAGTTCCAAAACCATCTTTACGAGCTATATTTTTACATTGAAAAATAACTTCTTCAAAAGCTTCATTTTCAGTAATTATAAATTTATCTTTTTTAAGGATATTTTTCATTGATTTAGAAACTTTTAAATCCTCGGGAAATAAAACCATCCTTTTAATCGGACAATACCAAACGATAGGTTCGTTTTCGGAATACCATGGAAAAATACCATGTTGGTAGGCATAAATTAATCGTTCAGGGCTTAGATCGCCTCCTAAAGCAATAACACCATCTTTACGTGTTGATTGATACGATGGAAATTCTATTTTTTCTGAAAGCCAAATCATTAATTTAAAATAATAGAATACCAAAAATATATATTACACTCCCTACAAACATGGCAAATAGCGTGTAGGGTAATATCTCTTTCGCTTTTAATTTTGTGATGCCTAAAAGTGGTAATGCCCAAAAAGGTTGAAGCATATTAGTAATTTGATCACCATAGGCCAAGGCCATAATTGCTTTATTTAAAGGAACTCCTAATTTTAAAGCTGACTCAATAACTATGGGGCCTTGAATTACCCATTGCCCTCCTCCACTTGGCACAAAAACATTGACCAAACCAGCACTAAAAAAAGTTACTATTGGTAAAGTTGTTTCAGTTGAAAAGGAAACAAAAAAATCTGAAATTTGAGTTACCATTCCACTAGAACTCATAATTCCCATAATTCCAAAATACAGAGGAAACTGAATTAGAATACCTGAAATATCTGTTATAGATTCTACCACTGCGCTAGTAAAATTCTTGAAACTACCATGAAATAAAATCCCTAAGCCTAACATTAAAAAATTGATGAGATTTGGGGTAATTTTTAAAACTTTTATCGCATCAAAGTAGCGAGAAAAAAAAGTTATGAGTATTAGTACTCCAAAAATAGTAGCTAAAATTTTTGAGTTGTCTAACCGATCTGTTTTTAGTAATGGTTTTTCTTCTTGATGCATTTTATACTGTGAAAGGTTAATTTCTGTAGGCTGAGAATTTTTACCCAAAACATAAAACATTCCACTAATCACCAAAACTACTATTGCAAAAATTAATAGGTTAGAAAAACTGAAGATTGTTTGACTAAAATCTATAGCTGAAGGAACTTTATGCATAAACTCAAAAGAACTATTGTTCATGATATTAGACAGATGTCCTACTTCATTTATTTTAATTGGAGCAGAACCGGAGATTCCTCCATGCCAAACCATCATCCCCATATATCCTGAAGCACCAACGATAGGGTAATTTAATTTTAGATTATTTTGTTGAGCATGCTCTGCGATTTTACGAGCTAATAAAGCCCCAAAAATGAGTCCTAACCCCCAATTAAAAAAAGCAACTAACATGGTTAAACTGGCAACAATAGCTGCACTTGTAGCTGTATCTGTACAGTACCTGGTAATTTTCATTATCAAATTACTAACAGGCTTACTCAATACCAAAACATGCCCTAAAACTAAAATTAACATCATTTGATACGCAAACTCTAATAAACTGCTAGACCAAATTCCCTTTTCCCAGAATTGTAATATCTCTATAGCATAATCCCCAAAGCCTATCATACTTGGTTTTGTAAAAATTAAAGCCAAGAGAATAGTTAACAGAGTTAAAAGAACAGCAATTGTAAAAGGAGAGGGCAAGAATTTCTTAAAAAAAATTTCAACTGCCTTAGTAATATTCATATTGGTTATTTTACAAGCTAAAGTATAAAGAAAAGTTAATTATTTTGTTTTGTATTTTAGAAGAGACTTTTACTTCTTATTTTTGTAGTCCCATTGGCTATGAAGAAAAGAAAATCAAAAACAAAATTACTACACCAATATTACAGATATACTGGTTTTTATACTTTTATTGGTAACAGTTTAAAGAACTCTGCAATTCCACTTATTCTAATCATTTTTGGATTGTATTTGGTAAACGAATATGTGTTTACAATTGATGACGGATTGGAGTTTCTCACTCAAACCTTTTCAAGAACAGGTGTTCTTATTGTTTTTTTTATATCTGAAACATTATTAGGTTTGATTCCACCAGAAATTTTTATTGCTTGGTCAAAAAAAACAGCTACACCCATTTTAAACTTATCCATCTTAGCAACACTTTCTTACATTGGTGGAATATTATCTTATTTTATTGGAAAAACAATTCAAAAAATAACTACTGTAAAAAATTATCTAGAAGTAAAGATGGCAAAGCATTTAAAAAATACCGGGAAATGGGGTGGTTTTTTAATTCTTATTGGAGCCCTTCTACCTGTGCCCTTTTCAATCACATGTGTAGCTGCAGGAATGATAAAATATCCCTTAAAAGGAGTTGTTTTATTCGGTCTGTTTCGTTTCGTTAGATTTGCATTATATGCATGGGCCATTTTTAACGTAGTCAATTAAAAACGAGTATCTTTATCCTATGGGATTAACAAATAATGATATTTTTAAAAAATTAAGAGTAGCTCACAAACTTCGTGATCATGATATTGTGGAGATCTGTAAACTTGTAGATTTTAAGGTTTCTAAAAGCGAATTAGGCGCTTTTTTTAGAAAGGAAGATCATCCAAAATATATGGAATGTGGAGATCAAATTTTACGTAACTTTTTAAATGGATTGATTGTTCATCTTCGAGGACCGATGCCTCCTAAGAAACCATAACACTTCTTTAATTACTCTTTAACAACTGCTTTAAAATCTGAAACCACTTTGTTAATTACATCATCAATTCTTTTCTCATCATTGTCATAATGAAGTTCAGTAGATTTTTTTTCAGGAAACTGCTCAATCATTACTGTTGTTGATGGAAATGCAAAATCAACTCCAAGTTCTTTTGCTAACTTAACAATAGCAATATGAATTTGATGTCTTGATTTTTGTTCACTAGACCATGCTAAATCTTCTAAATACATATTCATCATTATTAATAAAGCAGAATCGCCAAATCCTGTAAATTCTACATTGTAAGAATCTGACTTGGTATCTGGATGTGCAACAATAATTTCACGAACGCCCTTAACAAAAGCTTCTATCAATTCTGGGGGTGTATCATATCTCAATCCTAATTGAGTATTATATCGTCTGTATAGTCTTAAGCCGCTATTATTTATTACTAGCTCAGACAATTTACTATTAGGAATTTGAAATATCGAAGTATCTGCTGCTCTGATCCTAGTAGATCTAAATCCAACCTCTTCAACAGTTCCTACAACCTCACCTGCAGAAATCCAATCCCCAATATGAAATGGTTTATCAACAAAAATCATAACGGTTCCAATAAGATTCTTAACTGTGTCTTGTGAGGCAAATGCTAATGCTAAACCTCCAATTGAAGCACCTGCCAAAATCGTAGCAGCATCAACACCAAAAAGCAGAAGCACTTTAAAAGCTCCAATAATAAAAATAATAACTGTTGAGAAATTTCTTAAAATAGGCGTCAGCTGATCATCTAATTTACCTTCTGTTTTCTGAGTATATTGCTGATAAAAACTTATAAAAACTTGAGCCAATTTTAGGAATACATAAATCCAGAAAACGGTGGATGCTATATTAATACCTAAAAATATCCATGTATTAATTTCTAATCCAAATTGTAATGAAGGGAAAACCATGTCTAATAATTCAATGGCAATCAATAGACTTATTGGATGGGCTAATTTTTTTAAAGTTTCATTAACTTCATCACTATTTTTAATGTATTTGTATAAAATTCTCTTTAAAAATAAAAATGCCAGTTGCTTCGCAATTAAAAACACAACAAAAGCAAGTGCAATTAAAAGTAAAAAAGAAATATACTGCCAAATCTCAATAGAGAATATTTTTTTATGCCCAGCTCCCGGAATACTATTTTGAATTCTCTCAATATACCATGGGAATATTTCTGCATATAAAACATCTAGATTTTGAATAGTTTCTGTTGAGTAATACCAAGACTCACCATACTTCTCTAAAGATACTAATGGCATACGTTCTGGAAATAAGATGAGTTTGTGTTGGGCTACAAAAGATATCGTATCTGTAAACATAGAATCGCTAGAAATTCTATTAAAATCTATTCTTAATCCTTTTCCATCCAATATTCTTTTGAGCTTAACAACTGCTTCTACAGCCTCTTTTTCATCTAATCCATAAATGGTTTTTGCAGCTTCAATCGGTTGATAAGAGGTCGTCTGTAAAAAATACATATGAGTGTACACAGTAGCTCTAGGGTTTGACAAGTCTACCTCAGGTGCTTTCTGACCAAATGAATAATTAAAGACAAATAAAAGTAAAAACAGTATATTTTTCATGGACAAATTGTTAATTGCTCAATATAATAAATTCAAATGTAAACTTTTTCTGATTTTATAGCCTATTAATTTTACAAATAGTTCAGTTGATCGTTTAGAATCATATTAAAATATTTATTCCTTAAACCAGCTAGAATATTCTACATAGTTGTTTGCAATTCTATCAATTTCACCAGAAATCAACTCTTTAGAAATATTTTTGATTTTTTTAGCGGGAACTCCAGCATAAATAGACCCACTCTCTACATATGTGTTTTTTGTAACAACTGCTCCTGCAGCGATAATAGAATTACTCTCTATCACACAGTCGTCCATAACAATACTTCCCATCCCTATTAATACATTATCATGGATTGTACATCCATGAACAATCGCGTTATGACCTATTGAAACGTTGTTTCCAATTGTAGTTGGTGATTTTTGAAATGTAGCATGAATTACTGTACCATCTTGAATATTTACCTTATTCCCAATTTTTATAAAATGAACATCTCCTCTAATTACAGTATTGAACCAAACACTACATTGCTTTCCAATAAAAACCTCCCCAACAATTGTGGCGTTTTCAGCAATAAAACAATCGTTTGATATTTGAGGATGTTTTCCATTAACAGGTTTAATAATTTTCATTTACATCTATTTTAGATTAACAATACACTTTTTTTAAATTTGGTTAAACAATTAAATAAAGTTGTAGACTTTTAGTTAATACGGAGTTTTTGCCCAATAGAAAGGGTATTGCTAGTTAAAGCATTTACTTTTTTCAAATTAGCAACTGTAGTTTCATGTTTTCTAGCAATTGAATATAATGTGTCCCCTTTTTTTACTTGGTAATATTTTTTTGGTCTTTTTTTTGTTTTAATTTTTGGCTTACGTTGTGTTTTTGAAGTTCCCTTTTTTACTCGCTTCAAATCTTTTTCACGAATCTTATCAAATTCATACAACTCATAAGTCTCAATAATTTTAATGAGTTTTTTGGGATAATTTTTATCAGTTGCATAGCCTGCTTTTTTAAGCCCTTTAGACCAACCTTTGTAATCTGTTTTTCTTAATGTAAACAAACTTGCGTAGCGTCTTCTTCCACTGAGAAATTGAGAATGATCTTCATAAGAACTTTCAACATATTTATATTTCCTAAAACATTCTCCTTTTTCATCATCATCATGATAAACTTTAGCTCCTTTCCAACCCGTATGACATTTTATTCCAAAATGATTGTTTGACTTAGACGCCAATTG
>CAJQMN010000173.1 GCA_905479435.1 uncultured Flavobacteriaceae bacterium | reverse complement strand
TTTTTAGCTTGAGATCTTCACGAATCCAGTGCTCTTCTTCATTAGAAACAAATAAAACACTTCGATACAATCCTTTGTGGTTTTTTCCTTCACCTGCATAAATAACATTCTCACGCACATCAGTTTCAATAACAAATAATGGTTCTTTGGTTCCTCCAACTGCTAGACCTTTCCGCTGTCCTTTCGTAAAATAATGAGCCCCTAAGTGTTTTCCAACAACTTTCCCATCTTGTTTGTTATATTGGAATTTAGTTGCAAAAAAATCTAACTCTTCTGCTTTAGAATTAAAATTGGGGAGTTCTCTTTGATATAGATCAGCTGAATTAGGAACTTGTACAATTTCACCTTCTTTAGTTTGAAGTTTTTGTTGTAAAAATTCAGGTAAACGAACTTTACCTATAAAACATAAACCTTGAGAATCTTTTTTCTCCGCTGTAATTAAATCTGCTTTTTTTGCTATTTCTCTCACCTTAGGTTTTGTTAATTCCCCAATAGGAAAAAGCGCTTTAGACAACTGTTTTTGAGACAATTGACACAAAAAATAAGATTGATCTTTATTACTGTCTTTTCCTGCCAATAGTTTATAAATCGATTTTCCATCTATAATCTCCTCTCCTTTTCTGCAATAATGACCTGTAGCAACAAAATCTGCTCCAAGATCTAGAGCTATGTCCATAAAAACATCAAATTTTATTTCTCTATTGCACAAAATATCAGGATTTGGAGTTCTCCCTTTTTCGTATTCACCAAACATATAATCAACAATACGTTCTTTGTATTGTTCACTTAAATCAACTACTTGAAAAGGAATCCCTAATTTTTCAGCAACAAGAAGCGCATCATTACTATCCTCTAACCATGGACATTCATTAGAAATAGTAACAGAATCATCATGCCAATTTTTCATAAAAAGACCAATAACTTCGTACCCTTGTTCTTTTAATAAATAGGCTGTAACACTACTATCTACACCGCCAGAAAGCCCTACTATTACTCGTTTCATGAAATAAAATCTAATTCGTAGACAAATCTACAAAAATGCTGTTTAACTTTATTTAGAAAATAAGTATATCGTTTAATTAATACCCAAGGTAAATAGATTAGTTCTTGTTAATAGAGTTCTTATTGAATTTATTTACTTCTTTTTTCTCTTTTTTAGATACTTTTTTTCCTCCAATATAGAATTCCCACTTTCCTATCCTTTTACCATCTTTGTAGACCCCCTCTTCTTTTAAATCTCCATTTAGTTCAAAATACATCGCCTTGCCGTCAAGAATGTCATTCTTGTAATTCACTTTTTCTATTAAAACTTCTTGGTCTGAAAATTTATTAGAAACACCATTTTTCAACCCATTACTATATTGGGTAATCTCTAAAACATTACCATTCTTATAATAATTTTTTAATTTACCTTCCAATTTCCCATTTGTATAAAACTCTTCAGAAAAAATAGCACCATTAGGGAAAAAATAAACCCACTTCCCTATCCTTCTCTTTTTTAACATTGTTCCTTTAGTTCTTAACTTACCGTCTAAATTGTAATAACTAACTTTTGCAGAGTCTGAAATTGAAGAAAATTCTTTTATGATTGTTGGATGTTTAGATGTAGTAATATCATAGTATTTAAATACTCCTATTTCTTTACCATTTAAAAAAGATCCCACATAACGAATTCGCTTATTTGAATAGTACTTTTTCCAAACCCCTGTTCTTTTATTATCTTTTGTAAACTGATTAATCTTTTGAGCATTAACCTCTAGTGACCCTAAGTAAAAAGAAAATAAAAAAATAAATACAGTGAGTAATTTGGTATTTAGCAACTTATGATTCATCATAAAGTAAATATACAGATTTGATTTAATTTATTTTTTATCAAAGTAAGTGAACTACAAAAAACAGTTTAAAATATTATTGTGATATCAAAATTTCTAGAGTATCCTATTCTGATTATTTTTAAACTTAGCTTATACATGAACTAAACACCATTATAATTATGCATTTAAACTTCATTTAGAGCCTCTATAAAAACATTAAAAAAGCATACACTAAATCTAAGGAATTGAGTATTTTTGCTTTTGTTGAACTCAACTATAAAAAATGAATATTACACAATTAAATGCCATTTCTCCTATTGATGGGAGATATCGAAATAAAGTAACACAACTAGCAAATTATTTTTCTGAGGAAGCACTCATAAAATACAGAGTTTTAGTAGAAATAAAATATTTTATTGCCCTATGTGATGTTCCTCTTCCACAACTTAGTGGTTTTGATAAAACTATATTTCCTGAATTAAAAAAAGTTTACAAAAATTTTTCTTCAGAAGATGCTCAAAAAATTAAGGATATTGAGAAAGTAACGAATCATGATGTAAAAGCTGTTGAATATTTTATAAAAGAAAAATTTGACTTATTGGGCCTGGAAAAATATAAAGAATTTATTCACTTCGGACTAACATCTCAAGACATCAATAATACTGCTATCCCATTATCAATAAAAGATGCTATCAACGACGTTTATTCAGTAGAATTAGCAAAGGTGTTAAATCGATTAAAAGAACTTTCTAAAGACTGGGCAGAAATTTCAATGTTGGCGAGAACTCATGGCCAACCAGCTTCACCTACTCGATTAGGTAAAGAAATTGAGGTATTTATTGTAAGAATAGAAGAACAATTAAAATTTATTACCCAAATTCCTAATGCTGCTAAATTTGGAGGGGCTACAGGTAATTTCAATGCACATAAAGTGGCTTATCCTTTGATTGATTGGAAAGCATTTGGTTCCAATTTCGTAAATAAAGTATTAGGTCTTCACCATTCTTTTCCAACAACTCAAATTGAACACTACGATCATATGGCGTCTTTATTTGATGGATTAAAAAGAATAAATACCATATTGATTGATTTGGATAGAGACATTTGGACCTATGTTGCTATGGATTATTTTAAACAAAAAATTAAAAAAGGAGAAATAGGATCGTCAGCTATGCCTCATAAAGTAAACCCTATAGATTTTGAAAACTCTGAAGGGAATTTAGGAATTGCTAATGCAATTTTTGAGCACCTTTCAAGCAAACTTCCCGTGTCTAGAATGCAACGTGATTTAACTGATAGCACAGTTTTAAGAAATGTAGGTGTTCCATTTGGTCATACCTTGATAGCGTTTGCTTCAACATTAAAGGGTTTAAATAAGTTATTGTTGAATGAAAGTAAATTTCAAGAAGAATTAGATAACAACTGGGCAGTTGTTGCTGAGGCAATTCAAACAATTTTGAGACGTGAGGGCTACCCTAATCCATACGAAGCTTTAAAAGGTCTGACTAGAACTAACGAAAGTATAAATCAGCAGTCTATTGCTAATTTTATCGAAAATTTAGATATTTCTGATGATATTAAAAATGAATTAAAAGCAATAACACCCTCAAACTACACAGGAATCTAATGAAGAATAATTATAGTTTTAAAATTACAACACTATTTTCAATATTAATTATTGTTTTTTTTCTATCGTCATGTAGCTCAAAAAAAGCGAATAATGCTGAAAGATTTAAATTGGGTGTTTTTGAAATTCCTGCAGGAAAAGGATATAGTAAAACTATTGTTACTAGAGTTGATAGTTTACAAGTTGAAGAGTATGTTAAATATACTGAAATATCAACCGATTCAGGTGTTTTTAAAAGGGAGAATAAAATTATTGACACGCTTTATATCAAATGGAAAAATAATTTCTTTTACACATTAAAAATGAAATCTCCTAAAACAGAACTCGACAAAGACCCCATATTTGTTCAAATTAATAAGTTATCAGATTCTTCTTATGATTTTACTGCTAAAATTGGATTTTCAGAATTTAAACAAAAAGGTACAGTATATAAAATAAAGTAAATCATGGAATTATTTTTTCAAATAGATACTTGGGTTGCACTATTAACTCTAACTTTTTTAGAAATTATTTTAGGAATAGACAATATTATATTCATCTCTATTTCTGCAAATAAATTACCCAAAGCACAACAAAAGAAAGCAACTTTACTAGGGCTTGCTTTAGCTATGATTACACGTATTCTATTACTTTTTAGTGTCTCTTATTTAATTGCCTTAAAAGAACCTTTTTGGACCATTCAAAACTCATGGTTACAAGCTGCATTTACAGGTCAAAGCTTTATTTTATTTCTTGGTGGTTTATTTTTGTTGTATAAGAGCACTAAAGAGATACATCATAAAATGGAACAAAGTTCAATCAATGATAATTCTAATACATCAAAGAAAAAGAACACATTTTCAAATATCATCATTCAAATAATTTTAATTGATATCGTTTTCTCTTTTGACTCTATTCTTACCGCAGTAGGAATGACTAATGGTATAGATGGCGCTCTTACCATTATGATAATCGCAGTACTAATTTCTATGATTATAATGATGGTTTTTGCAAATACTGTTAGTATATTTGTTAATAATAATCCAACCATACAAATGTTAGCACTTTCATTTTTAATACTTATTGGTTTTATGCTGATCGCAGAAGGAGCTCATTTGTCACATTTAGAAATTTTTAAACAATCTGTTGGCGTAATTCCAAAAGGATACTTATATTTCGCAATTGCTTTTTCTTTGGGTGTTGAAGTATTGAATATGAAAATTCGTAAAAAAAGAAATCATAGAAAAAATTAGAAAACATAACGTCATATTTTTGATTTTACTACTAGTCCTTCCCTCTAGTATTGAAATGGTTCATGCTTTTGAAAAACACGAACAAATCATTTGTTCTTTACAAGAAGAAAACCACTTACATCAAATCGATTATAATTGTGAACTATGTCATCTTCAAATTAAAACATTTGCGACCATTCCAAATAAATTATTTTCTTTCATAGAAGAGAAAATTAATTTTAAAAACACCAAAAATTATCAATTTCTTTTTAATCATATAGAATTATCCTTCCCTTTAAGGGGTCCACCTTTTTTTAACTTTTCTTAAATACCAAATAAAAAAGTTAAAAATAAAAAGCTAATGTCAAAAAAATATTATTTGACTTACTTGATGTTATGCTTTACAAGCATAATCATAAGTCAAAATTGTATCCTTGAACTTAAAGGGAACGTAAAAGATTTTCACGATGGGTCTACTATTCAAGGTGCTACCTTGAAAATTGAAGGTTCAGATATCTATACGGTTACTGATAATAAGGGCGACTTTATTTTTAAAAATATTTGTTCATCTAAATTTAAGGTTGTTGTCTCTCATGTTTCATGCGACTCAAAAGTTATTTCTGTAAATCTTGATGAAACATCATTTTTAAACATTAAACTAGAGCATCATATTGAAGAATTGACTGAGGTAAATATAAATGCTAAAGTTGATAAAAAAACTAATACAGCTCAAGAAACCATTATTGATAACGAAATCATTGAGCGTTACAGTGCTTTAAGTTTAGGAGATGCTATTAAAGAAATTCCTGGTGTTTCGTCTATCAATACGGGAAATACTATTGTTAAACCTGTAATAAATGGCTTACACAGTAGTAGAATTTTAATCGTATCTAACAATGTTCGCTTACATGATCAAGAATGGGGTATAGATCATGCCCCCAATATAGATATAAATAGTGTTAATCAAATAGCTGTAATTAAGGGTTCTGGTGTATTGCAATATGGTGGTGACGCTATTGGAGGTGTAATTATATTAAGGCCTAGTAGAATTATTAAAAGTGACACCTTATTTGGCAAAACGATTATTGGAGGGCAAACAAATGGACGTGGCTATAACATTACCTCTAGTCTAAATAAAAATTATAGTTCAGGTTGGTTTGCAAATTTTCAGGCATCCTACAAAAGAAATGGAGATTTTAAATCACCAGATTATAACTTAACAAATACTGGATTAGAATCTAAGAGTGCAGCTGTTAGATTTGGTAAAAACAAATTTGAATCGGGTTATGAACTATATTATAGTTATTTAGATAATGAAATTGGAATCCTAAGAACATCCCATATTGGTAATCTTTTTGATTTTAGACGTGCGATTAACTCAAGCCAACCTATTGTAATTGAAGACTTTAACACTTCCATTAATGTTCCTAAACAAGACATTAAACATCATTTAATAAAAGCTAACTATTATAAGCGTTTTGAAAATTTTGGTAAAATTAATTTACAATATGATTATCAAAATAATAGACGTAAAGAATTTGATGTTAGAATTGGAGACAGAAGAAATATTCCTGCTGTTGATTTAATTTTACAAACCCATACTATTCTAGCTGATGTGAGTTTAGATTCTAATTTAGAGCAGCGAGTGAATTTTGGGTTTTTAGGGCGTTATCAGGATAATTTTGCAAACCCCGACACAGGAGTTAGACGTTTAATCCCAGATTATAACAAATATGATTTTGGCATATATACAACTTCAGAATGGCAAATAGATGATGATTTAACCGTTGATGCTGGTATACGCTACGATTTCAATAGAATAGAAGCAAAAAAGTTTTATCTAAAATCACGATGGGAAGAGAGCGGATATGATGAAATTTTTTCAAACCTAATTATAGATGAATTTCCAACTCAATTTTTAACTAACCCTAAATTTGATTATCATAATATTTCTGCATCTTTTGGTGGAAAATATACGATAGATGAACATAGTCAAATCATTCTAAATTACAGTTTGGGAAGCAGACCGCCAAATGCCTCTGAATTATTTAGTGATGGTTTGCACCATGCTCTTGCAAGAATTGAAATTGGAGATATTAGGTTCAATAAAGAGATCGCAAATAGAATAGCTTCATCATATTCTTACAATAATTCAAGATTTAACCTTTTAGTCGAAGTATTTTACAATAGAATTAAAGATTATATCTTCCTGAGACCTTTTGAGGATAATTTAGATAACAGAGGGGCTTTTGGTCTTTGGTTATACAAACAAACTAATGCTGAATTATTTGGTATTGATACGAATGTTACATTTGAAATAACAAAAAATTTTGAATGGCAAAATAAGTCCTCTTTAATCAAAGGAGTTGACATAAAAACTGATTTGCCATTGATAAATATCCCAGCATTTAATTCTGTAAATCAAATCATGTATAAAAATGAAGATTGGTTAAATTTTTCTGCAAGTTTAAAATCAGAATTATTTTTTGAACAAAAAGAATTTCCGAATTTCAACTATGAAGTACTTGATCAATTTACTGGAGAGCGATTTGAAATAGATATTAGTTCACCACCTCAAGGGTTTCATCTTATACATTTTTACAGTGAATTAACCCTTAAAATGAGTAAAAAAACAAGCTTAAATATTGGATTAGGAGTAAATAATGTATTTGACACCTCCTACAGGAATTATTTAAACAGCTTACGATATTTTGCTGATGAATTAGGAAGAAATATCATTTTACAATTAAAACTTAATTATTAATCAAAAACAATTATGAATACCAATAAACTAAATATTAAAACAATGAACACTAATTATTTAAATTTTATTAAAACTAGTAAATTTTTTATTGCAGCAATTTTTTGCATAACTCTAATTACATCATGTAACAATGATGACGATAACCCAGATCCAGTTAACGAAGTAGAATTAATTACTAACGTAACGTTAACCTTTACCAATAATGCTAATTCTGCAGATGTAGTAGTAATGAAAAACATAGCACCTGACGGACAAGAAGGGGCTTTTACTAATACTGTTAATGGTACATTCACAGCAGGACAGTCTTATTCATTGGATCTAGAAATTACTAATGAAAGTGATCCTAGTGATGTTGATGATATTTTAAACGATGACATTATCCCAGAAGGAGACGAGCACTTTTTCAAATACAATAATAGTCTTGGTATGGGTATGATTAGAGATGCTAGTGATCTTGCTGGAGCTAATGGAACTCGTCTAGGGGTTTCTACAACTTGGACTACAGCATCAGCAGGTTCTGGAAATTTACAAATTATTTTAGTTCATGAGCCAGATAGCGCTGATGATTCTAATCAATTTGGTTCTACTACAGGAGGTGAAGAAGATTATAATATAACTTTTCAAGGTGTTGAAGTACAATAATATAAAAACATAATTCTTAAAAACGTTGCAGTTTTCTGCAGCGTTTTTTTATTATAAAAAATTACTTTACAAACTTGGTTTCCTTGAGTGTATTCAAAAGAATAAATGATAGGATGAAAAAAATTGCCAAACATAAAACACTCCATTGCATAGAATCGGTTAACGCATATAATAAACCATAGACAAAAGTTCCTAAAACAATAGCAATTTTTTCAGTAACATCATAAAAACTAAAATAAGTGGCATGATCCTCTGTTTCTGGTAACAGTTTAGAATACGTTGAACGGGTTAACGATTGAATAGCTCCTAAAACTAAGCCTAAAATACCGCCTAAACCGTAAAAAAGAACATCTACATTTGGTAATTCTTTGTGAAGATTGAATGCTGCTAAACATACAAGCACCCATATTAAAACTGTAACTTTTAATGCTTTAAAGTTTCCATAACGCTCAGAAAGCTTGGAAAAAAACCAAGCCCCAAAAATAGCAACTATTTGAATTAATAAAACTGTAATGATTAAATTAACTGTTCCAAGACCTAATTCAGTTGAACCAAATATTGTAGCCAATAATATGATGGTTTGAACTCCAACACTTAAGGAGAAAAAAGCATAAAGAAACCTTTTTAATGTTGGATAATTTTTAATTTCATTTCCAACAATTTTTAACTCTTTAAACCCTTTCCATATGTAATCTTTTTCTGGTTTTTTATCAAAAATATTATTGGGTAGCCTTCTAAAAGTGATTTGTGCAAAACCTAACCACCATAAACCAACCATAACAAATGATATTTGTGATGCAGTACCAGATGTAATTCCTAATAATTCTGGTTTCAATATCATTCCTAAATTTATTACTAATAAGATTACAGAACCTAAATACCCTAAAATAAACCCTTTAGCACTCACCCTATCTTGATCTTCAGGAAAAGCAACCTCTGGAAGATAAGCATTGTAAAAAACGATACTAGACCAGAAACCTATACTTGCAAGAATAGTAAAAACAATACCTATCCAAACCGTGTCAATTCCATCAAAAAAATACAAGGACATAACGGATAAAGAGCCTATCCAGCAAAAAATTTGAAGAAAACGTTTTTTATTCCCTGTGTAATCAGCAATAGCTGAAAGAATTGGTGACATAAAAGCAACCACTAAGAATGAAAAGGACAAGGCATAGGAATATAAAGTGTCTGGATGTTCCCATGTTGTTCCTAAAAAAGAAACCGTGGCACCTTCAGT
>CAJQMN010000172.1 GCA_905479435.1 uncultured Flavobacteriaceae bacterium | reverse complement strand
AAGATTAGCCTAATGAAATTATGTATATTTACTCGCATTTTAAGAGTGATAAACAACTATCAACAGAAAAAACTTAAACTATGAGCCATCTATCTGATATCGAAATTGCACAGGCTAAGAAGTTAGCCCACATTACTAAGATTGCCAAAAAAATAGGGGTAAAAGAGGATGCTATTGAAATGTATGGAAAGTATAAGGCAAAATTACCATTACACCTCATAGATGAAGTTAAAGCAGCAGAGAATAACTTAATATTGGTAACCGCCTTAACCCCAACACCCGCAGGTGAGGGGAAAACAACGATTTCAATTGGTCTTTCAGAAGGCTTGAATAAGATTGGAAAACAAGCTACAGTTGTGTTAAGAGAGCCCTCTTTAGGGCCTGTTTTTGGCATTAAAGGTGGTGCTGCAGGAGGTGGATATTCTCAGGTAGTGCCTATGGAAGATATTAATTTACATTTCACAGGAGATTTTAATGCAATTGAAAAAGCAAATAATTTGTTGTCTGCATTAATTGATAATAACATTCAAAATAAAGTTTCAAACTTAAACATAGACCCTAGAACTATACTTTGGAAAAGAGTAATAGATATGAACGATAGAGCGTTAAGAGATATTACTATTGGTTTGGGGGGAACAGCAAATGGAGTGCCAAGACAAGACGGTTTTAATATTACGCCAGCTTCAGAGGTAATGGCAATTCTTTGTATGGCAACAGATTTTGACAATTTAAAGCAACGTTTAGGTGATATTTTTATAGGATTTACTTATGACAAAAAACCTGTGTTTGCAAGAGATCTAAAGGCAGAAAATGCCATGGCAATTTTATTAAAAGATGCTATAAAGCCAAATTTGGTTCAGACCCTAGAAGAAAACCCAGCAATCATTCACGGGGGTCCCTTCGCAAATATAGCACAAGGAACAAATACAATTATTGCAACTAAAATGGGCTTGTCTTTGTCTAATTACGTGGTTACCGAAGCTGGTTTTGGTGCAGATTTAGGTGCCGAAAAGTTCTTGAATATTAAGTCGGCTTTTGCAAATTTAAACCCAAAATGTGTGGTTTTAGTAGCCACGATTAGAGCATTACGTCATCATGGAGGTGTAAAGAAAGAGGATTATAATGTGCAAAATTTAGTGGCAGTAACAGCAGGTTTCAAAAATCTAGAGAAGCATATAGAAAATATTAGAAAGTATAATATAGAGCCAGTGGTAGCTGTTAATTCATTCGTTTCTGATACTGATGAGGAGGTTGCTTTTGTGATCGAAAAATGTCAAAGTTTAGGTGTTCATGCGGTTTTGTCTGAGGGATGGGCAAAAGGAGGAGAAGGTACCAAAGAATTGGCAAAAGCTGTAGTTGCTGTTATAGAAAATAAAGCAACACAATACAAACCATTATATGACTGGAAAAGTCCTGTAACAGAAAAAATTGAAGTAATTGCTAAAGAAATCTACGGAGCCGCAAAAGTGGAATACAGTAAAAAAGCACAGCTAAATTTGAGGAGAATTAACAGATTAGGATTTAATGATTTTGCTATTTGTATGGCAAAAACACAAAAATCTTTTTCAGATAATGAACAATTGATAGGAAGACCTGAAGGTTTTACGGTTACTGTTAGAGAAATTGAAATCGCTGCTGGTGCCCAATTTATTATTCCAATTTTAGGAAAAATGATGCGCATGCCCGGTTTGCCACCAGTTCCAGCGTCAGAAGTTATGACCATTGATAAAAATGGTGTAATATCTGGATTGTCTTAAGATTAAACCTCTACTTATTAGGAATAAAAAAACCAGCCTTTGGGCTGGTTTTTTATTAAGAGTATGGGTGTCTATAATGCTAATAATCCATTTGTTTTAGTAACACCTTCTGAAGATTCTTTTAAATGTGCTTTTTCAGCGTCACTTAATTGAATTTCCACAATTTTTTCAATCCCTTTTTTTCCTAATACAACAGGAACTCCAATGCATAAATCATGCAAACCGTATTCTCCATCTAATAGGGTAGAACATGGAAATATTTTTCGTTGATCACAAGCAATTGCTTGAACCAATCCACTAACAGCAGCGCCAGGTGCATACCAAGCAGAAGTTCCCAGTAAGCCTGTTAGCGTAGCACCTCCAACTTTGGTGTCCTGTAGTACTTGCTCTAAGCGTTCCTCTGATATAAATTCTGATACGGGTACAGAATTACGTGTAGCTAATCTTGTTAATGGCACCATTCCTTTGTCAGAATGCCCTCCAATAACCATTCCATCAACATCAGAAATTGGAGCTTCTAAAGCCTCTGCTAGTCTGTATTTGAATCGCGCAGAATCGAGTGCTCCACCCATTCCAATAATTCTATTTTTTGGAATTCCAGTGGTTTTGTGTACTAGGTACGTCATGGTATCCATTGGGTTAGAGACTACAATGATAATTGTGTTTTCAGAATGCTTGATTAAGTTAGAAGAAACTGTTTTTACAATACCAGCATTGATACCAATTAACTCCTCTCTTGTCATTCCTGGTTTTCTTGGAATACCTGATGTAATTACACAAATATCTGAATTAGCAGTTTTTGAATAATCGTTGGTTGTTCCTGTTATTTTTGTATCAAAACCATTTAAAGAAGCGGTTTGCATCAAGTCCATTGCTTTTCCCTCAGCATAGCCTTCTTTAATATCTAATAATACAACTTCAGAAGCAAAGTCTTTAATGGCAATATATTCTGCACAGCTAGCTCCAACAGCACCTGCTCCTACAACTGTAATTTTCATGTTCTTTTGTTTTTATAATTTAAAAAAATATTTATAATCGAATTTTTATGTGTTCTTGTTTGAGAGTTTATGCATCTATATTTGCATACTTCGCATTTCTCTCTATAAAGTCTCTTCTTGGTGGAACTTCGTCACCCATTAGCATCGAAAACACTCTGTCAGCTTCAGATAAACTATCAATAGTCACTTGTCGTAAAGTTCTAAACTCAGGATTCATTGTGGTATCCCATAATTGTTCAGCATTCATTTCTCCAAGACCTTTGTAGCGCTGAATGTTAACAGACCCTCCCATTTTTGCAGCTATTAAATCTCGTTGATTATCATCCCATGCATATTCCCTTTTTTGACCTTTTTTTACAAGGTATAAAGGAGGAGTAGCGATGTATATGTACCCTTGCTCTACCATTTCTCTCATATATCTGAAGAAGAAAGTTAGTATTAAGGTGGCAATGTGAGACCCATCTACATCGGCATCACACATAATCACAACTTTATGGTATCTCAATTTTGATAAGTTTAAAGCTCGAGGATCTTCTTCCGTTCCAATACTTACCCCAAGTGCAGTAAACATATTTTTTATTTCTTCATTTTCAAAAACTTTGTGTTGCATTGCTTTTTCAACATTTAAGATTTTTCCTCTTAACGGTAAAATTGCTTGAAAGTTTCTATCACGTCCTTGTTTTGCAGTACCCCCCGCAGAATCTCCCTCAACTAAAAATATTTCACATTGTGCTGGGTCGGTTTCAGAACAGTCAGATAATTTACCAGGTAAACCACCAATACTCATTACTGTTTTGCGCTGAACCATTTCGCGTGCTTTTCTTGCAGCATGTCTCGCAGTGGCTGCTAAAATAACTTTTTGAACAATTGTTTTTGCATCATTTGGGTTTTCTTCAAGATAATCTGTAAGCATTTCAGAAACCGCCTGAGAAACTGCTGAAGTAACTTCTCTATTTCCAAGCTTTGTTTTTGTTTGTCCCTCAAATTGAGGTTCAGAAACCTTAACAGAGACAATGGCAGTTAGGCCTTCTCTAAAGTCATCTCCAGAAATTTCAAACTTCACATTCTTTAGTAGACCTGAATTATCTGCATATTTTTTTAAAGTGCCTGTTAATCCTCTTCTAAAACCAGATAGGTGTGTTCCTCCTTCATGGGTGTTTATGTTGTTTACATAAGAATGAAGGTTTTCAGCATATGAGGTATTGTACACCATAGCAACTTCAACAGGAATTCCGTTTTTTTCACCTTCCATGGAAATAATACTGGAGGTTAGTTGTTCTCGAGTACTGTCTAGGTATTTAATAAATTCAGGCAGACCTTCATCACTGAAAAAAGTTTCATTAATAAAATTACCTTCGTCGTCTTTTCTTCTATGATCAGTTAACGTAATTGTAATTCCTTTATTCAAATAAGAAAGTTCACGAAGACGTGTTGCTAAAGTTTCATAGTTGTATTCAATAGTTTGGGTAAAAATTGAAGTGTCAGGTAAAAAGGTAACAATCGTTCCAGTAAAATCTGTTTCACCAACGGTTTTTACAGGGTATAAACTTTTCCCTTTAGAGTATTCTTGTTGCCAAACTTTACCCTCTTTATGAACTGTCGCTGTTAAATGCTCAGACAGTGCGTTTACACAAGAAACTCCAACCCCGTGAAGCCCTCCAGATACTTTATAAGAATCTTTATCAAATTTACCACCAGCTCCAATCTTTGTCATTACAACTTGCAGTGCAGAAACCCCTTCTTTTTTGTGAATTCCTACCGGTATTCCACGACCATTATCTTTAGTAGTAATAGAATTATCTTCATTAATAATCACATCGATGGTGTCGCAGTATCCACCCATAGCTTCATCAATGGAGTTGTCTACAACTTCGTATACCAAATGATGAAGTCCTCTCACTCCAACATCTCCAATATACATGGAAGGTCGCATTCTCACATGCTCCATTCCTTCTAAAGCCTGAATGCTAGAAGCATCATAATTTTTTTTGTTTTCTTCGCTCATAATTTAAATATTTTAAACCTTAAGATTCCTCATAAAAAAAAGATAAAATCCTATTTTCAAATTTACAAAAAAACAGAGTTTTTGGAGCCTAAATCCGTTATTATCACTCAGTTTTATCAACATTTGTTAATTACTATAAAATGGCTAAAAGGCATCTTAAATTGGCTTAAATAAGGACTTTTAGATTTATAATATCAAAGGCAATGAATAAAATAAATAAATGTCTTAAAACAGGTTATTTTAAGACATTTATTGGAGTTATTATTTGATGTTTTTAAAAAATTATCCAAAGCTAACCTTAGTAGGCATCTTCATGAACAGTTTTAATAGCTCTTCCACTTGGCTCATTCATATTTTGGAAGCTCTTGTCCCAAGCTAAAGCAGTTGGCGTACTACAAGCAATTGAAGGAACAGATGGCACCGTTAAAGCAGCTGTTTCTGATGGGAAATGTTCTTCAAAAATACTTCGGTAATAAAACTCTTCTTTTGTTCTTGGAGTTTGAATAGGGAAACGATGTTTTGCTTGTTGCATTTGTTCATCAGATACAGAGGTATCCACTAATGTTTTTAGTGTATCTATCCAACTATAGCCAACTCCATCTGAAAATTGTTCTTTTTGTCTCCACGCAACAGATTCTGGAAGATATTCTTCAAAAGCTTTACGCAATACCCATTTCTCCATACGCTCTCCATTAATCATTTTATCTTGTGGGTTAATGCTCATGGCAACATCCATAAATTCTTTGTCTAGGAACGGTACACGACCTTCTATACCCCAAGCAGCTAAACTTTTGTTGGCGCGAAGACAATCGTATTGATATAATTTATCGAGCTTTCTGACGGTTTCTTTGTGTAATTCTTCAGCATTTGGAGCTTTGTGAAAATATAAATAGCCTCCAAAAATTTCATCAGCCCCTTCTCCAGATAACACCATTTTTATTCCCATTGATTTAATGACTCTTGCTAATAAATACATTGGAGTCGAAGCTCTAATAGTGGTTATATCATAAGTTTCTAAATGATAAATAACATCACGAATTGCATCTAGCCCTTCTTGGATGGTAAAGGTTACTTCATGATGAATAGTGCCAATGTGGTCTGATACGATTTGAGCAGCAGCCAAATCTGGTGATCCTTCTAATCCTATCGAAAAAGAATGTAGCTGAGGCCACCAAGCTTCTTGGGTATCACCAGATTCAATTCTTTTTTGTGCATATTTTTTTGCTACCGCAGAGGTAATGGATGAGTCTAAGCCTCCGGAAAGTAAAACACCGTATGGGACATCAGACATTAATTGTCTGTGAACAGCTGCTTCAAGTGCATTTTTTAATTCATCTATAGATGTGCGGTTTTCTTTTACAGCTTCAAAATCCATCCAATCTCTTTGATACCACTTTGTAAGTTTTCCATCTTTACTCGACATAAAATGTCCCGGAGGAAATACTTCAATTTTATTACAGATCCCCTCTAAAGCTTTTAATTCTGATGCTACATAAAAAGTACCATTTTTATCCCATCCAATATATAATGGAATAATACCCATATGATCTCTGGCAACAAAATATTCATCTTTGTTTGAATCATAGATTGCAAATCCAAAAATTCCATTCAAATCGTCAAGAAAAGCACTCCCCTTTTCTTGGTATAATGCCAAGATGACTTCACAGTCTGATTGTGTTTGAAACGTATACGAAGTTTCAAATTGTGCTCTTAGTTCTTGGTGGTTGTATATCTCACCATTTGCTGCAAGAACAAGGCTTTTGTCCAAACTAAACAAGGGTTGTTTTCCGGATGCAGGATCTACAATGGCTAATCTTTCATGAGCTAAAATAGCTTTTTCATTACTGTAGATACCGCTCCAGTCTGGCCCCCTATGCCTTATAGATTTAGACATTTCTAAAATTTGTGATCTTAACTTCCCTGAACTTTCTTTTAAATCAAATGCACATACAATTCCACACATAATATTTTTTTATTTCAATTAAAATTTTATAAATCGTTTCAATTACTTTGCAAATAACTTACTTTAAGTTATTTAAATAAATTAAAACTTATGTTTCAGTTATCAATTATTGTTTTTTTTTATCAAAAGATATAAATATGAAACATAATTAAATATTTATACCCTCTAATCTTACAGATTGTAAATGCTTTAAAAAAAGAAGCTAGAAAACTTGTCATTTTAAAAATGAGGGTTTAAATTTGTAGTCTAATGCAAAGACAACAAAATACATGGTGGTGGAATTTCTTTAACTGAAAAGTGAGACTCCAATCGTGTATATAACATATACTAAAAGGCTTATCTCATGATAAGCCTTTTTTTGTTCTGAGAATGAACAACAATAAGGTAAAAGAACAATGAATTAGATTTTTATAAAAATTTAGTAAGAGTGAAAAAAATTACATTTAAAACCACAAGTTCTACTAGGATTTCAGACACCGTTACCCCCGTCGGATTATATATCAGGTTTAGAGATTTATATGCCAACACCCTGTTGTTAGAAAGCTCAGATTATCATAGCAAAGAGGAGAGTTTTTCTTTCATTTGTATTGAGCCTGTAGTATCGATGAAAATAGAAAATCATCAATTTTCTGTAAAACAAAAAGGGGCTACAATTTTTAAAGAGAAAATTCAGGACAACTTTTACACGTTATTTTCCCAGTTTAGTTCAAGTATTAACTTAGATTGTGACACTACTTTGAAATCATTTAACGGGTTGTACGGCTACACAACTTATGATAGTGTACAATATTTTGAAAAAATTAAATTTAAGACCAAACAAGCAGCTTCTTCAATACCATTTATGCAATATGGTTTTTATCGTTTTATAATTGCAATCAATCATTTTAATGATGAGATGACCCTTATTGAAAATGTAGAGGAGGGCACAACAACAAGAATTTCTGAAATAGAAACTATTATAGACGCTCAAGGATTTAATACTCAGTCTTTTGAAATTGTTGGAGAAGAATCTTCTAACTGTTCAGATGATGATTTTAAAGCTTACGTTACTAAAGCCAAGTCACATTGTAAAAGAGGAGATGTTTTTCAATTGGTATTGTCTCGTCAGTTTCAACAAAAATTTAAAGGAGACGAATTTAATGTTTATAGAGCCTTACGTTCTATAAACCCATCTCCATATTTATTTTATTTTGATTACGGAAGTTTTAAATTGATGGGTTCATCACCAGAAGCTCAAATTAAAATTAATGAAGGCAAAGCAACCATTAATCCTATTGCTGGAACCTTTAGAAGAACTGGAGATATTGCACAAGACATTAAGCTTGGAAAATTATTATCAGAAGACGAGAAAGAAACAGCAGAGCATGTAATGTTGGTAGATTTGGCCAGAAATGATTTAAGTAAGCACGCTTCAAATGTAAAAGTAGAAGTCTTTAAAGAAGTGCAACTATTTAGTCACGTAATTCATTTGGTATCTACTGTTCAGGGTGAAATTAAAGGAAATCCTATGACCATAGTAGGAGATACTTTTCCTGCAGGAACGCTCAGTGGTGCACCAAAATATAAAGCCATGGAATTAATTGACACCTATGAGAATCAATCTCGAGGATTTTATGGAGGAGCTGTTGGAATTATTGGCCTAGATGGTTCTATAAATTTAGCCATAGCCATCCGTTCTTTTGTAAGCAAGAAAAATACATTGTATTATCAGGCAGGTGCAGGAATTGTGATCCGCTCAAGTGAAGAAAAAGAATTACAAGAAGTTATTAATAAGCTTGCAGCATTAAAAAAAGCATTGCTTTTAGCTGAAAATATTTAAGATGAAGATATTAATTATAGACAATTACGATTCGTTTACCTACAACCTAGTTCACATGGTAGAAAAGATAACCAATCAACTTCCTACAGTTTTTAGAAACGATGAAATTACACTAGAAGACATCGACAACTATGACATGATTATGTTATCTCCTGGTCCAGGAATTCCTAATGAAGCAGGAATCCTTAAGGAAGTTATTCGCAGGTATGCGGGTAAAAAACCAATTTTTGGTGT
>CAJQMN010000171.1 GCA_905479435.1 uncultured Flavobacteriaceae bacterium | reverse complement strand
GAGATGATTCGCAGAGTATTTATAGCTTTAGAGGTGCTAATATTCAAAATATATTGAGTTTTCAGAAAGACTATCCAGATACTAAAATGTTTAAGTTAGAACAGAATTATCGTTCTACCCAAAATATTGTAAATGCAGCCAATTCTGTTATTGAAAAAAATAAAACCAAATTAGATAAAGAAGTTTGGACAACCAATGCCAAAGGAGAACAAATTAAAGTTATGTGCTCTATATCAGATGGTGAAGAAGGACGTTTTGTGGCGCAGTCTATTTTTGATTATAAGATGAATTTACAACTGCATAATAATCAGTTTGCAGTATTATATAGAACAAACTCTCAATCTAGAGCCATTGAAGATGCCTTGAGAAAAAAAAGTATTGCATATAAAATTTATGGTGGAATTTCTTTTTATGGCAGAAAAGAAATAAAGGATTTACTGTCTTATTTAAGAATGATTATCAATCCTAATGATGAGGAGGCATTAAAAAGAGTTATTAATTATCCAGCAAGAGGAATAGGTGCAACCACTATAGACAAGCTTACTATAGCTGCAAACCATTATAAAAAATCAATTTTTGAGGTGTTAAAACACTTAGATAAAATAAATTTAAAATTAAATTCTGGCACAAAAACTAAACTTCAGAATTTCTTAAACATGATACTGCGTTTGCAGATAGATGCTCAAAAACTGAATGCTTTTGAAATTACAGAATTGGTTGTAAAACAAACACAACTCGTCAAAGATTTAGAAAAGGAGGGAACACCAGAAGCGATTAGTAAAGTAGAAAATGTTCAAGAATTATTAAACGGGGTTAAAGATTTCATAACTGATAAAATAGAAACCGGAGAAGATGCTTCTTTGCCTGTATTCTTAGAAGAAGTAGCTTTAGCAACGGATTTAGATGCAGATAAAAAAGATGACAAACCAAAGGTTTCTTTAATGAGTATTCACCAATCTAAGGGGTTAGAATACCCGTATGTTTATATTGTTGGCCTTGAAGAGAATCTCTTTCCTTCTGCAATGAGTATGAATACTAGATCTGAATTAGAGGAAGAAAGAAGATTGTTTTACGTAGCTTTAACTAGAGCAGAAAAAGTTGCGTATTTAACCTACACAAAAACAAGATATCGATGGGGGAAGCTAATAGATTGTGAGCCCAGTCGATTTTTAGAAGAAATTGATGAACAATATCTTGAATATATTACACCTAAAAAAATAGCACCTGCAATAAATAGATTTTTAAATGAGGATATATTTGGAGATGCACCAAAGAAAATTCGTTTTCAAAAACCTATTCAAAGAAAGAAATTTGAAAAAAAACAAGAAAACAAAGTTGTTTTTACTCCACCTAAAAATTTAAAAAAAGTAGCACATGCTCAACCCAAAACAAATTTATTTGATAATAAAATTGTTGTAGGAAATATCATAGAACACAATCGTTTTGGCAGAGGAGAAGTTTTAAATTTAGAGGGTGCAGGTCCTAATAAAAAAGCTGAAATTCAGTTTGGTACCGTAGGTAAAAAGAAACTATTACTTCAATTTGCAAAATTGAAAGTGATTGGTTGATGATTTTTTAAGTCAAACCAAAAATAAATACTTAATTTGCACAAAAGTTAGATTACAATACACCAAATGATATGATAGAGTACGATTTAGAATATAATGCAGAAAGACCTCATTTAATTATCCCTGAATATGGAAGGCACATTCAAAAATTAGTGGATCACTGTATTTCTTTAGAAACAAAAGAAGAACGCAATACTATGGCACTGGCTATTATTGATGTGATGGGAAATTTACAACCCCATTTAAGAGATGTTCCTGACTTCAAACATAAGCTTTGGGATCAACTTTATATTATGTCTGATTTTAAATTAGATGCAGAATCTCCTTATCCAAGACCTTCAAAAGAGGAGCTTCAAGAGAAACCAACTCCATTAGCTTACCCTAAATCTGCTAATAAATACAGGTTTTATGGAAATAATATTCAAATTATGATTGATTTGGCATTAACTTGGGATGATGGAGAAATGAAAGATGCATTAGTATTTTCCATTGCCAACCATATGAAGAAGTGTTTTTTAAATTGGAACAAAGATACTGTTGAAGATGACGTAATATTTTCACACCTGTATGAACTTTCTGATGGAAAAATTGACATTAGAAATACTGAAGAAGTATTGTCTGAAATAAAAAATCTTCTCAGAAAAAGAAATTCTCAAGGTCAAGGAAGTTCTAATCACAAGAACAATAAAG
Source organism: uncultured Flavobacteriaceae bacterium (assembly GCA_905479435.1). Classification (GTDB taxonomy): domain Bacteria; phylum Bacteroidota; class Bacteroidia; order Flavobacteriales; family Flavobacteriaceae; genus Polaribacter. The sequence continues at coordinate 10,734 of CAJQMN010000171.1, read as the reverse complement.
GTAAAAATTACCAACACAAAAATAGAAAAAGATAATATGGCTTCATTCAAGATAGAGGGTGGACACAAATTAAATGGAACCATTACACCACAGGGGGCAAAAAATGAAGCACTTCAAATTTTATGTGCTGTTTTATTAACTCCAGAAAAAGTAATTATTCATAACATTCCTGATATCATAGACATCAATAAATTAATTTTTATTTTAGGAGAATTAGGAGTAAATATCGATAAATTAGGAAAAAACTCATACTCTTTTCAAGCAAATAACATAAATCTAGAGTATTTAGAATCTCAAGATTTTAAGCGAGATGGAAGTTCTTTACGTGGATCTATTATGATAGTTGGTCCATTATTGGCACGTTTTGGCAAGGGGTATATTCCTAGACCGGGAGGTGACAAAATAGGTAGAAGAAGACTAGATACACATTTTGAGGGTTTTATTCGTTTAGGAGCAAACTTTAGATACAATAAAGAAGAGTATTTTTATGGAGTAGAAGCTCCTGAAGGATTAAAGGGTACAGAAATGTTACTTGACGAAGCCTCTGTTACCGGAACTGCCAATATTATTATGGCTTCTGTATTGGCTAAAGGAACTACCAAAATATACAATGCAGCTTGTGAACCCTACATTCAGCAATTATCTAAAATGTTGAATAGTATGGGAGCTAATATTAGTGGTGTAGGCTCTAATTTATTAGTTATTAAAGGAGTGAATTCTTTAAAAGGTTGTACGCACAGAGTTCTTCCAGATATGATTGAAATTGGAAGTTGGATAGGTGTAGCAGCAATGACTCAATCTGAACTTACAATTAAAGATGTTAGTTGGGAAAATCTTGGTCAGATTCCATCTGTTTTTAAAAAATTAGGAATTCAATTAGAAAAAAAAGGAGATGATATTTATATTCCTTCTCAAGAAAGTTATGAGATTCAAAATTATATAGATGGTTCCGTTCTAACTGTTTCAGATGCTCCTTGGCCTGGCTTTACACCTGATTTATTAAGTATTGTTCTGGTTATTGCTACTCAGGCAAAAGGAACAGTTTTGATACATCAAAAAATGTTTGAAAGCCGTTTATTCTTTGTAGATAAACTTATAGATATGGGAGCAAAAGTTATTTTATGTGATCCCCATAGAGCTACTGTTATAGGCCATAATCGTCAATCGCAATTGAAAGCAACAAAAATGACCTCACCAGATATTAGAGCTGGAATATCTTTATTAATTGCAGCATTGTCAGCCAAAGGAACAAGTATTATAAATAATATTGAGCAGATTGATAGGGGTTATGAAGATATTGAAAATCGTTTAAGGTCTTTGGGAGCAAAAATTGAAAGAATAGAAGATTAATACACAAAATCTTAAATATCATATTAAAAAAATAGTGTCACTTTGACACTATTTTTTTATTGGCAAAATTATTGAATATAAAATGTAAACATTTTAACAATTTTATAAAATGAGCACTAAAGAAAATATACAAGAAGAAGAAATAAAAGATTCAGAGAATAACTCTCAAGTTAATGAAAATCAAGACATTGATGAGGTTAAACCAACTTCTGAGGAACTTATTCAGCAAGAGAAAGATAAATATTTACGTCTTTTTGCTGAGTTTGAGAATTATAAAAAAAGAACTTCAAAAGAAAGAATAGAATTATTTAAGACTGCCAGTCAAGAGCTTATGACATCTTTACTGCCAATCATGGATGATTTTGACAGAGGTTTAACTGAAATTAAGAAGGTAAAAGACAAAGAGCTTTTAAAAGGAATGCAATTAATTAATGATAAGTTTAAAAATACACTTACTCAAAAAGGATTAACTGAAATTGAAGTGAATAAAGGTGATGTATTTGATGCCGAAATTCATGAAGCTATTACACAAATACCTGCACCATCAGATAAGTTAAAAGGTAAGGTAATCGATGCTGTTGAGAAAGGTTATAAGTTAGGAGACAAAATTATACGCTACCCTAAAGTAGTTATTGGACAATCATAAATTATTCATTTTGTTTAATAGATTAAAATAAATATAGATCACTTCTCCTTTTAGGAAAAATAAAAAATAATATGGCAAAACAAGATTATTACGATACACTAGGAATTAGCAAATCTGCCAGTTCAGCTGAGATTAAAAAAGCTTATCGTAAGATGGCTATTAAATATCATCCTGATAAAAACCCAAATGATACTTCTGCAGAAGGAAAATTTAAAGAAGCAGCGGAAGCCTATGAAGTTTTGAGTGATGGAAACAAAAAAGCACGATATGATCAATATGGTCATGCAGCCTTTGAAGGCGCTCAAGGAGGTGGCGGCTTTGGTGGTGGCGGTATGAATATGGATGATATTTTTAGCCAATTTGGTGATATTTTTGGTGGAAGTGGTTTTGGTGGTGGTTTCGGAGGCTTTGGCGGTGGTGGTCAACGTCAAGCAAGAGTGAAAGGATCTAATATGCGTATTCGTGTAAAACTTACGCTTGAAGAGATAGCCAAAGGGGTTGAAAAGAAAGTTAAAGTTCGTAGAAAAATTCAAGCAGATGGAGTTTCCTACAAAACATGTCCTTCTTGTAATGGTACTGGACAACAAATGCGAGTAACCAATACTATCCTGGGAAGAATGCAAACAGCCACTACTTGTTCTGCCTGTAAGGGTAGCGGTGAAATTATTTCTAGCAAGCCTAATGGTGCAGATGCTCAAGGTCTTATTGCAAAAGAAGAAACAGTTTCTATAAATATACCCGCTGGTGTTACTGAAGGTGTACAATTGAAAGTTGGGGGTAAAGGAAATGAAGCCCCCGGTAAAAATTCAATTTCTGGTGATTTGTTAGTTTTGATAGAGGAAATTCAACACGAAACACTAAAAAGAGAAGGGACAAATGTACATTTTGATTTGTACATAAACTTATCTGAGGCGGTACTTGGCGTTAGTAAAGAGGTACAAACTCTTACAGGAAAAGTGAAAATTAAAATTGAGTCTGGCGCACAGTCAGGTAAAATTTTACGACTCAAAGGAAAAGGGCTTCCCAGCATTGAAAGATATGGTACAGGAGATTTTTTAATTCATATAAATGTTTGGACCCCACAAGAATTAACAAAAGAACAAAGACAATTTTTTGAAAAAATGAAAGATGATGAAAATTTTATTCCATCACCAAAAAAATCTGATAAATCTTTTTTTGAAAAAGTAAAAGATATGTTTTCATAAAATAGATCCTTAACCATCTTTATTATTTAAAATAATACTAATTTCGAAATTTTGTAGTTTATAAAACTTCAAAAAATCTTTTTCATAGCAATTTTTCCCACTCAATTTTTTGAGTGGGTTTTTATTATAAATAAAGATTGTACTTTTGAAATCATAAAGCAGACCTATCTTATCGCTTTTAAAAACCTATTTATTTTTTACATAATATGATAGATTAGTTTTAAAAAGAGGAAAGTCCGGACACCATAGAGTAGCACAGCGGATAACATCCGTCCAATGTAAATTGAGGACAAGTGCAACAGAAAGCAAGTACAGTTAGGCTGTAGTGAAACCAGGTAAACTCTGTGCGGTGCAATGTCATGTACATTAGAGTTTGAGGGTTACTCGCCCGATTCTAAGGGGTAGGCAGATCGATTCTAAGAGTAATTTTAGAACTAGATAAATGATAAGACTCTACTATGAGAACAGAATCCGGCTTATTGGTCTGCTTTTTTTATCGTATTCATAAAATAAACCTTTATAAAGTTATTTTTTTTAAGGTATTCTTAGTAATCTCACTTTTTTACATTATTATTCTTTTAATCAAACCTATTTGTTGTTTATTTTTTAAATATCATTCAAAATCCTTAGTTTTGCGATACTTAAATAAACAGAAAAAATACTTTTTATGGCATTTGATATAGATATGATTGAAAGGGTTTACAGCAACATTAAAGAACGTGTTGATGCTGCTAGAGAAATTACAGGTAAACCTTTAACCCTTGCTGAGAAAATATTATATTCTCATTTATGGGATGGAAAATCAAATAAAGCATATGTCAGGGGAAAAGATTATGTAGATTTTGCTCCGGATAGAATAGCCTTACAAGATGCTACAGCTCAAATGGCTTTGTTACAATTTATGCAAGCTGGTAAGAGCAAGGTGGCTGTTCCTACAACTACACATTGTGATCATTTAATACAAGCAAAAGATGGTGCATCTAATGATTTAAAACATGCAAATACTGTAAGTAGCGAAGTTTTTAATTTTTTAGAGTCAGTTTCTAATAAATATGGTTTAGGTTTTTGGAAACCTGGTGCAGGTATAATTCATCAAGTAGTTCTTGAAAATTATGCATTCCCTGGTGGAATGATGATAGGTACAGATTCACATACTGTAAATGCTGGTGGTTTAGGTATGATTGCAATTGGAGTAGGAGGTGCAGATGCTGTTGATGTAATGGCTGGTATGGCTTGGGAATTAAAATTCCCTAAGCTAATAGGTGTAAAATTAACAGGTAAATTATCTGGTTGGACTGCACCAAAAGATGTAATCTTGAAAGTTGCTCAAATCTTAACGGTTAAGGGAGGTACTGGTGCGATAGTTGAATATTTTGGACCAGGTGCAACTGCTATGTCATGTACTGGCAAAGGAACAATTTGTAATATGGGTGCAGAAATTGGGGCTACAACATCAACTTTTGGATATGACGAATCTATGGAGCGATATTTAAGAGCTACCGACAGAGCAGACGTTGCTGATGCAGCAAATAACGTAAAAGAATATCTTAGTGCAGATCCTGAAGTATATTCAAATCCAGATCAATATTTTGATCAAGTAATTGAAATTAATTTATCTGAACTAGGTCCTTTATTAAATGGTCCATTTACACCAGATTTATCTACAGAAATAGGTAAGAATATGAATACAAAAGCAACCTCTAACGAATGGCCACTTCAAGTGGAGTGGGGTTTAATTGGTTCATGTACAAACTCATCTTATGAAGATTTATCTCGAGCATCTTCAATAGCTCAGCAAGCATTAGACAAAGGCTTAACAATGAAAGCTGATTTAGGTATCAACCCAGGCTCAGAGAAAGTTCGTTATACTGCAGAACGAGACGGTATTTTATCAATTTTTGAAAAATTGGATGCTAAGATTTTCACTAATGCTTGTGGACCTTGTATTGGTCAATGGGCAAGGTATAGTGATCCTAAAAATGCACCAAAAAATAGCATTGTTCATTCTTTCAATAGAAACTTTGCAAAACGAGCAGATGGAAATCCTAATACACATGCTTTCGTTGCCTCACCGGAAATCACAGCAGCCATTGCAATTGCAGGGAGATTAGATTTTAATCCACTAACAGACTCACTCATAAATTCTAATGGAGACAAGGTAATGTTTGATGAGCCAACAGGATGGGAATTACCCCCAAAAGGTTTTGAGGTAAAGGATAATGGATTTTTAGCTCCTGAAAGTGATGGAAGTCATGTAAAGGTTGTTGTTAATGAAGCTTCAGAACGTCTACAATTATTAACCCCATTTAAACCAATTGGCAATGAAATTAAAGGTGCTAAATTATTGATTAAAGCACATGGTAAATGTACTACAGATCACATATCCATGGCAGGTCCTTGGTTACGTTTTAGAGGACATTTAGATAATATTGCCAACAATACGCTCATAGGGGCAGTAAACGCCTTTGGAAAGAAAACTAATTTTGTAAAAAATCAACTTACAGGAGAATATGCTGGTGTTCCAGACGTACAAAGAGCTTATAAAAAGGCAGAAATTAAATCTATAGTGGTAGGTGATCATAATTATGGTGAAGGTTCTTCAAGAGAACATGCAGCTATGCAACCGCGTCACCTTGGTGTAGTTGCAGTTATAGTAAAATCATTTGCTAGAATTCACGAAACTAATTTAAAGAAGCAAGGGATGTTAGGTTTAACTTTTGTTAATGAATCCGATTATGATTTAATTCAAGAAGACGATACCTTCAACTTTATAGATTTACATGAATTTTCTCCAGGTAAAAACTTAACTATTGAAGTAATTCACAAAGATGGTAGTAAGGATTTAATTAAAACAAATCATACTTACAATTCAGGTCAGATTAAGTGGTATAATGAGGGTTCAGCATTAAACTTGATAAAAAAACAAAACGCTTAACTAATTGTTTGATTCTAAATAAAAAAAACTCCTGATTCTTCAGGAGTTTTTTTATTGTCGAGTTTTACGAAACTACTTCATCTAACACTTTCTTTAGGATTTCGCAACCTTTGATGATTTCTTTTTTTGATATCGTAAGTGGTGGGCTAATTCTAATCGCTTTTCCCTCGAACAAGAGGAAAAATAAAATTAATCCGTAATCTAAGCATTTATGAATGATTTTAGAAGCCATTTCATTAGACTCAACAATGGCAGCGAGCATTAACCCCTTGCCTCTTATTTCTTTAATTTTTGGGTGTATTAAAAGCTTTCTAATTAATGCTTCTTTTTCAAGTGTTTCTTTAATTAATTTTGAATCTAAAATTGTTTGAACTGTAGCAACTCCAGCAGAAGCTATAACAGGATGCCCTCCAAAGGTAGTTATATGACCTAGTGTAGGATTCTCTTTTAATAAATCCATTAGATTTTTTTCAGCAATAAATGCACCAATTGGCATTCCACCACCTAAACCTTTTCCAGTAATGATAATATCTGGAGTAATTCCGTAATGTTCAAACCCCCAAAATTTTCCTGTGCGACCAATTCCAGTTTGTATTTCATCTAAAATTAATAACGAACCTACTTCCTCACATCTTTCTTTTACCTTCTTTAAATAATTATTCTTTGGAACTATAAACCCAGCACCCCCTTGAATAGTCTCTAAAATAACTGCCGCAGTATTTTTTGTGATTTTACTTAAATCTTGTAATGAGTTATACTTAATAAATCTTGAGCCTGGTACTAATGGTCTAAAAGCTCTGTTTTGAATTTCTGCTCCTGAAACACTCATAGAGCCTTGTGTGTTTCCATGATAAGACTGATATGCAGAAATAATTTCGTGTCGTTTTGTATGTCTTTTTGCTAGTTTTAATGCACCTTCACATGCTTCTGTTCCTGAGTTTGTTAGATAAACACTGTAGGGTTTAGGTAAGGTGGAAGCTAAAAGTTTACTTAACTTAAGCGGTTGTTCTTGAATAAATTCTCCATATACCATTACATGAGTATATTTATTCAATTGCTTTTTTACTGCTCTAGTTACTTTAGGGTGTCGATGACCTAAACTATTTGCAGAAACTCCAGCAACAAAATCTAAGTATTTTTTTCCATTGCTGTCATATATATAGGATCCTTTAGCTTTTTTAACCTCGATTGATAAAGGATATGGACTTGTTTGTGCTTGATATGTTAAGAAATCATTTTTCACCATTAATTTATGGATTCAATTTATATTAATTCTGTCTAGAACTATTTTCTCCTGTACCAAATAACTAATTTTCTTTGTTATTCTTTGTTATCTTATTATTTTTTAAAAAAATATCTTCTTTTGTTTTTGGTTGTTCAGATTCTCTCCATATAAAACCTTTTAACCTTTTATCATTTTCTGGATACATCGATGGGGGGTAGGTTTTACCATCGGACATGTTTAAGCATTTAATTTGATTAATTTCACTATCCAATAAATCAAATTCGATATTACTACAATACTGTTTTGTGATGGTTTCTAAAACCCCTTCATCATTTCTATTAAAGTTTACTGCCTCTCCATTTCCTTTTACTAAAAGAGTTCTGAGTTGATTTTTAATAAATTTACCATACATATTTCTACCTTTAATCTGATTGAAGTTTTCTGGGTTTATTGAATCTTTTTGAATAATAAATGAGTTTCCTAATATTTTTAAAGAATCTAATTTTTCAGTAGTTGTATTGCTCAATAATTTAATACTGTCTCCAGTTATTTGACTTTTATCAGACCACAATATGGGATCTACATACATTTTTGTGATCCCTGTTGATTGATTAGTATGTAAAGAATCACATTTACCTTGAAGATCTAATTTGAAGATCTTAACATTGTTATATGAACGAATAATTCTGTGTTTTTTTTTACCAGTTACTAGAAGCGTATCACCGTGGATGAAAGTAGAATCATTTTCAACAACAGAAATTGCAACAGCTCTTTTGATCAAGTAAATTGAATCTTTTTTTTGAAAGTATTCTGCATAATTTCCTCTAGCCATAAAATTTTCAGCAGTATCAATTACTCTGATATTATTAGTAGCTGATGCAAATCCTCGGATTTTATCATAGAATAGACTATCGCCTTCTATGGTTCGATCATCTATAAAAAGTTTTGCGTTTTTTACAAAATGCGATATGTCCGTTTTTGTATTGTAAAAACCTCTTTCAGAATATATTTTATTATTATCTTTTTGATTTGTTATGGTAGACGGCCCATACAAAAAAGCATGTCCTGAGTTGGTATAATAGTCTAAATGATTTGAAGTTATAATATTATCTGGATTGGTGACGGTTACTTTAGTTGTTGCAGTAAATTTCTTTTGTTTTAAATAATAGTTACCATTTTTACTTTCTAGAACATTAGTTTCATCTTTTATAACTGCATGATCTTTATAAAAAAGTAATTGACTAGCTCTGTTAAAATAGAGAGTATCTGTTGTTAACGTCATTGTTGGATCTTTTAAAACAACATTACCCCAAGAAACAGATTTTTTAAAATTTGCATCATAATCTACGTAATTACTAAATTGTTTTACTGTATCTCCTTGATTGATTATTACCTCACCAATAGCTTTGAAAAAGTTTTCTTTTTTATAATAAAAGGCTTTTTTTGAGGTTAAGATAGCGCCAGCATGAATCATTTTTACATTTCCTATAAGTACTGTTGCTCCGGGATATTTTTCCTCATCAACAAACTGCAAATCAGCATCATATATAATTTTCTTTTTCTGAGAAAATCCTATAGATGTAATTAAAACAAAAAATATGATCAGTAAATTTTTCAAACTGTTATTTTCTTTTGGCTAAAATACTGAAATGACAACCCTAAATCTCTTAATTATACTATAAAACTACCGAAGAATAGTTTGCTTTCTATCTGGGCCTACAGAAACAATTTTGACAGGTACACCAGTCTCCCTCTCTACAAAAGCTACATAGTCTAGTAAGTTTTTAGGCAATTGGTCTTCAGAAGTCATCTTTGTTAAATCTTCATTCCACCCCTTAAATTCGGTGTAATTAACAGCTACATTTTCTGGTTCAATATTATAAGGCAAATGACTAATTTCCTCTCCTTTATAGTTGTAGGAGGTACAAACTTTTAATGTTTTAAACCCCGACAGAACATCTCCTTTCATCATCATTAATTGAGTAACACCATTGATATCAACTGCATATTTTAAAGCTACTAAGTCTAACCATCCACAGCGTCTTGGTCTTCCAGTTGTTGCTCCAAACTCATGACCTACTTTTGCCATTTTTGCCCCATCTTTATCAAATAATTCTGTTGGGAAAGGACCAGAACCTACTCGAGTTGTATACGCTTTAAAAATTCCAAAAACTTCACCAATTCTGTTTGGTGCAACACCCAAACCAGTACAAGCTCCAGCTGCAGTAGTATTCGAGGAGGTAACATACGGGTACGTTCCAAAATCTATATCTAATAATGAGCCTTGAGCTCCCTCCGCCAGTATCGTTTTCTTTTCCTTGACAGCATTGTTTAAAAACTCTTCACTATCAATAAATTGTAATCTTCTTAACTTATCAACACCTTCACAAAATTCTTCCTCTAGCTCTTTCAGATTGTATTGTATATCTACATTGAAAAAATCCAACATTTTGATATGTTTTGAAGTCAAGGCTTGATATTTATCTTTCCAATTGTCCATTTCTAAATCTCCAATTCTCATTCCATTTCTTCCAGTTTTATCCATATATGTTGGACCAATACCTTTGAGAGTAGAACCAATCTTAGCTTTACCTTTTGAAGTCTCTGAAGCAGCATCTAATAATCTATGGGTTGGCAAAATTAAATGTGCTTTTCTAGAAATAAGTAATTTCGATTCATAATCAATGTTATGTTTATCAAGATTTTCTAATTCTTTTTTGAAAATTACTGGATCTATAACAACACCATTTCCAACAACATTTAAAGCACTTTTATGAAAAATTCCAGATGGAATTGTATGTAAAACATGTTTGTGTCCGTCAAAAATTAGAGTATGACCGGCATTAGGTCCTCCTTGAAATCTTGCTATAATATCATAGTTCTTAGTAAGAACATCTACAATTTTTCCTTTCCCTTCATCTCCCCATTGAAGACCAAGTAATAAATCTACCCCCATGTAATTTAATTCTAAAAAATTAGTTTTTTGATTGTTTTTTTGTTCCGTAAAAGTAAAGTGAATGATTATGAATATTTATATCAAAAACCTCTTCTATTGTTTTTTTTATAACTTGAATTCTAGGATCGCAAAACTCTTTTACTTCTCCTGTATCTGTAAGGATTACGTGGTCATGTTGTTTGTCAAAATAACTTTTTTCGTAGCGAGCCATTGACTGACCATCAAATTGATGTTTTCTAACAAGACCACAATCAAGCAATAAATCAATCGTATTGTATAATGTTGCTCTACTTACCCGGTAATTTTTGTTTTTCATATTGATATATAAAGATTCTATATCAAAATGTTCATCTACATCATATATTTCCTGTAGGATAGCATATCTCTCCGGAGTTTTCCTGTGTTTGTTCTCTTCTA
>CAJQMN010000170.1 GCA_905479435.1 uncultured Flavobacteriaceae bacterium | reverse complement strand
ATAAATAAGTTTTATAAATAATTAAAGAGGGTATAAAAATACCCTCTTTAATTTTAATATCAATAAAAGATTAAATTTAGTATCCTGGATTCTGAACTAAATTAGGATTTGATAACAATGCTGTTAATGGAATTGGGAATAAGTTTTTATTCGTATCTCCTACAGCTGCTGGGTCTTTAAATTCCCAATCTTTTGTAAATTGACCAAATCTAATTAAATCGTTACGTCTAAAAAACTCAACATACAATTCTCTACCTCTTTCGTCTATCATATCGTCTAGACTTACAGATCCTAACGCAGTTGCATCTCTTAAAACTCTTAATTCATTTACTTCAGCTAAAGCTCCTCCAGCGTCTCCACTTCTTAACATCGCTTCAGCTCTCATTAAATGAGCATCTGCATATCTAAAAATGATCTCGTGACTTCTAAAAGAAGCAGAACCTGTTCCGTCGAATGGGTGATATTTAATCACTCTAATCGCTTGAGTTTCATTACTATTTGTAAGACTAAAATCTCTTGTGAAATTTAAAGGATTACCAGCTCTATCATTTAAAGGTTGTCCTGAAGCAGAATATTGCTGACCAATTAAGAATCCGTAGCCCATACCATAATTATCTGTATTGTTTGCATTAGATGCATCTGGAACCCAACCTCTTCTTTCTTCTTGACCTGAACCCATATAGTTTTCATTAGCATCTCCTTCAAATAAATCATAAAACTCAGCTAAAGTAGAAAAACCATTCCATCCACCTCCTCCGTTGTCTGGAGTTATGATGTTATAGTGCATTCCATTCCAAATTCTATTTCCGATACTAATATTACCGTACAATACAGTTTCTGAATCTACACTTGGTAAAAAGATATCGAAATATCCAGCTTGTAAAGCAAATCCACTAGCTTCAACAGCGTTTACAGCATTAATTACCTCTTGGTAATTTGGAGTTGAACCTGTGTAACGCTCACTATTTAAAATTAATTTTGCTTTTAAAAAGTTTGCCGCTGCCTTAGAAGCACCAATTGTTGCTGCACTAGGAGAAACTTCTGGTAAATCTGCAATAGCTTCATTTAAGTCATTTAAAATAAAATCATAAGCTTCTGATGGAGAGAGTACAATAGGTGTAGAAGACGGTAAGTCTGTAGCTTCTCTAAATGGGTTTTGACCCCACATATCTAAAACAAAGAACATATTAAAAGCTCTTAAAAACTTTGCTTCTGCTATTTGTTGTGAAGTAGAGTTACTTAAAGGATGAATGATAAAGCTTGCTTGCAATACTTTTTCATTTAACTGATTCCATGTAGTTAATAAGAACCCATGATCTACTTGCCATGTATGATTGTGAAGCGAACGCCACAATCCATTATCTCCCCAGTCACTTCCTCTAGTAGGAATTACTTGCTCGTCTGTAGTTACTTCGTTCAAAGCAAAGAAATTTGCTTGATCTCCTAACATACCCCATGTTGCACCGTATAAACCTTCTAAGGACGCCTGAGAATCTGCTAATCCGGTAAATTCGATATTTTGTATCACTGAATCCGTAGCTTCAAGCTCTAAGTTAGAACAAGAATAAAGTGCTGTCATGGAAATAAGTGATAGTAAAACTATTTTTAAATTAAATTGTTTTTTCATCATTTGTGTTTTTTAAAATTTTGCGTTAATTCCAAAAGTAATTGTTGTTGGATTTGGATAAGCTCCGTAGTCCATTCCAATAGAAGGTAAAGCTCCTCCTGTCGCAGAATTTACTTCTGGATCTAATCCTGAATAATCTGAAGATAACCATAAGTTTTGTCCTGTAACAGAGAATACCATAGATTTAAAAACTCCCTCTCCAGACATTGGCATATCATATGCTAAAGTTAAATTTTGTAGTCTTACAAAATCTCCTTTTTCTAAAAACCTAGTAGAAGCTGGTGCTGATGCTCCTATAGCTTCTCCACTAGTTAAAGTTTCTGGAAGTACATTTCTAGTAGTTCCAAATGCTCCTGCTGTAAAGAATGCATTTGCTGTATTGTTATAGATGTAGTGACCAAATTGACCGTTAAAATAAGCAGATAAAGAAAATTGCTTATAATTTAAATTTGTAGATAAACCACCCGTTAAATTAGGTAAGGCACTCTTTCCAACAAAGCTTTTTTCATCACTTACAATTGCCAGACCAGCTGCGTCATACCCCTCAAACTCTAATAAATAGTAAGAGAACATTGGGTATCCTTCTTGTAACCTCATTGCAAAAGCACCAGACAATCCTGGTCCGTTTACATCAGCAAAGTCATATTGACCCAATAAAGATTCAACCATATTGTCATTATAAGCAACGTTAAAGTTTGCAGACCAGTTAAAATCTTCAGATTCTACTAAATCATAGCCCAAAGAAAATTCAACCCCTTGGTTCACAATTTTAGAATCTGGCAAGTTTTGAAATTTAAGTGGTGTAACTGCTGGTTGAGCTTGTGGTGTATTAAATATTAAATCTATTGTTTCCTTTCTATATACATCTATGCTTCCTGTTAGTCTGTCATTATTAAAACCAAAATCTAACCCTGTTGCATATTGTAATGTTGATTCCCATTTAAGATCTGGACCTCCGTAGGAAACTAATGAATTACCGTTACCTATATCTATAAAACCATCGTTACCTGGATTTAATCCATTCCAACGAGACCTGTTAATATAATTACCATATCCAACACCTTCTTGGTTACCAGTTAAACCAGCACTTAAACGTAATTTAAGTGTAGACATATTACTGTCACTCATAAAATCTTCTTCATTAAGCTTCCATGCAAAAGCTCCTGAAGGGAAATACCCATATCTGTTTTCTTCTGGAAAAGCAGAAGAACCATCAGCTCTAACTGTTGCTGTAAATAAGTACTTGTCTGCTATTGAATAATTAACTCTTCCAAAGAAAGATTGCAATTCAATATTATAGTCGTTAGAATCAACAGCTAAAGATCTCACTCCTGAGATTGATGTAACTGGAGAAAAACTTGATGTAGTAAAATCATTTCCTTCAAACCCTCTAACAAATACTCCTGGTAGGTTTGGTGCAAAACCAAATTGTTGGTAATTACCTTCAACTTCACCTGCTAGACCTTCAACAACATCTTGTAGTGTAGTTCCCATAAGGTCTAAATCTTTTGTTGAAAAACCCCATGCACCAGAAAATAATCCTTGATTTTTAAAGTTTTGGTAAGAAAAACCTCCTAAAACATCCAACTTAGAATTTTTGTACTCCTTGTTGTAAGCAATAGTAGCCTCTAATAAGTCATTTTGTA
>CAJQMN010000169.1 GCA_905479435.1 uncultured Flavobacteriaceae bacterium | reverse complement strand
TAAACAACCAACATCCTGCTTCTGAGTGTAAAGATTCATCTCTAATACTCCACTCAACTATTTGACCTACTCCTTTAAGTAAGTTTCTTAGTTTAAAAGAAAGCAAAATAGCAAAAGAAGAAAACAGATTAACACCTTCAGTAAAAGCTGAGAATATAGCTAATGATTTAGCTCTCTCATTCCAATCAGGTGTACCATCATGAGAATCTCTAACTTTCATTAAAGCATCTATTTTAGCCATAGTTGCTTCATCTTCCATAAATTCACTAAAATTGTCTAATCCTAGTTCTTCATTTAACAAAGAATAAGCTTCAGCATGAATGGTTTCAAAAGCACCAAATGTTACAGCCATAGCTATTACCTCAGGTTTTCTAAACCATTTTGTAACTAAAGTTGACCAATAATCATTTACTACAGTTTCAGTTTGAGCAAAACCCTTTAATATAGAACCTATTATATTTTTTTCATTTTTATCTAAATTTTGTTTCCAATCATTAATATCAGACATCATTGGAACTTCAGTATGCAACCAATGTGCTTGCTGTTGTTTCATCCAATAATCATTAGCTTCTGGATATTCAAATGGTTTGTAAACTACTCTTTCTTGTAATAATGATGTTTTTGACATATTTTTTAAAGTTATTCTTGTGTTGAAAATAGTTGATATGCTGCTGATAATTTCTTTTTATCATGTTTATCAGTTTTATCAAAAGGATTAGATTGAGTATTAGGAGCTAATTTTTCCTCTTCAAAATCTGTATTATAATCAAAGACATCAAAGTGTCCGGTATTTGTATTAGCTGTAACGCCAAATGTAAGACCATCCATACCATATCTATTTTTCATAATATGGAATCGTCCTGTTCCGTTTACTTTATCTTCTTTTTTACGAGACAAAGACATACAAAAATCAGTAATCATTAGCTTGTCATAAGACCCAGCTGCTTTATCACCTTCTATTATATCATCATGTGCCCCTGCGCGATTAACTTGTGAAACAGACCATATAGGAATGTCTAATTGTCGAGCTAAACCTTTTGTGCTAATATAAATATCATCAATTTCATCCTTACGCTCTCTATTTTGCTTCTTTGATGTAAGAAGATCAACATAATCAATTATTACTAAATCTGCTTTAATTCCTAATCCTTCTACTTTATTAATATGTGATTCTATTGTGGACATTGTTGCCCTCCCTGTTGGAAATTCTTTAATAATTAATTGGCCAGGTAGATCAGGTATAATTTCTTGTGCTTTTATTTTTAGTTTTTCAGAATCACTAACATCAACATTAGTAAAAAATGCATCATATCTTTTTCCAACATATTCTTCACCTAATTCTAAAGTGTAATGTATTACATTATATCCTAATCTAACAGCAAATCCACCCATTGCTACTAATGACCAAGATTTACCACCTCCTGGGCTACCAAATATAAGACCAAAATCTCCATTTCCAAGCCCTCCCTGTAATAGGATATTGATTTTGTCCCAAGGTGTTGGGATAGTTTTTCTAGAATTTTTTCTATACCTTTCTTCAATATCTTTAATATATTCATGTCCTATATGTTTATCATGTCCAGCCTTTAAGGCGTTTTCAATCATCATTTTAATTGAATCATAATCTCCAGCTTTTAATAAATCTACTGAAGACATCAGTGCCTTTTTTAGTTGTTGGTTTCTACAAAAGTTTGTAAATTCCTCTTGTACATATTCTAAATCCTCATCTGAACTTACATATGCTTGTTTAAGTTGGTCTTTAATAGAAATCTGTAAAACCTCATTATCTATTTTTTGTAATTCTCCTTTTAAGATATCGAGAGTAGGTACTGTATGGTATTTGTCATAATACCTTATGATTTCTTTGATTATCCATTTATGTGAAGATGATTCAAAATCCTCATCACTTATAATATCATTAACATTAGTTAAAAACTCTTTATGTGTTAATAAAGAAGATATAACTTTAATTTGAAATTCCTTTCCATAAGATGTAAGTGAATTTAATGTCATTTATTTATAACCTTTAAAGTGTTCAAAATTATCTTTTACCCAATTTTCTAAGTTTCTAATCATACCTCCCAATTTGTCCTCATTATATAGTTGGACAAATAATTCAGTATTTAAATCTGGTAGGTTTTCTTCAACTAAATGGTCAAGAAATTTTATTTCCTTTTCATCAATCATAGGAGCACTTAAATCCATAATTTTATAATTATTTTCTAATCTTTTCCTATCTAATACTATACGCGAATATACAACATGCTCCTTGTGTTTCCTAGCAGATATGTCGAAAATATCCTCTAGTGTTAACTCTTGTGTTGCTAACTCAGGAAATTTTTTAAATAATCCTTTTGCACCTAATCCTTTAATCCCAGGTACTTTATCAGAACTATCACCTAATAATGTTTTATATAAAATAAAGTTATGAGCTAATACACCAAATTTTTCTTTTATTGTTTTAGGTGTATAATATTCTTTCTCTATTGGTCTATACAATATAATTTTATCAGTTACTAGTTGGACAAAGTCTTTATCACTAGAAACTATAAAGCAAGTTGAGTTATATTTTTCAACAAGTTTTGGGGCTAACACGGCTATAACATCGTCCGCTTCTACTTTGTCGATTAGGGTGGTTTTAACAGGTAATAGCTTTAAATACTGGATAAGACGCACTATCTGGTCAATTTTTGAGTTATGTTCGTCACCTATATCCTCAAATACCTCCCAGTTAGTAACTCTTGAAACATTTCTTCCAGATTTATATTCGGGGAGCAAGTTCTTCCTATTATTGGAAGAACCAGCACCATCAAATATCATATACACTGAAGTTGGTTGCATTTGTCTTATTAAAGCACCTAAAGAACGTAGGGAACCACCCAACCCCCCAATGTGGACTCCATCAGGATTTACCATATTCATCATAGCAAAGTTTCTAAAGAATAGATTTAATCCATCTATCAACAATACTTTATCATGTTTATTTTGGGTAGGTGTTTCCCCTTGCTCCTGGACTTCATCCAGCAACTTAAATAGTTCTTTATGCTTCATATTTTATTCTGGTTCTGCTGTAAACTGGACTGAATCTGAAGGGACATAACTCTCTTCTACTACATCAAAATCGGTACCACCTAATATGGCACTCCATTCTTCAGCATGTGAGGATTTATAATCCTTAAGTTCTTTTTCATCATCATTAATAAACCCGTGAGGTGTCATTATGATTTTACCTCTAGTAGTCATACCATTAATGTGGTTTTTATCAATTTGTAGGTTTACTCTCTTAGCAAATTCTACTTGTTTACCTTCCTTAATAGCTTTAATCTTAGATGTTCCAGCATTTGAAATATTACCAAATGTTACTACAAATGTAGAATCAAACCACATAGCAAATCCACCTTTATTCATCAACTTAGGTTTACCCATAGGTGATTCTGCTTTAGCAGTCCATACTTTATTAATACAAACTAATGTATTAGTATAAACAGATGATTCTTTACGAGATAAAGTGATTCTTTGATTTACACTATTACCAAATTGAGTTGACATAGCACCTGCATTCCATTCATTATTGTTCTTGTTAGAACGTACTGACATTTCACAAGGTACTGATCCTATTGAATCCCACAGGAATAATAAATCATAAGGTAAATTACCTTTTTTCTGCTCA
>CAJQMN010000168.1 GCA_905479435.1 uncultured Flavobacteriaceae bacterium | reverse complement strand
TTGATAAATATCTGAGTAGTTCTTGTCTTTACTCCTCCTCTAGCAAAAGAGATTGTCATGAAATCGTTACTTTGAACAACTTCTTCATCATCAATTTTAAATTTTCGCCAACTGGCATTTATCAAACTATCATTGTGAATACCAAACTGAGCCACAAAACCAGGTACCACTCTAAAAATAGCAATATCTGTATAAAATTCATTCTTAATTAATTGATACAATCTGTCTACACCTTCTGGAGACCAAGCCCTTTTTGCCTCAATATCAAAATTCCCCTGAGTAGTTTCAAACCTCGCTTTAAAATATGCTGGTGCTTCTTCTTTGGTCCATTTCTCCTTAAAAAGTTTTGGGCTACATGATAAAAAAGAAATTAAAACTATAAGTGCTGTTATTTTTTTCATATTAAATCAATACTATTATTTATAATTACTCCTTTTCTG
Organism: uncultured Flavobacteriaceae bacterium; assembly: GCA_905479435.1. GTDB lineage: Bacteria > Bacteroidota > Bacteroidia > Flavobacteriales > Flavobacteriaceae > Polaribacter. The sequence goes on along the minus strand of CAJQMN010000168.1, from coordinate 6,437 downwards.
ACATTTTCTTCACATAGTCTGTAATAATCACAATTTGTGTGGGCCCAACCTTTCCTTCTATATATTTTGGATTTTCATGATCTAAAGAAATTCTTCGAACTGCTGTTCCTTGTTTAGCCACCATACTAGACCCTTTTACTTTTAAGTCTTTAATTAACACAACACTATCTCCAGCTTTCAAAATGGCTCCATTGGCATCTCTGTGAATAATCTTTTCACTTTCGTCTAGATGCTCACCAGTTTCTTTGGCAAATCGTAAATCATCATCTTCTAAATATAGCATGTCTAGTAAATCTTGGGGCCATCCCTCTTTTCTTAAACGAGATAATATTCTCCAAGCAATCACTTTTACAGCTCTAAATTCTGACCACATGCTGTCATTTAAACAACGCCAATGGTTTACATCTGTAGTTTCTGGATTTTCAATTTGTTGTATACATAACTCACAAGCTAATATACTCCCATCTACACCTCCACCACCTGTTAAGGTTGGCTTTACCTCATAAATAGCTAAACGATCTAAAGATGTACACAATTCGCATGCATTTCCACTTCTTTTTTGTAAGTCTAATTCTAATGACATGATTAGTTATTTTAGTCTGTTTAGAAAAGTAATTCTAGAAATACCAAAAATTACCTTCCAGTTAAGGATTTAGGAATTCTTCCATTTTTGATAGCTTCAGAACGTAAACGTCTTCCAACAATACGTTCATTCATGGTTCCAATTTCTAGCACTTTATCAATGTCTAAATTTGTTTCAATACCCATTTCATCTAGCATTACTACTAAGTCTTCCGTAGAAACCAAGCCTACTAAATTTGGATCTTTGTAATAATAAGAACCTGTACCAGCGACTGGAATACCGTCTACAAAATTTGCAGGCTGTCCTCCAATACCTCCCATAGTAGATTCGAAATGTGTCATTCCAGCTTGAAGAGCCGCTAAAACATTAGCCAACCCCCAACCTCTAGTGGTATGAAAATGAACAATTTGTTTCTCTGTCATTCCTATCTTTTCCTGTAACATCGAGTAATATCTGTACACTCTGTCTGGAGAAGCAGAACCATCATGGTCTGCATGTTCAACATCATCTGCACCGATATCAAACCAACGTTGGGTATAGTCTATGGCTTTATTAAGATCTGTTGGGCCTTCAATTGGGCATCCCCAAATGGTACTTACTGTACCATTTACTTTAATCCCTGCATCGTGCGCTTTTTTAATTTGAGTTTCTGCCATCTTCCAGTAGTCTTTTAATGATAAGCCAGAGTTTTTTAGATGATGAGATTCACTGGTAGAAACCATTAATAAAATTCTATCAGGTCCATAACCTTCTTGCTTTGCTTGTATAGCTCTTTCTACAGCTTTTTCTCTGATGGTAATTGCCGTTAAGGAAGCCTCAGACAATAAATGTGACACCTTTTTTGAAGTTCTAATTTTTTTAAATAAATCATCAGCATCAGAAAATTGAGGCATCCCTCTTGGATTTCCAAAATTGGTGACCTCAATATTTTTAAATCCTGCCAAAAGTAGTTGCTCTAACATCCACAATTTGGCTTGTGTTGGAATAAATTTTTCTTCATGTTGATAGCCATCTCGAACAGTAATATCTCCAATAATTACTTTCTTTGGGTAATTCATATAATTGTGTAAAAAATTTGAAAGCTAAAAATATTAAATAGCTTGCTATTTTGAAGTGAAAAATAAAATTATCTATACAAAAAAAGTAAATTTTAATACGATTTTAGCATTTAAAGAAATAATTGAATACTAATCATAAAAGTTATGCTAGCTCTAAAGAGGTAAATTTAAAAGAATTACCATCAAATAATCCTTGATCACTCAATTTTAAAGAAGGAATAACTAACAAAGCCATAAAAGATAAAGTCATAAAAGGAGCGCTTAAGGAACTACCCATCTCTTTTGCCATAGCGTCAAGCTCTGCATAAGCATTTCCAATAATTTCAGCGGATTGATCACTCATAATTCCAGCCACAGGTAAGGCTACTATTTTTTCTATTGTATCATTCAATGCACATATACCCCCTTTATGTTGTATAAGTAGATTTACTGCGCTACAAATGAGTTCATCAGAGGTACCAATAGCTATTATATTGTGTGAATCATGACCAACAGAGCTTGCAATAGCACCATTTTTAATTCCAAAATTTTTGATGAAAGCTATAGATGGTTTGGTATTTTGATACCGATTTACCACGGTCATTTTTAAGATATCATCTTCTACATTTGAAACTATCTTTCCATCAGCAACCAAAGCGTTAGCCAGTATTTCATTGGTTACTAATTCTCCGTCAAGCGCTTCAATAACACGTATTTTATCTGTTGAGGAAAGAAACTCAAAATCGGTTACTTTCTTTTTTTCTGATTCAAAATTATTCAAGATTTCAAATGGAACAGACTTCACAAAACTTTTTCCATTTTTGGCAACTAATTCACCTTGAATATACGTTTCTAATACCCTAAATTTCTCTAAATTATTAATCACTATAAAATCTGCTGCATCTCCAACTTGCAATAGTCCCACCTCTAAATTATAATGATGTACGGGGTTTACACAAGCCACTTGAAGTACCTTAAAAACATCTATTCCTTTAGCAACTGCTCGCTCACATAATTGGTTAATATGTCCTATCAATAAATCATCTGGATGTTTATCATCTGAACAGAACATCATATTTTTATAATGTTCGGGTAATAAATCAATCAAAGCCTCAAAATTCTTTGCAGCACTTCCCTCTCTAATAAGAATTTTCATTCCTTTTTGTAATTTTTCTAGAGCTTCCTCATACGTAAAGCATTCATGATCTGTAGAAATTCCAGCAGCAATATATTTGCTTACTTCATCGCCTCTCAAACCTGGTGCGTGGCCATCTATAGGCTTATTATTATTTTTTGCATATTCAATTTTTTGGAGCACCTCTTCATTATCAAATAGCACCCCAGGATAATTCATCATTTCTGCCAAATACTTGATATCTGGATTTGCCATCATTTTTTGTATATCATCAGTATTAATAACAGCTCCAGCACTTTCAAAAGAGGTCGCTGGCACACAACTTGGTGCACCAAAATTAAATTTTAAAGGTACTTTTTTTCCATTTTTAATCATGAAATCTACACCTTTTACACCCAATACATTGGCAATTTCGTGTGGATCTGAAACTGTAGCAACTGTACCATGAATAAGTGCAATTTTTGCAAATTCAGAAGGTACTACCATAGAACTTTCTATATGTATATGTGCATCTATAAACCCAGGTAAAATATAATTTTCTACTTTGTGATTTACTTCTTTAATAGCAGAAATTCTTCCGTTTTCTATGCATACCTCACCTTTAAAAATTCTTTTATTGAGAATATCTACAATGTTTCCCTTTACATTCATAATCTGCTATATTTAAATTCAAATTTACAAAGAATAAAAAGGGTTTTTATCCAACTTTATCCTATTTTTAAGTTATGAATTATGTTCAGCAAAAAATAACTATACCGGAAGCGGAAGAAATTCTTTTTGACCTCTACAATATTAGAGGAACTGCATCTCCTTTACCTGGTTATGTTGATTTTAATTTTAGAATTAAAATAGAGGGGGAAGAGGGGTATATTTTAAAAATTTCTAGAGTTGAAGAAAATAAAAAATACCTAGAATACCAGCAGCACTTATTACAATTTATTGAAAATAGTGATGAAGAAATGATTGCTCCAAGGGCTATAAAAGATAAAGACAACCTTTTAATTTCTGAAATCAAAGATCGTTACAAAAAAACACGTTGTGTACGATTACTCTCCTGGGTTTCAGGTAAAGTTTGGAGTGCTGTAAACCCGCAACTAGAAGATTTACGGTTAAGTATTGGATCACAATGTGGTACATTAACAAGAGTACTTCAAGGGTTTAAGCATCCAGAAGCACATTATAATTTTGAATGGGATATTGCTCAATCGCTTTGGACTAAAAAGCAACTCCATTTATTTGAAACTCCCGAAAAAGAAATTCTGATGCTGTTTCAAAATAAATTTGAAGCAGTTCAACACTCTTATCAACTTTTAAGAAAAAGCATAGTTCATAATGATCCAAATGATAATAACATAATTGTTACTCCCAGTATAGAACACCCTAAAGCAAAAGCAGCAATAGACTATGGTGATGCCATGCATACACAAACCATAAATGATTTAGCCATTCTCTGTGCTTATGGGACTATGGGACACAATGATCCTTTAGAAGCATCGCTTGCATTTATAAAAGGGTACCATTCCTCTTTCCCATTATTAGAAAATGAGCTAGCTCATTTATTCACCGCCATTGCCATGCGGCTTGTTATCATTGTTACAAGAGCTGCCATGAGTAAAATTGAAGAGCCAGATAATGAATATCTATGGATTAGTGAACAACCAGCATGGGAAGTATTGCAAAAATGGTCTAAAACCTCTGAAGATTTCGCACATTATTCATTCAGAGATGCTTGTGGTTTTTCTCCTCACCCTAATGAAGAACAATTTAAAAAATGGGCAGCAACTATTCGATGTTCTTTAACAGACTTATTTCCTTCTATTCATAGAAAAGACATAGAACTACTAGATTTAAGTGTCTCTAGTACTTGGATTGGCCATCAAGCTGATTTTAACAATATTGACTTATTTCAATATAAACTAGACCAACTTCAAAAAAAGCATCCAACAAAAATTATCTCTGGTGGATATCTAGAACCTAGACCTTTATACACCTCAAACACCTATGATAAAATAGGAAATTCTGGCCCAGAAAGTAGAACTATTCATCTAGGAATCGATTTTTGGCTTCCAACAAACACACCTGTTCATGCATTATTTGATGGTGAAATAGCCCTAGCAGTAAATGACTATGGTAATAAAGAATATGGTGGTTTAGTTGTTTTAAAACACAAAGAAAAAGACATCGAATTCTACACCTTATATGGGCATTTGGATCCGGAAAGTATTTTACACTACAAGAAAGGAGACCTTATACAAAAAGTACAAAAAATTGGTGTGCTAGGTAATCAAATTGTAAACGGTAACTGGGCTCCACATTTACATTTTCAGATCATGCTGTCTTTGTTAGACTACACAACTGATTTCCCCGGAGTAGCTTATGCAAATCAAATTGATGTATGGAAAAGTATTTGTGTAGATCCAAATGCATTGTTTTGTATTAAAAATCTTCACACTAAAAAGAGTGCTTCAAACGAAGAATTAATTGGGTACAGAAGAAAGCATTTAGGAAAAGGCTTGAGTTTGCAATACAAAGAACCTATAAAAATGGTTCGAGGAGAAGGTGCTTATCTTTTAGATCAATTTGGCAGGAAATATTTAGACACGGTTAATAATGTTGCTCATGTTGGTCATGAACATCCAACAGTAGTTAAAGCAGCTCAACAACAGGTTGCTGTTTTAAATACAAATTCTCGATATCTTCATGAAAACATCAACTTACTTGCACAAGAGATTTTAGCAACCTTACCACTAGAATTGAGTGTTGTTCATTTTGTTAATTCTGGAAGTGAAGCCAATGAATTGGCTATTAGAATGGCAAAAACTGTAACAGGTAAAGAAGAAGTTATTGCCTCAGAAGTTGGTTATCATGGAAACACCAATACCTGTGTAGCTATTTCTTCCTATAAATTTGATGGAAAAGGTGGCAAAGGAGCACCAAAACACACTCATATTTTTCCATTACCAGATGCTTTTAGAGGGAAATACAGGGGGGAAAATACTGGAGAAAAATACGCAGAAGAAGTACAACAATGCATTGATACGATTCATAAAAAAGGAGATGGTGTAAGCGCACTAATAGCAGAGCCTATTATTTCTTGCGGTGGTCAAATAGAATTGCCTAAAGGGTTTTTATCTAAGGCTTATTCAGCTGTTAGAAAAGCAGGCGGTGTATGTATTTCTGATGAAGTACAGGTGGGATGTGGGAGGCTTGGAACCTCTTTTTGGGGCTTTCAATTACACAACGTAATTCCTGATATTATTACCATTGGAAAACCTATAGGAAACGGACATCCTTTGGCAGCTGTGGTCTGTACAGAAGCAGTAGCTAATCGTTTTGCCAATGGCATGGAGTTTTTTAACACCTTTGGAGGCAACCCGGTTTCTTGTGCTATAGGCACTGCTGTATTGCAAACTGTAAAAAATGAGAAATTACAAGAAAATGCTTTAAAAGTTGGTGCTTTCTTAAAAGAACAACTACTTAAATTAGCTGAAGAATTTCCTATTATTGGTGATGTAAGAGGTCAAGGATTTTTCTTAGGTATGGAATTGGTAGATGCTCAAAAAAAACCATTACCCATACAAACCGATTACCTTATTAACAGAATGAAAGACCATGGTATTTTAATGAGTTCTGATGGTCTGGACCATAATGTCTTAAAAATAAAGCCACCGCTAGTTTTTTC
>CAJQMN010000167.1 GCA_905479435.1 uncultured Flavobacteriaceae bacterium | reverse complement strand
CAAGTTATATGAGTCAATCCAAAAATCACCCACTCTAAACGAGAACAGAGCATCAGTTCTTATAGAAACAGTATTAGATAACTCTAAAAAATTTAATAGAACTTTCCTTAGAAAACAAAAGTATAATCTTATCAATGAGATACAAAAACACTATGATGTAAATCAGTTTTTTAACTCTAAGATTAAAAACTATAAAGAATTAGCTTCTTTATATACACTAATAGAGGGATATAACTCATCAGCTATGATTAATACTGAACAGTTGATGAATAATAAAATTACATTATTAGAACACTTAACTAAGCAAAAGTTAGATTCTACTAAGAAAGAGGAAGTACTACTTGAGTTTGCTACATATGATGAGGATACAAGATCTCTTACTTATAAAATATTGTTAGAAAAATTTAATGACAAATATGAGTCATTAAGTGGAGAACAAAAAGAGGTATTAAAAGAATTTATTAATTCTGTAGATTCAACTCCAAGTTTGAGAAATTTTTATAATACTAAAATAAATGAGTTAAAATCTTCCTTAAATACTGAAGCTGAAAATATTAAAGATAAAGCTACTAAAATTAAGATTACTGAAGTTGCTAAACTATTAGTAGAGTTAAGTAAAACAGATAAAATCAATGATGATAACTTAGTTGATTTACTACAATATTATGAACTAGTAAAAGAAATCAAAATATCTAATGGGGTACAAGTATAAAGTAAAAGAAATAGAAATAGGTGATATTGCTACTTCCAGTGGTGTGCAAACCACAGTTAGCGATATTAATCCAGAAACAGGAACTGTTTCTTGGGATGTTAAAAAAGTACCTAATTTTGATACAGCATTTACTACATTTAAAAAATTAAGAACACAATTAACTGATTTATCATCTAAAACAGAAGATGCTACTATTGATGATATGGCGATGGACATTATGAGCAAATTTAATGAATATCGTACCCACATTAGAAAAACCTATCCAGAAATTTATAAAAAAACATTTGCAGTTAATGAAGCAGCATTTACTAATAAATTTAATATCCAATCTCAAGATATAGGTAAACTACAAAAACAAGCTGAATTCAATTCAGAAACTTCCCAACCATTCAATTTAGTTACTAATGTAGATGCTGGTGTTAAGTTTACTGATAAGGATATGGTATCTAAATATTTTAATGATGATGTAGCTATACTACAATTTTATCCAATGGAAGACAGCGAAAATGATACTATGTATGATGCTGTTGATGAAAAGGGTGTTAATATAATTAGAGGTTTAATGAAACAACAGTTTGGATTAGATCTAGTTAACCCAATGATGCTTAAAGGTAAAAAACATTGTTCAGATGATACGTGTAGTGTCTCTAATTATTTAGTATTTGGAAAAACAGTAGATGAAATGTCTACAAGTGGAGCCGCAGGTGCTTATTTAACACCTTATGCTTTTAGAATTCCAAAAAAAAAGAAAAAAATAAAAGAAACTAAATCTGAAGACCCAGGTGCAACATTAGGACCAGGTCCTGCCGCTGGTGAAGATGGAGTTAAAGATAATGCTTATGTAAAGCAGTTTAAATACCAACTAGTACCTAAAGATAAAAAAGGTAACTATGTACAGAAAGGTTCTGGTCTTGAAGTAAAAAATCTTTTTTGATATTTATAATATGAAATACAAACTAATTATTAAAGAAGACGACAGTGATATTAAAAATTTTCACCAAGAACGCATTAAAGCGTTTAGTGAAATTGAAGATAAACTAGAGGTAATAAAAAAATCTTTAAGATTAGCTAAAATAGATACAGTAAAAAATTATAGAGAAAATCCTAATAGCTATGATGTCGTTTATGGCACAGATTTAATTAGTGATTATTTAAATGACATTGAAACTTTATTACAACAATAAAAATAAATTATGAAAGACTTATTAGATAAATTCAAAAAATCTTTAGAAACTAAAGAAGAAAATCTTCTTAAAGAAGATATAGGTGGTATGGTTGATTTAAAACCTATTACTAAGATTGAAACTTTAAACTCTCCTAAAGCAGATTGGGAAAATAAGTTTGATGCTTACTTAGCTGAAGCTAGTAAAGAATCTTTAAATCCTATTGTTGATAATAAAGTAGAAAAAGAAATCAACACTAAAGAAGGTGAAGAAAAAATCAAAGCTGTAGAAAAAGAAACTGCTGAAGAAGTAATAAATACTCAAGACAGAAATTATGATTATTCTCCTCAAGTAGATAATATCAATAACGTCAATGGTCAAGAGATGTTAAATGGTGTGTATTTAGAAGTTAAATATAACCCAAGTTTAACTATAGAAGAAGCACAAGCTATGGTTATTAAAAATTTAGCAAAAGACCCTTTACACTATGTTAAAGAAGGTCAATTTGGTGTTAAAGGTTTAGGATATAGTGAAGCTAAAACACAAAAAGCTGAAGGTAAATATTCAGCAAGTGGATATAGTGAAAAACTAAAAGATGGTGACACTAAGATGGAACCAGTAAAAGAATCAAAAGATGATACACTAAGAAAATTGATTAAAGAATCATTAGGTGGTGTTGTATCTATAGGTAATCCTAACAGTGTTGCTATGCAACAAGGTGAAGTTGTTAAGCAAATGATGAAAGAAGAAGGATTAACTGAATCTCCAAATTCATTAAATACATTTATGAGTTCTTTATCTGAAGAAAATAAGGAAGAAGAATTACCAATGGATGAAAATGAAGATAAGTTTGAAGAAGCTAGAGAAGCAGCTATAGAAGCATCACAAGAAAAAGCAGGTATGGAAGAAGAAGCAAGACCTGATTATCCGGATGTAGACGGAGATGGTGATACAAAGGAACCAATGGTAAAGGCATTAAAAGATAAGAAAAAAATGAAAAAAGAATCTATTGATAGTAAATTAGCTGAAATTGGAAAACAAGGTGATATTGTAAAACTAGAAGCCCAAATAGGTTTTTTAGATGAAGAGATTGCTACCAAATCTAGCAGAGTAAATTCAATAAGTGAAGATGAAAATCTATCAGAACTTGTTGATAAGAAGAAGATGAAAGAAATGCAGAGAGAAATTAAGCTTTTAGAAAAGAAAAGTTTAGGCATGAAAAAAGTTTATGAAAAACTAGCAGAAAAAAAATACTACGAAGAGAAAATAGTAGATGAAATTGAATCATCTGAAGCAGAGTAAAAAATAAATACTATTAAATTTACTACATGAAACAATTATTAATAGAAACACATGCTATTAAAATATCTCCCTCTCAAATAACTGAGGATATAAGTGGGGGTAATACAAATTTATTAGTTGAAGGTGTGTTAGCTACAGCTGAAGTAAAAAATGGTAATGGCCGTTATTATTCAAAAGGATTATGGGAACGTGAAATGGACAAGTACAATGAACTTATCGAACAACGACGTTCTATGGGTGAGTTAGACCACCCAGAATCCTCAGTAGTAAACTTAAAAAATGTATCCCACCTAATATCAGAATATAACTGGGATGGAGATAATGTAATGGGTAAAATAGAGGTTTTACCTACACCCTCAGGTAATATATTAAAAGAACTTATTAAAAGTG
>CAJQMN010000166.1 GCA_905479435.1 uncultured Flavobacteriaceae bacterium | reverse complement strand
AATTGATTAAAAAAGTAAATACCTATTTACAAGATCACAATACAGAAGGATTGGATATTAGAATCTTATCACCAGAAGATGCAACCTTATTCAGTTTAGAAAGAATCAAAGAAGGAAAAGATACAATTTCTGTTACTGGAAATGTTCTTCGTGATTATTTAACTGACCTCTTCCCTATTTTAGAACTGGGAACATCTGCTAAAATGCTTTCTATTGTTCCTTTAATGAATGGAGGAGGATTGTTCGAAACTGGAGCCGGAGGTTCAGCTCCAAAACACGTGCAACAATTTTCTAAAGAAAATCACTTACGTTGGGATTCTCTTGGAGAATTTTTAGCACTAGCGGTATCACTTGATCATTTTGGGAATACAAATGACAATGCTAAAGCTAAAGTTTTAGCAAAAACTCTTGACGATGCAACTGAAGAATTTTTAGATCATAAAAGATCTCCATCGAGAAAAGTAGGCGAACTAGACAATAGGGGAAGTCATTTTTATTTGGCTTTATATTGGGCAAAAGCATTAGCAACTCAAAGTAAAGATTTAGAACTTAAAAAACAATTTTCTCCTATTTCACTTGCTTTGAGTAACAATGAACAGAAAATCATAAATGAACTTAACGCTATTCAAGGGAAGACTACAAATGTTGGTGGATATTATCTTCCAAACAATGAGGTAGCTAAGAAAGCAATGCAACCAAGTATTACACTAAATAATATTATAAAAAGCATCTAATTAAAATACAACCAAAAACTAAAGGGTGCATTATTGCACTCTTTTTTTTTAGATTTATTAATTTCCACCTACTTTTACTAAAGAATTATAGTAAAATCAATTTTTATGAAATTGTTATGAGTGATAAAAAAACTACTGAACAAGATTCTAATTATAATCATTTAGAAAGAATGTCTTTATCTGAATTATTAACAAATATTAATAAAGAAGATAAAACAGTAGCTTTTGCAGTTGAAAAAGCTATCCCTCAAATTAAATCTTTAACAGAAAATATAATTGAAAAATTAAATAAAGGAGGACGATTATTTTATATTGGAGCTGGTACAAGCGGACGATTAGGGATTTTAGATGCTTCAGAATGCCCGCCTACTTTTGGAGTGTCACATGAGTTGGTAAAAGGATTGATTGCAGGAGGCGATGTAGCCATTAGAAAAGCAGTAGAATTTGCTGAAGATTCTACAACACAGGGTTGGAAAGATTTGTTAGAGCATAATATTTCGTCTAATGACATTGTAGTGGGAATAGCAGCTTCTGGAACTACTCCTTATGTAATTTCTGCCATAGAAATGTGTAATAAGAATAATATTACTACAGGATGCATTACTTGTAATACAAACGCTCCTTTAAGCCAAACTGCTGTATTTCCAATAGAAATTGTAGTAGGCCCAGAATTTGTAACAGGGAGTTCTAGAATGAAAGCAGGAACAGCACAAAAAATGGTTTTGAACATCATTTCTACAGCAACAATGATTACCTTAGGAAAAGTAAAAGATAATAAAATGGTAGACATGCAATTATCAAATCATAAATTAGTTACTAGAGGGATCAATATGATATGTGAAGAATTATCTATCAGTTCATCTGAAGCTGCTAAATTGTTGGAAAAACATGGTAGTGTTAGAAAAGCAATTGAAAACTATAAATAATGCCTATAAATCAAGATTTAGCAGCTAAAGGGTTTAGAAAATTATTAATTTTATTAGGATTACTAATTGCATCTCCTTTATTATTAACAATTTCCTTTAAAGCCATAAAAATATATAAAGAAGGTTATCTTTTTTACGTTTGTATTCTAGGAATTGTTCTATCAGCAATTCTTACTTTTTTTACACTTTTTTTTGCATTCAAAACCTTTAAGACATTAATAGACGCTCTTTTTTCTGAATAAAAATTAAAAGAATTGCTTAAAAGCATGAGTAAAAAAGAAATAAACAGTCAGTGTGTTGTTATCGAATTAACTTTTTGTATTTAATTCTTTTTGGCATTAAATCCCCTCCCAAACGTTTCTTTTTATTTTCCTCATATTCTGAGAATGAACCTTCAAAGAAATAGACTTGACTATCACCTTCAAAAGCTAAGATATGAGTACAAACTCTATCTAAAAACCATCTATCATGACTAATTACAACTGCACAACCAGCAAAGTTTTCTAAACCTTCTTCCAAAGCTCTAAGTGTATTTACATCAAGATCATTTGTGGGTTCATCTAATAATAAAACATTACCCTCTTCTTTTAGCGTCATCGCAAGATGCAATCTGTTTCTTTCTCCTCCAGAAAGTGTACTAACTTTTTTATTCTGTTCACTTCCAGAGAAATTGAAACGACTTAGATAAGCTCTAGAATTAACTTGTTTTCCACCCATCATCACTAAGTCTTGTCCATCAGAAAAATTCTCCCAAATAGATTTTCCTGCATCAATATTTGAATGCGCTTGGTCTACGTAGGCAATCTTTGCAGTTTCACCAACATTAAAGCTCCCCTTATCTGCATTTTCTTCACCCATAATCATTTTAAAAATAGTGGTTTTACCAGCACCGTTAGGTCCAATAATTCCAACAATTCCAGCTTGAGGTAGATTAAATTCTAAATTTTCATATAATAATTTATCTCCATAAGCTTTCGACACATTAGATGCTTCAATTACATTATTTCCAAGACGAGGACCATTTGGAATAAATATCTCTAGTTTTTCTTCCTGTTGTTTTTGATCCTGACTCATCAAACGCTCATAGCTTTTTAGACGAGCTTTCTGCTTGGTCTGCCTTCCTTTTGCTCCCTGCCTTACCCACTCTAACTCTCGTTCTAAAGTTTTTTGACGTTTAGACGCTGTATTGCTTTCTTGTGCAAGTCTTTTAGATTTTTGATCTAACCATGATGAATAATTTCCTTTCCATGGAATTCCTTCTCCTCTATCTAATTCTAAAATCCAACCCGCTACATTATCTAGAAAATATCTATCATGAGTAACTGCGATAACAGTTCCTTTATATTGTGCTAAATGATGCTCTAACCAATGAACAGATTCTGCATCCAGATGATTTGTTGGTTCATCCAATAATAAGATTTCAGGTTCTTGTAACAATAATCTACACAGCGCAACTCTTCTTTTTTCACCACCAGATAACACAGCTATTTTTTTATCAGAATCAGGTGTTCTTAGGGCATCCATCGCAATATTTAACTTGGTGTCTAATTCCCAAGCATTACAGGCGTCAATTTTATCCTGTAAATCTGCTTGTTGCGCCATTAGTTTATCCATCCTATCTGCATCAGAATAGACTTCTTCTAGTCCAAATAAATCGTTAATTTTATTATATTCGTCCAATATAGCGACAGTCTCTGCAACCCCCTCTTTAACTACCTCCATTACTGTTTTTTCTGGATCTAATTTTGGTTCTTGCTCCAAGTATCCTACTTTATATCCTGGGGAAAAAGTAACATCACCTTGAAAGTTTTTTTCAACTCCTGCTATAATTTTTAGAAGCGTAGACTTTCCTGAACCGTTTAATCCGAGTATTCCAATTTTAGCCCCGTAGAAGAAGCTTAAATAAATATTCTTTAAAACTTGTTTGTTGGTACTTTGGTAGGTTTTATTAACTCCAGACATGGAGAAAATAACTTTTTTATCATCAGACATTTAATAGTAATTTTTAAAAATTAATAAAACTAGACTCTTCCTTTTAGGGCATTGAAGACCCATGCAATGGCAAAAAAACCAATTCCTACTGATGCAAAACCCCATCCTGCTACATCATCATATCTAAATGCTCCTAGGCCTATCAATGCTAGACCTACAACAATCATAATAATTGTGGCCCAGGCTAAAACTCCATTTTTATCCATTGGTATTAATTTAAGTTACTAAAATTACAAAACTTTAGTATTTGGTTATAAAAACAAATGTCGACATTTTTTTGAAGTTATACTATTCAAGAAATAGTAATTTATTCTGTTCGAGATTTTAGATAATAAATCATTTAAAAAAAAATAAGATCTATAGGGAAGCAGCTAATCTGCATCCTTGATCTATAGCTCTTTTAGCATCTAACTCATCAGCTATATCTGCCCCACCTATGATATGAATATTTTTACCAGATGATTCTAAAGCGGTATGTAATTCTTTGAGAGGCGTTTGTCCAGCACAAATAATAACATTGTCTACCTCTAAAATTTTTGATTGTTCTCCTTTTGTATAATGAAGTCCTTGGTCATCTATTTTGGTATACTGTACTTCATTAATAAATTGTACATTTTGCTTTTTTAAATTTGCTCGATGAATCCAACCCGTTGTTTTTCCTAAATTACCTCCAAATTTCCCTTTACTTCTTTTAAACATAAATATTTCTCGTTTTGCAGACGGAAATGAAGGCTGAACTCCAGCTATGCCTCCTCTAGCCTCAATATCTTTATCAATTCCCCATTCTGCCAGCCAAGAGTCTATATCTAGTGCACTTGAGTGTCCTTGATGAAGAAGAAATTCAGATACATCAAACCCAATACCTCCTGCTCCAATTACGGCAACTCTTTTACCAACTTGTTTTTTATGTTTTAAAACATCTAGGTAACTGACAACTTTACTGTGATCTATACCTTCTATATTTGGAGTTCTAGGCGAGATTCCTGTAGCAATAATTATTTCTTCAAAATCTGAATGTTCTAAATCACTTTTTGCTACTCTTTTATTAAGTATTAGCTTAACATTATGTAATTTCAATTGTTTTTTATAGTATCGAATGGTTTCGTAAAATTCTTCTTTTCCAGGGATTTGTTTTGCCATGTTAAATTGTCCACCAACTTCTGATTCTGAATCATATAGAGTTACATGGTGTCCTCTTTGAGCGGCAATTGTAGCTACTGAAAGCCCAGCAGGGCCAGCGCCAACTACTGCTATTTTTTTTGCAACTGATGCCATATCGTAACTAAATTCAGTTTCATGACAAGCTCTTGGGTTTACTAAACAACTCGCTACTTTTTGTTTAAAAACATGATCTAGACAGGCTTGATTACAAGCAATACAGGTATTAATTTCATCTTCTTTTTCCAGAGCAGCCTTATTTACCCAATCTGGATCTGCTAAAAATGGCCTTGCCATTGAAATCATATCTGCATCTCCTCTGGCTAAAACTTCTTCAGCTGTCTCAGGCATATTTATTCTATTAGAAGTAACTAACGGAATAGACACCTCCTCTTTCATTTTTTTAGTAACCCATGTAAATGCTGCTCTAGGAACAGAAGTAGCAATCGTAGGAATTCTAGCCTCATGCCAGCCTATTCCGGTATTAATGATGGTAGCTCCTGCTTTTTCAATTTCTTTTGCAAGCTGAACTACTTCTTCCCAAGTACTTCCTTTTTCAATAAGGTCTAGCATTGACAACCTATAAATAATGATAAAATCTTCACCAACCGCTTCTCTAACAGATTTTACCAATGTAACTGGTAATCTCATTCTATTGGCATATGAGCCTCCCCATTTATCTTTTCTTTTATTAGTATGCGCTGCAATAAATTGATTGATTAGATATCCCTCTGAACCCATAATCTCAACACCGTCATATCCTGCCATTTTTGAATATTTAGCACAATTCACAAAGTCTCGTATTGTTCTATTTATTCCAGATTTAGTTAACTTGAAAGGTTTAAAAGGTGTGATTGGAGATTTAATTTTAGAGGGGGCGACATTAAAAGGATGGTAACCATATCGACCAGCATGTAATATCTGCATGCATATTTTACCACCTTCATCATGAACAGCTTTAGTGATTTTTTGATGATGAACCGCATGTTTTTTTGAAGACATCCTTGCTGAAAAAGGGCCTGTCCATCCCTGAATATTTGGAGAAATCCCTCCAGTTATGATTAGACCCACGCCTCCTTTAGCTCTTTCAGCATAATAAGCCGATATTCTTTCAAGACCATTTTTTTCTTCCTCTAAACCTGTGTGCATTGAGCCCATTAAAATTCTATTTTTTAGGGTTGTAAAACCTAAATCTAAAGGCTCAAAAATGTGTGGATATTTCATAAAATTTAATTAAATACTATGCGTGCATAATACTTTTGCAATATAATCACTTTTTATGACACCAAAAATTTTTAAAAGAAATTAAACTACTGTAGAAAAGGTTCTATTAAATTATCTCAACTTATCCAATAATTTACTTAAAATCGTTGCTTCTTTTTCTGTAAGATTATTTAAAAACTCCATTTTTGAATTCTTATCTATAGTATTTAATAAAGATAGACCTGCTTCATTGATACTAATAAAAACTACTCTTCTATCATTCTTACAACGAATTCTTTCAATCAGTTTCTTTTCACACAATTTATCCATTAAACGAGTAGCATTTGGAGCTCTATCTATCATTCTTTCCTTAATAACCTGAACTTTAATGGGTTCTTCAGCTCCGCGAAGTATTCTTAATATATTGTATTGTTGAGGAGATATTCCATAAGGTCTAAAGAATTCATTTTCATGACTATTGATCCAATTGGCAGTGTATTTAATATTAATTAAAGCCTTAATTTTATTATTCTCAAATCTAGAATTGATGTCTTTGGATATATCTCCCATGATTTTATTTTTAAATCAATAAAGCAAAGGGGTAAAATATATTTTGCAATATAAAATTATAAAAAAATATTTTATTTCCCAAGGAATATAATTCTTTTGTAATTAATTAAACTTTACTATACATCATTATAAAAAAAAGACAAACTTTTGTAAATTCGCTACAAATACTATATTCATGGATATCAACTTCAACAAAAATGAAGATCATAATAAGCTTTTAATAAGTGAACTTAAAAAAAGATTGGTAAAAGTGAAGCTAGGTGGTGGTCAAGAAAGAATTAATAAACATCACGAAAAGGGAAAAATGACCGCCAGAGAACGTATTGATTATTTGTTGGATTCAAATACTAAAAGCATTGAAATTGGTGCTTTTGCTGGTGATAACATGTATATAGATCATGGAGGATGTCCTTCTGCAGGTGTTATTGTAAAAATAGGATATGTACAAAAAAAACAATGTGTTATTGTAGCCAACGACGCCACTGTAAAGGCAGGTGCATGGTTTCCTATAACTGCCAAAAAAAATCTACGTGCCCAAGAAATAGCTATAGAAAATAAACTCCCAATTATCTATTTAGTAGATAGTGCTGGAGTATACTTGCCGTTACAAGACGAAATATTTCCAGATAAGGAACACTTTGGACGAATTTTTAGAAATAATGCCATTATGAGTAGTTTAGGAATTACTCAAATTTCTGCTGTCATGGGAAGTTGTGTTGCAGGTGGTGCTTATTTACCTATCATGAGTGATGAAGCTTTGATTGTAGATAAAACTGGTAGTATTTTTTTAGCAGGAAGTTATCTAGTAAAAGCTGCTATTGGAGAAAGTATTGATAATGAAACACTAGGTGGTGCAACTACGCATTGTGAAATCTCTGGAGTAACTGATTATAAAGCAAAAGATGATAAAGATGCTCTAGACACCATTAAAAATATTCTTGGTAAAATTGGTGACTATGATACTGCTGGATTTAATAGAATAGAGCCGGTTAAACCTTCAGAAAAAGAAGCGGAGATTCTTGGAATCCTTCCAAAACATAGAACAGAGCAATACGACATGAAAGAAATTATTAAGCGTATTGTAGATAATTCTGAATTTGACGAATATAAAGAAGGATTTGGGAAAACAATTATAACCGCTTACG
>CAJQMN010000165.1 GCA_905479435.1 uncultured Flavobacteriaceae bacterium | reverse complement strand
ATTTATTCTTAAATAAATCTACTTTTAATAGTAATATTAATAATTGGGATGTCAGTAATGTGACGACTATGAATAGCATATTTGAAGGTGCTACAGCATTCGACCAACCATTAAATCAGTGGGATACAAGAAAAGTTACAGATATGGGTGAGGCATTTTTAAATGCTATTACTTTTAACCAAAATATTAGTTCATGGGGTTTAGATTTTGTACTTACTACAAGATCTATGTTTCAAAATGCTACTTCCTTTAACCAAAATATTGGTATTTGGGATGTGGATAGTGTACAAGATATGGCTTTTATGTTCTATGGTGCAACATCATTTGATCAAAATATTGGAGCTTGGGATATGAATGCTGTAGCAGATGCTTCTAGTATGTTTGGAATAGCTGGTGGAGCAGGTGCTGTTACACTTTCTGAAGCAAATTACCAAGCACTTCTAGTTGGTTGGTCAGCTCAAACATTACAATCCGGTGTTGTTTTTAGTGGAGGAAATTCCTCATACTCTGGTGATACTGCTATTGCCGCTAAAGGAGTATTAGCAAATGCCCCTAATAACTGGACTATAACAGATGGTGGTATTAATTCTTATACTTTTGCTGATAAAACAGAATTACAAACAGGAGTTAATTTATGGATTTCTAATGAATCATTAGCTATTGCCACTTATGGACAAATAAATAATTGGGTTGTGAGTGCAATTACTGATATGAGTAATTTATTCTTAAATAAATCTACTTTTAACAGTGACATTTCAAACTGGGATGTTAGTAATGCAACAGATTTCTCAAGTATGTTCTTTGGTGCTACTATTTTTGATCAAAACATTAGTTCTTGGGATATGAGTAGTGCATTAGTTTTAACCTCTATGTTTGCAAATACTAATAATTTTAATCAAAATATTAGTGGTTGGACTATAACAGGTATTACTGCTATAAACAGTATGTTTGCAAATGCTAATTCTTTTAATCAAAATTTAAATAGTTGGGATGTAAGTAATGCAACGGATATGTCATATGTATTTAATGGTGCATCTGCTTTTAACCAACCACTAAATTCTTGGGATATGACAGGCGTAACTACTATGAATAGTATGTTTAGTGCTGCTACCTCCTTTAACCAAGACCTTAGTAGTTGGGATGTAAGTAGTGTGACAGATATGTTTGAAATGTTCTCTGGTACTGTATTTAATCAAAATATTAGTAGTTGGAATGTAAGTAATGTAGCATTTATGAATAATATGTTTGGAGCAACTGGTGGAGCAACAGCTGTTACACTTTCTGATTCAAATTATAATGCTCTTCTTATTAGTTGGTCAGCCTTATCATTACAAGCTGGTATTACTTTTGGTGGAGGAGATTCTAATTTCTCCGGTACTGTAGCAACAGCAGCAAGAGGTGTATTAACAGGTGCTCCTAATAACTGGATTATAACAGATGGAGGTGACGATACTTACACTTTTGCTGACAGAGCAGAATTAGATACTGGAATAGCTTTATGGATTTCAGATCAAGCAGCAGCAATTACAGCTTATGGACCTATAAATACTTGGAATGTTACAAATGTTACTAATATGAGTGCTTTATTTGAAGCCCTTACCTTTAATAGTAATATTAATGATTGGGATGTGAGTAATGTGACTAATATGGTAGAAATGTTTAGAGATAATACTACCTTTAATCAACCACTAAATTCTTGGGATGTAAGCAGTGTTACTAGTATGAATAATATGTTTAGAAATGCAGCTACTTTTAATCAAAATATTGGAGCTTGGAATGTTAGTAGTGTCTCTAAAATGCTTAATATGTTCTCTGGTGCTACATTATTTAATAATGGAGGTGCAACACTTACTTGGACAGCAGGTACTGGTACAGCTACTGTAGATAATATGAGTGGTATGTTCTTTAATGCTGATGCTTTTAATCAAAACATCAGTGGATGGAATGTAAGCGCAGTTACTAATATGGTAAATATGTTTAACAGTGCTGGATTATTTAACCAAGATCTAAGTAGTTGGGTTGTTACTCAAACAACAAATTGTACTGGATTTAGTACAGGTGCTTCCTCTTGGGTGTTAAATCAACCTAACTTCACTGCTTGTACTCCTTAATTAAAAATAAAAATAAAAATAAAATGGACAATTTTGATTTAAAAAACTACCTTACAGAAAATAGAATAAATGAAAGATATTTCTACCCAGGCAGCAAAACTTTCTTAAATAACATTTATGCTACCCAAGAAGATTTTGATAGGGATGAAGGTAAATTTGAAGATCTAATAGATGATTTAACTGATGTTCCTAATACTATTTTTAGTAGTGGTAATATTATGGGTAATAGTGATATTGAAAATTCATTTGAAGATTTAAAGGATGAATATATAAAATCTGATGGTAGAGATGTAGATGGTTGGGATATTTTATTATTTTTAATGGATGGTTTAGATATCCGAAACTATTTCGACATATATGATCAATATGGTGAAGCAGAGGAGAACGAAAGATATATTGAATATAAAAAAGACTTTGGTGATATTAGTTATGAAGATTATATAGAAGAGATAATTAAAAAAATGGAAAGTGAAGTAGATGATAATTTTATGTATTTTTGGAATAATAACTCACCACAAGATAGAAAAAGATATTAATTATGGATAATTTTGATTTAAAAAACTACCTTACAGAAAATAGAATAAATAGAAGAATCTTAAATAAAAATAAAAATTTTTCTTCTGATGGGTATCAAATCGTCTCAGTTGAACCTACTAGTCTTCAAGGTGGTAGAGGATTTTTACCTATACAATTTGCAGATTTCCCTTTTGATGTTAGATCTAATGAATATGATAGTGTTTCAGATTTTATTCAAAACTCTATTTATGAAACTTTTCAAGATTCAATCGATTCTATTTACAAGTTAAAGGAAGAAGCTTTTACAAAAGAGTTAAATAAAAAAATAGAAAAATTAGAAGATGATTGGAACAACGAGAAAATATCTGAGGAAGAATATGATAGTATCCAAGATGAAATTGATGGAGAAAGGGCAGATTTTGATGCAATTGAACCTCATGAACTTGTTATAATAGATATGGATGATGAGGGAGGACATTATGAAATTTTTCATCCTGTAACAAATATGAAATTAATAGATGGTGAGTTTAATATTTTTTAAACCATAAACATAGGGAAGCTTGGCTTCCCCACTTTTTGTTCGTATATTTACGGCATATAAAAACAAATAAAGGTAAAAAGTTATGAAATTAATCGAAGACAAACAAGAATTAGAATTGTTCCGATCTAAGGTCCTCAAAAGAGAAATAGATTGGGATGGATATGAAGGACGAGCTTTATCCTATGGTGAAGCAACTGATGCTTATGTTTTTGAAACTGAATATGTAAGTTATTGGGATGAAGAATTAATGACAAGGTTAGAAAAAAGAGTTATTGAGTTCAATAAAGAGAGTAAGTTTGAAATGAAAATATTAGGTTTTGACAATTACGAAAGTGAAGAAGATAGATCATGGCCTGCATCATTCCTATTCAAAATACAATAAGGTTATGTATTACGATCCGCTATTTGAAAAAAAGATAGTAGAGAAAAAACTATCAAAATTGCAAAAACTAAACTACAATAAGTTTAGATGGTGGCGTATGTACACTAATGGTCATACCCCACTTCCAAATAAATGTTCATTTATAGATAAAATATTAAATGGTGATTTTGATGAACCTACATTCTATATGTGGCAGGTATGGTTAGTTGAACATGAACTCAATGAAACATGGTTAAATAGTAAAAATGATATGAGCATGTTCCTAGAAAATACCTCAGTTCAAAGAGCTAGAAGAAAACGTTTGACTGAAGATTTTGAGAAAGAGGAGTTTGAACGTATGTATAGCTTATATGAACACTTTTTCAAATATTTTGATATAGATAGGGATCAATTAGAGGAAGAAATGTTGGAATGTAGTGGAGAACTGAAAGATCTTTATTATATTATAGAAAACAAATATACTCATCAAAAAAGAAAATCAAAACGTGGACGGCCTAAGAAATATGAAGATTAATCATGAAGTGCCTAGGGCACTATTAACACTATCAGAACAGTTTAATAATTATGACTTTGTATTACCTCATTTGTTGGATGAGGATGATGAATATAAGCAATATTTTATTGAAGCTAAACGTAAGGGACGTTATTTAATCATGGACAACTCACTCCATGAACTAGGTCATGCTTATGATTCAAAACGTTTACTTTATTGGATAGAACAGCTAGAACCTGATGAGTTTATAGTACCTGATGTGTGGGAAGATATGCATCAAACCTGTAGATCAGCTAAAGAATGGAAACAATACAATTATCCTAGTTGTACTACTTTAGTAGCAGTAGTTCAAGCTAACTCTTATGGTAATGCTGTTGAATGTTATTTTAACTTAGAGGGTCTTGGGTATGATAAATTAGCCTTTTCTTATGGTGCAAATTACTATAATGATATTTTCGAACATGAAAATAAAGATTTAGGTAAAGCTATGGGTCGATCAGGGGTAATACATAAAATGTATGAAAGAAAAATAATAAAAGATGATTCTAGAATACATTTATTAGGTTGTGCTATTCCTCAAGAATTTAAATATTACAAAGGATTTAATTTTATTGAATCAATTGATACTTCTAACCCAGTAATGGCTGCCTTAGAGGGAATTAAATATGATGATTTTGGTTTAGAGGAAAAACCTAAAGCAAATATGAACGATCATTTTGATGTTACAATAGATAATATTAACTTGGAGTTATTAGAACATAATATTAAAACATTTAGAACAATAAACGGATTTAGTCCCTATCCGAAAGAACATACTGGGATACTTTAAATTTTATAAAAATGTCTAAAAACAATTGTGTAGTATCGTTAAGTGGTGGAATGGATTCTTCCACATTATTATTAAGAGCATTAACAGAATATAAATTCGTAACAGGAATTTCTTTTGATTATGGTCAAAAACATAGAGTTGAGTTGGATAGAGCTCAATCTTTAGTTAATTATTTATCAGATAAGGGAATTATAGTAAATTACCGTCAAATAAGACTAGATGGTTTAACAGATTTACTTAACTCAGCTTTAGTTACAGGTGGAAAAGATGTTCCTGAGGGACACTATGAGAATGAGAATATGAAAGAAACAGTTGTTCCTAATAGGAATAAAATGTTTGCTTCTATTACTCAAGCAGTTGCTTTATCTGTTGCAAATAGAACAGAAAAGGATTGTGATATAGCCTTAGGAATCCATGCTGGTGATCATGCTATTTATCCTGATTGTAGACAAGAATTTAGAGATGCTGATGATGCAGCTTTTAGAATGGGTAATTGGGATGCTGAAAGAGTAGGTTATTTTACACCTTATCTTAAAACAGATAAACTAGGTATTTTAAAGGATGGATTAGGATTGTGTGGTGAGTTACTACTTGATTTTGATGAGGTATATAAGCGTACTAATACTTCTTATAAACCTTATCCTAGTGGAAATAGTGATTACAAATCAGCTAGTAGTGTTGAACGTATTGAAGCATTTATTGATTTAGGTAGAAAAGATCCAGTTCAATATGAGGATGAAACAGGACCTGTTGATTGGGAAGTAGCAAAATCTTCAGTGATGAAAGTTTTAACTGATAACCAAACAGCAGCAACAATAAGTGAAGATTAATTAAAAAAAACTATGAAAAAATTATTAACATTAATTATAATAGCAATTTTAATGGGCTCTTGCTCACCAAAATTATGTCAACCTTATTTAAAAATAGGTACTGTTAAAAACTTAAAATAAGGTATTGACCCATGGTGTAACTGGCAACACGTCTGATTTTGGTTCAGAAGAGTCTAGGTTCGAGCCCTAGTGGGTCAACTAAATATAAAAGTTATGAAAAAAGAAAAACAAAAACTACCTGATGCTAGAAAGCATCAAATTATTTCATTTGTAAAATCAGGAATTAGAATCTTAGGTTATGGATTTCTATGGTTTAGCTTGGATACCGCAATTATTTTACTTATATTGAGCGAAATGGTTGGTATAATAGAAGAGTTAGTATAATGAGAGATAAAAAGATTTATGATTGGTATATTGTGGCAAATAAAGAGGGAAAAGCATTCACTGGATTATCATACAGGGAATATTTGTATTCAGACAATTGGGATGAAGCTAAACCCCTTAAAAGAGAAAATACATCAATATTATTAAGACAACCTGGAACTGAACTTATCAAAACAGATGAGTTTGGTAATATTTATAGTAATCAAAAATCAAATTAATATGAAAAAAATATATTACTTCACCGCAGCATGGTGTCAACCCTGTAAACAACTAAGTCCAACAATGTCAGGACTTATAAGTAAAGGTATGAACGTCCAAAGAATAGATGTAGATACTGATACT
>CAJQMN010000164.1 GCA_905479435.1 uncultured Flavobacteriaceae bacterium | reverse complement strand
TGTACTTGCTCTTAATTTATAGGTAAGGTTTTCAAGAATTATAGCAGCGGCAACTGAGATGTTTAAACTTTCAGTAAATCCAACCATAGGAATTTTTAAAATCCCATCTGCATTCTTGAGGACTTCACTTGAAACTCCTGTCTTTTCAACTCCAAAAACAAAAGCAGATTTTTTAGAAATATCAAAATCATGTACTATACATGTATTGTTATGTGGAGCAGTAGCAATGATCTTATATCCTTTACTTTTTAGAGTATTTAAACAGGCTGCTGTATTATTAGTTTCTTTTTTATAATTATGAAATGATAACCATTTTTGTGAGCCCTTAGCAACATTTTTAGAAACATTACTCATATATTTATTTTCAATCACGTGAACATCTTGTATCCCAAAAATTTCACAAGATCTAACTACAGCACTTGAATTGTGTTGTTGATAAATATCTTCTAATACAACTGTAAAATGTCTGGTCCTATCTTTTAAAATTTGTCTAAAAAGATTTTTTCTCTTTTCTGTTACAAAACCCTCTAAATAAGTAAGTAACTTTGTATTGTTATTTGACATGATATAACAAACATACTAATTTTAAAATTTCTTTGTCTTTGAAAAAAATGATGGTTTTAACTGGTGCAGGAATGAGCGCCGAGAGTGGTATTAAAACATTTAGAGATGCTAATGGTTTATGGGAAGGCCATGATGTAATGGATGTTGCAACTCTTGAGGCCTTTGAGAGGAACCCTCAACTTGTCCTGGAGTTCTACAATCAACGAAGAAGACAATTGTTACAGGTTGTTCCCAATAGAGGACATAAAAACCTGAAAACGCTTGAAAAGCATTATGAAGTACATATTATTACCCAAAATGTAGATGATTTACACGAAAGAGCAGGGAGTTCAAAAATAGTACACCTTCATGGAGAACTAAGAAAAGTAAGAAGTACTAAAAATGAGAATCATGTTTTAGATTGGTCTGAAGACTTAAATCTTGGAGATGTTGATAAAGATGGAAATCAATTACGTCCTCATATAGTTTGGTTTGGCGAGCATGTTCATGAAATGGAAAAAGCCATAGAACTTACAAAGCAAGCGGATCTTTTGGTTATTATAGGTACATCTATGCAAGTATATCCTGCTGCAGGATTAATTAATTATATTTCAAATAATACTCCAATATATGTTATAGATCCAAATCCTCCTATTTCAAATAACTCTAATGTAACATTTATAAAAAGTAAAGCACAAGAAGGTACTATGCAGTTAATTAAGATGTTAATCGACTGAAAAATTCATAGAGTTCTCCTCTCGAAATCTGACTCCCTTTCTCAATTAAATCAAAAATTTCCATATTTCTATGCTTACTGTATATTTTACTTCCTTTTAAGTAATCTATCGCTTGATCTTTTGGGTTTTCCAATAGCCACTTATAACCTTCTTCAGAAAGTAAATCTATGTCCTTATTAATTGTAATTACAATTCTGTATATGGCTTCTTTTTCACATTTAAAAAGATTCACTGACTTCTGAGAAAAATGTTCTAAATACTCTACCTTGTTTAAAACATCTTCCCATACCATATCACTAAAAACACATAACTCATCCTCTACTAATGCAGAATTTTGAGATTTCATTTTGTTCCATTCGTCTATATCAATTTTTTGAGTCGCTAAAAACTGAGCAAATTCTTGATGTAATGACTCAAACTGTTCCTTGGTAAGTTTTCTATATTTCATATTGGTAAATATATACTTAGAAGTAATTGCTTTGCCTAATGCATTAAAATAAAAAAAAACTCAAACATAGCTTGAGTTTTTTTTATTTAATTAACAGATATTATCTAGTAGATTAGCTTTCAGCTACTACTTCAAAAGTAATATCAGCAACTACTTCTCTGTGTAATCTGATAGCAGCTTGATATTTACCTAATCTTTTTACAGAACCACCAACAACTTTGATGAATTTTCTGTCAATATCAGTTCCAGATTTGGCAATAGCTTCTGCTAAATTAATGTTGTTTACTGAACCAAATAACTTGTCTCCAGATCCAACCTTTGAAGCAATCTTAATTTCTAATCCTTTAATTGTTTCAGCAATTACATTTGCATCTTCAATTAATTTAGCTTCTTTAAAAGCTCTTTGCTTTAGGTTTTCAGCTAATACTTTCTTTGCAGAAGAAGTTGCTAAAGCAGCATATCCGTGAGGAATTAAATAATTTCTACCATAACCATTCTTAACAGTTACAACATCATCTTTAAATCCTAAATTTTCTACGTCTTGTTTTAAAATCAGTTCCATAATTCTACTTCTTTAATTATTTCAACATATCTCCAACGTATGGCATTAATGCCAAATGACGAGCTCTTTTAATAGCCTGTGCAACTTTACGTTGATATTTTAGTGATGTTCCTGTTAAACGCCTTGGTAAAATCTTACCTTGTTCATTTACTAAATACATTAAGAAGTTTGCATCTTTATAATCGATGTATTTCATACCGTTCTTTTTAAAACGGCAATACTTTGCTTCTTTTTTAGTTTCAATGTCTAGCGGGGTTAGGTATCTTACCTCACCTTGCTTATTTCCTTTTGCTTGTTGTTCAATAGTCGATGCCATATCTTATTTTTTTGTAGATTTAACACGTTCTCTTCTTTTTTCAGCCCAAGCTTCAGCATGCTTATCTAACCTTACAGTTAAGTAACGCATAACGCTGTCATCTCTTCTGAATTCTAATTCAAACGATGAAATTGCTTCACCAGTTACTTTGTAATCAAGTAAATGATAAAACCCACTTTTTTTCTTTTGAATTGGGTATGCTAATTTTTTTAAGCCCCAATCCTCTTTAGAAATCATTTCGGCACCTCTAGAAACCAAATAGTCCTCAAACTTTTGTACTGTCTCCTTTATCTGTGTATCAGATAAAACGGGATTCAAAATGAAAACAGTTTCGTAATGATTCATAATAGTTGTTTATTAATGTTTATTTTTAAGGCTGCAAATATAGTGACTTTTGTTTATTAAAACAACACATCTTTTTCAATAAAATTATACTATTTTTTTAATGAATTTAGGTAGAAAATATAATTAGTTTGAGTAGAGTAAGATATCTAAAATCTAATAGGCATCAACATCAATTATAAATCTTATAGGCCTAAAATCTGCAACTGCTTGAAAGGTGTTTTTGATTTTATCAATCTCTTGTTTTGTTTTTCCTAGAGACTGCTTGGGTGGAATCTTAATCATTACGTTTTTAATATACTGATTTCTAATTCTAGAAACAGCAGGTTCAGAAGGCCCTAAGACATGTTCTCTAAAAACATTTTGCAATGCCTTTGACAACCAATTAATACCAGCATTTACTTTCTGATAATCTTTATGTTTTAAGGTTATTTTTATTAAACGAAAGTATGGCGGATAATGATACTGCCATCGATCT
>CAJQMN010000163.1 GCA_905479435.1 uncultured Flavobacteriaceae bacterium | reverse complement strand
ATTATTAGACCGTTATCTGTTTTGGGATTTTATGATTCACCAGAGGGTCATGCAGAAATTGAGTTAAACAATGTTCGTGTTCCTAAAGAAAATTTAATTTTAGGTGAAGGGAGAGGATTTGAAATTGCTCAAGGACGTCTTGGGCCTGGAAGAATTCACCATTGTATGAGACTTGTAGGTATGGCTCAGTATGCACTAGAACTGATGTCTAAAAGAACCCTAGAGCGAGAAGCTTTTGGAAAGAAGTTTTCTGATTTTAGTAGTATTCGTCAAGAA
The DNA here is from genome assembly GCA_905479435.1 of uncultured Flavobacteriaceae bacterium. GTDB lineage: Bacteria > Bacteroidota > Bacteroidia > Flavobacteriales > Flavobacteriaceae > Polaribacter. Next base: position 8,536 of record CAJQMN010000163.1, on the reverse strand, counting down.
ATTGCCATTTCAAAATGTGAAATTGAACAGGCCCGCTTACTTACCCTTTCAGCCGCTGATAAAATGGATAAATTAGGCAATAAAGAAGCAAAAGACATCATCGCAATGATAAAAATTGTTGCTCCAGATATGGCTTTAAAAGTAATCGATAGAGCCATTCAAATTCTCGGAGGAAAAGGTGTTGGACCAGACACACATTTGGCGCATTATTTTGCCATTGCGAGGATGTTACGTTTGGCAGATGGCCCAGATGAAGTTCATATGTATCAGTTAGGGAAAAGTGTCATTCGATCTTACGGAAAATTATAACTATGTCTAATCAAGAAGTTCGAAAAGGGGAGGAATTACCAGAAAAAAATCTCAAAGAATTTTTACACCAACGTCATTTGATTAATTCGCTTCATAGTGAATTATTTGTCAAGCAGTTTACGCATGGGTATTCCAATTTAACCTATTTAATATCTCTTGAGGATAAGGAGTATGTGCTTCGCAAGCCACCATTAGGCGCTATTAAACGTGGTCATGATATGAGTAGGGAGTTTAAAGTTCAAACTGCAGTAAAAAAAGAGTTTTCTAAAGTTCCAAAAATGTTTGCGTATTCAAATGATGAGGCTATCATTGGAAGTGAATTCTACATTATGGAAAAAGTAGATGGAATTATTCTAAACTTCAAAGAAGCAAAACATAGAGCCATCCCAGCTCATGATTATAAAACCATTGCCAATACGTGGTTAGATACCTTCACAGAATTACATACACTAGATTATAATTCGGTTGGGTTGTCTGATTTAGGAAAGCCAAAAGGTTATGTAAATAGACAAGTAACCAATTGGGGAAAACAATACCTAAAAGCAGCAACACAAGATGTTCCTGCTGCTCTTGAAGTTATGCAATGGATGCAAGAACATCAACCAAAAACCTATCAACATTGTCTGATACATAATGATTATAAATATGATAATGTAGTCTTTAAAGATACTTCTTGGAAAGATATTACTGCTGTTTTAGATTGGGAAATGGCTACACTTGGTGATCCATTAATGGATTTAGGAACATCACTTGGGTATTGGACCTTGGCTTCAGATCATGATTTTGTGAAGCAAGGAATTCCTTCTCCAACAATTTTTGAAGGCAACCCAATTAGAAGTGAAATCGTAGCTTCTTATTCAAATAAATCTGGAAGAGATATTCATAATATCGTATTTTATTATGCCTTTGGTTTGTTTAAAATAGCGGTGATAGCTCAGCAAATATATTACAGATATAGTAAGGGGTTAACCTCAGATCCTCGTTTTGCTCATCTTGATAAAGCCGCAGAATTATGCTGTAATTTAGCCTTAAAATCTATAAAAACGAATTCCATAGATTAGCAATGAGTGGTCAAATAGATTTACAAAGTGGTATAAAGCAATTACAAGAATTTCCCGAAGGACGACCTGTTTTTATGCTTAATTATTTGAATTATAAAAAAATAGTTTCAGAAACAGGAAAAACTGGCAAGGAAACCTATGCAGATTATTTAAAAGCAGCTGTTCCTTTTTTTAATACTTTAGATGCACAGATTATTTTTAAAGGATCACCGCTAGCTACTATTATAGGACCTTTAGACGAACCTCTTTGGGATGAGGTACTTATTGTACGATATGCTAGTAAAAATGAGTTTTTTAAATTAATGGAAATGAAAGATTATCCCAGAGATCTGAGAGCTTTAGCATTAACTGATTCTCGATTAATTTTTTGCAAATAGTTTTTAAATAAAATAGAAATCCTTTTAGAGTGTTAAATTAATAATTATCTAAACAAACAAATCAAGTAATATGGAAGTGAAAAATAAAGTAGTAATTGTAACAGGAGCAGGTTCAGGAATCGGAAAAGCAGCAGCAATTCATTTTGCTACTCATGGTGCAACAGTTGTGGTTTCTGATCTTAATTTTGACAGTGCAAAAAAGGTATCAAATGAAATTGTAACCCATGGGGGAGTATCGTTAGCTGTTAAAACAGATGTCACTAAATTTCAAGAGGTTGAAGATTTAGTAAATCAAACCATAAGTAATTATGAAAAATTAGATGTAATTGTAAACAATGCAGGAATTGGACCTAATTTACTGCCAACACATAAAGCTAGATTAGAAGATTGGGATAGGGTAATTGCTGTAAACCAAACCGGAGTTTTTTATTGCATGAAAGTAGCCTTGCAACAATTTTTAAAACAAGGATATGGTAATATTGTAAATATTGCTTCGTTGGCGGGTTTGAAAGCTTCTCCAAATAATATCAGTTATAGCGCTAGTAAATTTGCAGTGGTAGGAATGACAAAATCTGCGGCTATGGAGTATGCAACAAAAAATATTAGAATTAATGCGGTTTGTCCAGGATATACAGAGTCTGCCTTATTAGATCAGTTAATTAATGCAAAACCAGAAATGGATGCCATTTTAAAGAGCGTTATACCCATGAAACGTTATGGAAAAGCTAGTGAAATAGCAGATGCAATAGTATGGCTAGCTTCTGATCAAACAAAATTTATGACGGGTCAAACCATTACATTAGACGGAGGAACATCTCTGTAGGGTTTATACTATTACCTAATAAAAGTAATTATATTTAGCGAGCTTAAGAGCTACATGATAGCATCGAGCAACCTACTTTATGTCTTGCCCATTCCGGTCTTTTTGTAAACCAATGCTCAAATTCAGGTTGTTCTTCGTACGGTTTTTTAAGGACTTGATACAATTCTTCAACTAACGAGATATCTCCCTTATTTGCCTTGTCTATAGCTAATTGGGCCATATAATTTCGAAGAACATACTTAGGGTTTTTTGTTTTCATGAGCTGTTCACGTTCCTCATTGGGTGTGGTTTCCCTTTCCAAGCGTTTTGCATAGCTAACAAACCAATGTTTCCAATCAGTCAAAACTTTTCCAACTAATTGTTCTGGAGAATAAAAAGCATCTTGAATTAATTCAATTCCTTTTTCTGCTTGTTTAGGATTAAAAGAACTTAACAATCTGAAGAATATCGTCATGTCTGTTTCAATGGCTTGAAGATTATCCTCTAAAGATTGAATTAAGTTAATGTCTGTTTCCTCAGCTAAAACTAAGCCTAATTTAGCACGCATCATGTTTAGAGACTTTTTTGCAAACGTATTTTTATACTCTTCTAAGATTTCCTCTAAAGGAGCAGTTTCATCTATTAATGGGTACAGTGCATTAGCTAACTGATATAGATTCCACAATCCAATGTTAGGCTGGTTTCCGTATCGATACCTTTTGTGTTGTTTGTCTGTGGTGTTTGGTGTCCAACCAAAATCAAAACCTTCAAGCCATCCGTAGGGTCCATAATCAATAGTAAGACCAAGAATAGACATATTGTCTGTATTCATAACCCCATGAACAAAACCTACTCGTTGCCAATGAATAATCATTTCTAGGGTCTTATTACTTACTTCTTGAAAGAATTTTAGGTACACTTCTTTGCAAGGCTTTCCTAAATGAGAAAAATGACGAAGGATGGTATAATCTGTTAGGATTTTTAAATTTTTGAGATCATTTCTAGCTGCAAATAGTTCAAAATTACCAAAGCGTAAAAAAGACTGGGCAACTCTAGAAACTATAGCTCCTTTTTCATAAGCAGGATTACCATCATACAATACATCTCTCAATACTTGGTCTCCTGTTAAACTGAGAGAAAGCGCTCTGGTAGTAGGAACTCCAAGATGATGCATGGCTTCACTACATAAATATTCTCTAATCGAAGATCGCAGCACTGCCAATCCGTCTGCTGTTCTAGAATAGGGTGTTGGACCAGCTCCTTTGAGTTGTAATGCCCAATTTTTAATTTCTCCTAAATTTATGGCTCTTCCATCCCCTAATTGACCCGCCCAATTTCCAAATTGATGTCCTGCATAACACATCGCAAAGGGTTTTGAATTTTCTGGTATGCTATTCCCAGTCATTACCTCTAGAAATTCTTTGGATTGAATGTCTTGTTCAGAAAAGCCCAATTCTTCAGACATTTCTTTAGATACATGAAGTAATAAAGGATTTGATGTTTTGATTGGGTTCACAAATGAAAAAGCAGCAGCTGTTACCTGCCGTCTAGAATTATCTAAATTCGGGTCACCAGGCAATTGGTCTGTAAATTGATTTGTGATTTTTAGTTTCAGTTTATTTTAATTTATCTGAATGTAATGTTCTTAGTTTTTGCAATTTTGGATGAATCACATAAGAGCAATAACCAGCATTAGGATTGTTTTTGTAATAGGCTTGATGCTCTTCTTCTGCCTCATAGAAGATTGACAAAGGACTAATTTCAGTCACTATTTTTACTTGATAAACAGGAGTTAATGTTTTGATAACAGTATGTGCTATTTTTTCTTGATATTCATTGTGATAATAAATAACAGATCGATATTGAGTCCCTACATCTGCTCCTTGCCGGTTGAGTTGTGTGGGATCATGTGTAGTCATGAAAATGATTAAAACAGACTCATAAGAAATGATGTTTTCATCATAGGTAACTTGAATTACTTCTGCATGCCCAGTTAAGCCAGAGCATATTTCTCTGTACGTTGGTTTTCCAGGAGCATTCCCTCCACTATAGCCAGAAACAACTTTTTTAATCCCTTTTACTTCTAAAAAAACGGCTTCTGTACACCAAAAACATCCCCCTCCAAAAGTTGCTAGTTGTAAGTTAGTCATCTGTTTTCATTAATTTTATTGAGGCAGAATTTACACAGTATCGCAATCCGCTTGGCTCTGGGCCATCAGGAAAAACATGTCCTAGATGGCTATCGCAGGTATTGCAAAGCACTTCAACTCTAACCATTCCATAAGATGTATCTTTTATATATTGTATAGCATTTTCTTCTATAGGTTGGGTAAAGCTGGGCCATCCAGAACTTGAATTAAACTTAATGGTAGAGTCAAATAAGTTTGTGCTACAACAAACACATTGATACACCCCGCCTTCAAAAATAGTGCATAAGGATCCTGTATGAGGTCTTTCAGTTCCGTGTAATCTACAGATTTGAAATTGCTCGGGTGTTAACAAAGCGCGCCATTCATCTTCAGTTTTTTCAACTCGTTTATAGGGTATTGGGTTTCCATTCACTGAAAAGTGAATAACATCTTTCCATGTAATCATTGCTCTAAATTTTATATAAAATTACTGAAATAGTAGCAAATAATAGAGGGTCTTTAGTCACTTTTAACGTTAAGTTTAACAACTATTTTTGTCTAAAATAAATAGTGATGGGTACACCAGAAAAATTATAATGTTCTCTCAATTGATTTTCAACATATCGTTTGTAAGGATCTTTAACGTATTGAGGAAGGTTTGAGAAAAATGCAAACTGTGGAGTTGGTGTTGGTAATTGCATGCAGTATTTAATTTTTACATACTTACCTTTTGTGGCAGGAGGAGAGTTTTGCTGAACAATCTCTAACATCGTTTCGTTTAATTTACTTGTAGGGATTCTTCTTTTTCTGTTTTCAAAAACTTCAACTGCTGTTTCAATTGCCTTCAATAGACGTTGTTTTGTGAGTACGGATGTGAAAATAATTGGCACATCTGTGAAAGGAGCAATTTGTCTGCGAACTTGAGCTTCAAAATCACGCATGGTATTGGTTTCTTTTTCAACCAAATCCCATTTGTTTATTAAAATGATAACTCCCTTTCTATTTTTATCTGCCAACCAAAAAATATTTTGATCTTGGCTTTCAAAACCGCGAGTAGCATCTACCATTAAAATAACTACGTCTGAATACTCTATAGTTCTAACAGCACGCATCACAGAATAAAACTCTAAGTCTTCCTTTACTTTAGACTTTTTTCTAATACCTGCAGTGTCTACTAAATTAAAATCATAACCAAAACGATTGTATTTTGTATCGATAGAATCTCTTGTGGTTCCAGCAATATTGGTCACAATATTTCTATCTTCTCCAATGAGAGCATTAATAAAGGATGATTTTCCAGCGTTGGGTCTTCCAACAACTGCAAAACGAGGAAGTTCTTCTTTTTCTAAATCTACTGCCTCAGGTTCTGGCATTTTAGCTACAATAGCATCTAAAATATCACCAGTTCCACTTCCATTTATTGAAGATATGGTATGGTAGTCACCTAGGCCTAAATTATAGAATTCTACAGCATCTGCAACTCTCATAGCATTATCTACTTTATTCACAGCAATGAAAATAGGCTTTTTTACTTTCCTTAAAATTTTAGCTACTTCAGCATCCATAGGAGTAATACCATCCTCTACATCAACCACAAAAACAATGATATCTGATTCTTCAATAGCGAGTTGAACTTGTTTTCTAATTTCTCCTTCAAAAATATCATCTGAACCAACAATGTAACCACCAGTATCTATAACAGAAAATTCTTTTCCGTTCCAGTCAGACTTTCCGTAATGTCTATCACGAGTAACTCCACTAACAGAATCAACAATAGCTTCTCTACGTTGTACTAAACGATTAAAAAGTGTTGATTTTCCAACATTAGGTCTTCCTACTATGGCAACAATACTACTCATGAAAGTAAAATTTTGTGCAAAGATACTATTTTACAGTAGACTAGCTAAGAGATATGAGTTTGTTTGCAATCATTTTTGGTTGTAGCCAAAACGCTTCAATTCTTTATCGTTTGAGCGCCAATTCTTATTTACTTTTACATACAATTCTAAAAATATTTTTTTACCAAAGAAAAGCTGTAAATCTTTTCTTGCTTCAGCACCCACTCGTTTAATAGCAGTACCTTTATGGCCAATAAGTATTCCTTTTTGGGTGTCTCTTTCTACCATAATCAAAGATCTAATACGAATGATCTTTTCTTCTTCAATAAAACTTTCAGTTTCAACCTCTACAGCATATGGAATTTCTTTTTTGTAGTGTGTTAGAATTTTTTCTCTAATTTTTTCATTTACAAAAAATCGTTCAGGTTTGTCTGTTAACTGATCTTTGGGGTAAAATGCTGGTCCTTCGGGGAGCAATTCAATTATTTTGTTTAAAACAGTGTCTATATTAAATTTTTCTAGTGCAGAAATTACATAAGGAAAAGAATTTGGAACCTTATTTTTCCAATACGCTATTTTTAATTCTACCTCTTCTTGGTTAGAGGTATCGATTTTATTAATTAATAAAATAACAGGAATTTTTGTGTTGATGATTCGTTTGAAAAAGGCCTCATTTTTTAATTCTTTTTCTCCAATTTCTACCATGTAGATTAATATATCTGCATCATCAAAAGCAGATTTCACAAAATCCATCATAGACTCCTGAAGCTGATAGGCAGGTTTTAGAATACCTGGAGTATCTGAAAAAACGATTTGATGATTTTCACCATTAACAATACCTAGAATTCGATGTCTAGTAGTTTGTGCTTTTGATGTAATGATTGATAGTTTTTCTCCTACCAAAGCATTCATTAAAGTTGATTTTCCAACGTTTGGATTTCCAATAATATTTACAAAACCTGCTTTGTGTGTCATGAGGCAAAGATATATTGTTTTTTACGGATTTGTTTATTATTCCTATAAACTTGTAAGCCAGTAAACTACCAATAATCTAATAAAATAATGAGGTTTTTTTGGTGGTTGGTCTTTTTTTGCAGTATCTTTGGGGTCTAAATCGCGGGATAGAGCAGTAGGCAGCTCGTCGGGCTCATAACCCGAAGGTCGTTGGTTCGAGTCCAACTCCCGCTACAAAGAAACTCCTTGAGAAATCAAGGAGTTTTTATTTTGGGGTCAAGTGATGCTTGCATCGTCTTGAGAACAAAAGAAAAAATCAGATGGCAAAGCAATCGGAGTTTCTTTGGGCTGTTCTACTCATTGGCCCATTCCGCAACAACGTGGAGGAATGAATCCAACTCCCGCTACTAAAACAATAAAACGGTTATACTATTATAGTGTAGCCGTTTTTTTATCAAAACATATTTTTTGTAAATAAAACTTTACATTTTAATATATTTTGACTACTTTTGTAAAGTAAACATTACATAAAAAGATGAAAGAACAAAAAAAACAAACAAAAATTTTACTTGGATGGGTATTTGCTTGGGTAGTAAGTACTGCAATTTTATCAGCGGGAGTAAACAATTTATGGGATAACGTATTAATTACCAAAATAGGATTATTTATAAATCTTGCTATTGGGGTTGGTATGATTATCGCAAATAAAAATTTATTTAAGCATTATGATGAATTACAAAAGAAAATTCACTTTGAATCAATGGCCCTTACATTAGGGTTAACGGTAGTTGTTGGTCTTGTGTATGAGATTTCGTTTGATTTTGGAGTTATTAATTCGGAACCTGAGTTTGAATATTTAGTGTTTTTCATTTGCTTTTCATACATGACTTCTATTATCGTTAATTCATTAAGATTTAAATGAAAAATAGATTAAGAGAGTTAAGGAAAAATCAAAAATTGACACAAGAAGAATTAGCCAACTTAATTGGTATTTCACGTCAAGCGATAAATGCGATTGAAAAAGAAAAATTTGATCCAAGTTTACCCACAGCATTTAAGATGTCAA
>CAJQMN010000162.1 GCA_905479435.1 uncultured Flavobacteriaceae bacterium | reverse complement strand
GAAAAATCTTCATACATTAACAAAACAATGCTTTAAAATTATGATTTCTAATTTAATTGGTGGCCTGAAAGCTTATTTAGAAGCTTATGAAGTCATTTCTAGGTTAAAACTTTGGAGATTTTTTATGATCCCTATGCTTATAAGCGTGGTTGTTTTTTTAAGTATAGTATTAATTTCTATCAGTTTTTCAGAAGTTATTGGTTTATATATTTCAAGTTTTTGGAGTTGGGATTTTGGTAAAGAAACTATCAATACTATTAGTAAAATATTGGGCGGTATTATTTTAATATCAATAGGATTAATAGTATTTAAACATCTTATTATGATTCTGTCAGCTCCTTTTATGGGCCCAATTTCCAAGAAAATTGAAGATGATTTTACAGGGGTTACATCAAAAACACAAGTTTCTTCGCCCTCAACTCTTATATTAAGAAGTATAAAGATTAGCAGCCGGAATTTATTCAGAGAACTATTGTTTTCACTTCCAATTTTATTATTGGGCTTAATTCCATTCATTGGATTTTTCTCTTTTATTTTATTGTTTTTGATGCAAGCTTATTTTGCAGGTTTTGGAAATATGGATTATACATTAGAAAGACATTTTAGCTATCAAAAAAGTATTCAATTTGTAAAAGTAAATAAAGGAATAGCCATTGGGAATGGTCTTGTATTTATGTTATTTTTATTAATTCCTTTTGTTGGAGTAATTTTTATTATTCCTTTTTCTGTTACCTCAGCAACAATAGCTACAGTAAAAATAATTAACCAATAATATTTTATGAAAGATCAGTTTTATAAATATATAGAAAGCCTACAAGATCGTATCACTTCAAAAATTGAAGAAATAGATGGGGCAGCAAGATTTAAAGAAGATATTTGGAAGCGTAATGAAGGTGGAGGCGGAAGAACTCGTGTCATAGAAAATGGTGCTATTTTTGAAAAAGGGGGTGTTAATATATCAGCTGTTCATGGTGAATTACCAGAAGTATTAAGAAAACAATTTAACGTAGATGAAGGTGATTTTTTTGCCTGTGGATTAAGTCTAGTCTTACATCCTAATAATCCATTTGTACCAACTGTTCATGCCAATTGGCGTTATTTTGAAATGTATGACTCGCAAGGTGAAATTGTAACTCAATGGTTTGGTGGAGGGCAAGATTTAACACCCTATTATTTATTTAATGAAGATGCAGTTCATTTTCACACGGTTTGTAAAAATGTTTGTGATCCATATCAAGAAGAATTTTATCCAAATTTTAAAAAGAATTGTGATGACTATTTTTGGAATACTCACAGAAATGAAGCACGAGGTATAGGAGGATTATTTTTCGATTATTTGAAACAAACAGATGAGTTTTCGATTCAAGATAGATATGATTTTGTAACAGCAGTAGGAAATAGTTTTTTAGAAAGTTACGTTCCAATAGTTGAAAAGAGAAAAAATATGACTTATGAAAAATCACATAAAAACTGGCAAGAAATACGAAGAGGACGTTATGTTGAATTTAATCTAGTTCATGATAGAGGTACATTATTTGGTCTAAAAACTAAGGGCAGAATTGAAAGTATTTTAATGAGTTTACCACCTTTGGTTCAGTGGAAATATAATTATAGTCCTAAAGAAGATTCTGAAGAACAAAAGTTAATAGATGTTTTAACAAATCCAATAGATTGGGTTTAAAGATTTATTCCTAATTTTATAAAAAAAATATGAGAAAATATTTATCACTACTAACAGCTATTTCAATCTGCCTCTCTGTTAGTTCTCAGGAAATTACTAAAAAAGTTACATTACTTTGGGACACCTCTTACAGTATGATTGATAGAAATTTAGATAATGATTTAGATTATTTAAATGAGTATTTTTTTAAAAATTCAACTACAGAAGTTAGCCTTATTAAATTTAGTAATGATATCATTTTAACCGAAACTTACGGTATTAAAAATAGTAATTGGTTAGCTTTAAAAAAAGAACTTCAAAATACAACGTATGATGGTTCAACTAACTACAACAAATTAATAGTTTCAGCATCAGATGAGGTTTTGTTATTTTCTGATGGATATACTTACGATTCAAAACTTCTAAAAATTACAGCACCTCTCACAGTTGTATCTAGTAATAAAGAATACAATACAGATTTTTTAGTCTCCATTACAAAAGGCGCTAAAGACAAGTTTATTGATTTAAGAACTATCCAATCTAATACATCGGTAGCATCAGAATTTAAGACCATTAATGGGCGGGTTAGTGATGAAAATGGATACCTTTCGGATGTTACTGTTGTTTCAAGAGGAAACAACACACAGACTTTAACTGATAGTTTAGGTAACTTTTCAATTAAAGCCCAGAATAGGGGAATTTTAGAATTTAGATATGTAGGGAAAAACACCATTTTATCTAGAGCTTCAGATAGCGCAACAAAAAATATTTACATGACTGACGGTAATATGGTACTTGATGAGTTGGTACTTGAGAATAATAAACAAGAAGTAGTAGATAATGGATATGGTAAACTAGATAAAAAAAGACTAGGGTACTCTATAGAGACTTTAGATGGAAATAAAATAATACCTTCAAATACTGATGTAAAAGATGCTGTAGCTGGTAAATTTGCAGGTGTAAAAATAGGAGCTAATGATGATTTGAGTCAGTTTGTAGGAAGAGGACTAGGTACTACTATTTTAGGAAATCAGTATGGTCTTGTAGTTGTTGATGGCTTGGTGATTAAACAAAGTAACTCTTCAAGAGGTGGAGGTTTTATAGCTGATACAGGTTTTATTGATCCAGAAAATATTGAGAGTGTTACCTATTTAAAAGGTTTGGCTGCGACAAATATTTACGGAAGTGATGGAAGTAATGGGGTATTACTCATAAAAACAAAAACAGGTTCGTCAAGTTTTAAAAAGAAAAAGAAAAGACAATTAGGGAATACACCTACTTATATAGATGATACAGAAATTGAAGAAATTATTGATAAACCCTACATAAAAGAAATATCACAAACAACAACTATTGAGGAGGCTTATAAAACGTACCTTTCTCAAAGAAAATTATATGGTAAGGATGTCAATTTCTTTTTTGATATGGCTTCTTATTTTAAAAATTGGAATAACTCTTATATGATTAAGAGAATATTATCCAATGTTTTAGAAGTACATAAAAGTTTAGATATTGAAATTTTAAGGATGTTGGCCTATAAATATGAGGAGTTTGACATGTTTGATGAATCTGTTGAAGCTTATGAACAAATAATCTCCTTAAAACCATCAGAATCTCAGGCCTATAGAAATTTAGCTTTAAGTTATCAACTCAACAAGCAATTTACAAAAGCCCAGGAGGTTCATAATAAAATATACAATAATAAATATACTGATGTCAATTCATTTTCTGGATTAAAGCAAACCATTAATTCAGAATATAAAAATTTAGTAGCCTTGCACAACTCAACTTTAGTTGCTGCCGATATTCCTGATTTTTATAAAAAAAATGCAGAGTATGATACACGTATAGTGTTCGAATGGAGTTATTTTGATGCCCAATTTGATTTGCAAATTGTAAATCCTCAGCAAAGATATTATACTTGGTCACATACACAGAATGAGGAGCGTTCTAGAATTATAAAAGAAACCGCTCAAGGTTATGGATTAGAAGAGTTTTTTATAACTAAAAAAGATAAAGGAGAATGGTTATTTAATATCACTTATTATGGTAAAAAGACAGGTGATAATTCTATACCTACTTACCTTAAAATAACAGTTTATAATAATTTCGGAAGACCAAATCAAACAAAAAAAGTAACCGTTAAAGAATTAAATGATTTGAATAAAAAAGAAACTATTTTAAAACTCAAAATTTAATTTTTTTAATGAATAATTATCATATTATTAATAAAATCTTCAAAATGGTAAATTATTTATTTAAAATTTAACTAAAATAGAATATTTATTAAATTTAATTTATTTTAAACATCTTTTTTCAATTCTAATAGTTATTCTTTTATCACTCATTTTTCGTATTTTCGCAATCTCAAAACCAATGTACAATGGCTAAGTTCGAGTTAAAATTACCTAAGATGGGAGAAAGTGTTGCTGAAGCAACAATTACATCTTGGTTAAAAGAAGTTGGAGATACCGTAGAATTAGATGAAGCAATTGTAGAGATAGCCACAGATAAAGTAGACTCTGAAGTCCCAAGTGAGGTGGAAGGAATACTAGTCGAAATTTTATTTGAAAAAGATGCCATTGTTGCTGTAGGTCAAACTATAGCTGTAATTGAAACTAATGGTGGTGATGAAACTTCAAATCAATCTTTTGAAGAAAAAGTAGAGGTTACTGAACACGTTGCTGAGGTTCAGCAAACGATAGAGGCTGCCTCAGAAATAAAAAAATCACCTATTTTAAAAACATCAGATTCGGGTAAATTCTTTTCACCTTTAGTGAGAAAAATTGCAGAAACTGAAGGTTTGTCTATGGAAGAGCTAGATATGCTCTCAGGAACTGGAAAAGACGGAAGAGTAACTAAAAATGATATACTCTCCTATATTGCAGATAGAAATAATTTACAGCCAGTAAAAGCCATAAAAACTGAAACTATACCATTAGATACCTCTGATTTTGTTAAATCAGCTCCAATTTCGGTTAATGGTGAAGATGAAATCATAGAAATGACCCGTATGGGTAAATTAGTCTCCAAACATATGGTGGCTTCTGTTCAAACTTCTGCACATGTTCAATCTTTTATAGAAATTGATGTTACAAATATTGTAAAGTGGAGAGCTAAAGTGAAAGACGCGTACTTTACAAGAGAAGGCGAAAAATTAACGTTCACTCCTATCTTAATGCATGCAGTAGCAGCTACAATTAAGAAGTTTCCTATGATAAACATTGCTGTACAAGGTGATACTATTATCAAAAAGAAAAACATCAATCTAGGAATGGCAGCTGCACTGGCTGATGGTAATTTAATAGTACCTGTCATAAAAAATGCAGATCAATTGAACCTTGTAGGGATGACAAGGCAAGTTAATGACTTAGCATCAAGAGCAAGAAATAACCAACTAAAACCTGATGAAATTCAGAACGGAACCTACACAGTTACTAATGTTGGTAGTTTTGGATCTGTTATGGGTACACCAATAATTAATCAACCCCAGGTTGCGATATTAGCTCTTGGAGCTATACGTAAAGTCCCAGCGGTTATTGAAACTTCTGAAGGAGATTTTATTGGGATTCGACAAAAGATGTTTGTATCTCATTCTTACGACCATAGAGTTATTAATGGTGCATTAGGAGGAATGTTTATTAAAACATTAAAAGAAACTCTTGAAGCTTGGGACATAAATCAAGAATTTTAATAAATAAAAATAAATAAAAAAATGAAAAAAATGAAAAAAGTACTTATTGCATTATTAGTTATTACAACATTATCAGCAACTGCTCAAGAATCTGTTTTATTACGCCTCAATTATACCAAAGGAGATAGTTTTTTAGTAACTACCGAAAGCAACCAAAGCATGGGAACTCAAGGGGGTATGAATATGAAAATGACCATGGGAATGATAGTTGCCGATGTTGTAGAAGAAAATATTAAAACAGAGTCTCAAATAACTTCTATTGTAATGGATATGATGCAAGGAGGTATGACAATGAATTATGATTCTAATAAGAGTGATGAAGAACTAGACCAGATGGGACAAATGTTAAAATCACAATTTGCACCAATGATGGAAGCGGTCATCTACAATACTTTAGATCATCAAGGCAATATGATAGATACTAAATTAGACCCTGCGATTCCTGGAATGGAACAAATAACAAATAGGTCTATGAACGCAATCAATTACCCAAAAGAAAAAGTTTCTGTTGGTTCTTCTTGGAGCTCTGAAAATGAAAATCAAGGAATGAATATGACTACTAAATATACAGTAAGCAGTATTGCAGACGGTTTTGTTACTTTAGATGTCTCAGGTGATATGAGTGGGGCAGCTGGAACCGGAACAATTAAAGGAAAAACAACTATTGATATTAGCACTGGTATTTCAAATAACTCAGAAATTGAGATGACTATAGCTACTCAAGGAATGAATATTACTGGAACAACCAAGGTAACGGTTTCAAAAATGTAATTATTCTTCTAATTTTATAAAAAAAACCTCTAGAAATTCTAGAGGTTTTTTTATGTATAATTTAAAAATTCTATGCTAACATGGTCACAGGATTTTCTATGTAAGCTCTTACAGTTTGTAAGAATTGGGCACCAGTAGCTCCATCTACGGTTCTATGATCACATGCTAATGTTACTTTCATGGTGTTTCCAACCACAATTTGACCCTCTTTAACCACAGGTTTTTCTTCTATCGCACCTACAGATAAAATTGCTGAATTGGGCTGATTGATAATCGATGTAAATTCTTGAATTCCAAACATTCCTAAATTAGAAATGGTAAACGTACTACCTTCCATTTCGTTAGGAGCAATTTTTTTATTCCTTGCTTTGCCTGCTAAGTCTCTAACATTTCCACCAATTTGAGTTAAACTCATTTGGTCTGTAAATTTTAATACTGGAACTAAAAGCCCATCGTCTACTGCAACAGCAACTCCAATGTGAATATGATGGTTATATCTAGTAGTATCTCCATTCCATGAAGTGTTTACTTGGGGATGCTTTTTTAATGCCATAGCACAAGCCTTTACTACCATATCATTAAATGAAACTTTAGTTTCTGGTAGAGCATTAATTGTCTTTCGAGAGGCTATGGCATTGTCCATATCTAACTCGATAGTGAGGTAGTAATGAGGAGCAGTAAATTTAGACTCTCCTAAACGCTTAGCGATCACTTTACGCATTTGAGAGTTTTTTACATCTTCATAAGACTCTTCACCAACAGGAATATAGGTTGCTAATGGAGTTGTAGTTTGGTTTGTTTGAGTTGGTGTTGCCTCTACTGCAGCAGCAGGAGTGTAGCTTTCTACATCTTTCTTTACAATTCTACCATTTTCTCCGGAACCTTTCACATCTGCTAAGTTAATACCTTTATCTTTTGCAATTTTTTTGGCAAGAGGAGAAGCAAAGATTCTACCTCCAGTATTATTTGACTGAGGAATTACAGCAGTTTGTTCTTCAATTTGTTTAGTTTCAGGAGTAGAAGTCTCTTTTTTAGCTTCAACAGTCGCAGTAGAGATACTACCATCTTTGTGAGCAGTTACGAGAGTAGACACATCTGTGCCTTCTGGTCCAATAATGGTTAATAAACTATCTACTTTTGCACTTTCTCCTTCTTGAACACCAATATGTAATAAAACACCTTCATAGAAAGATTCAAATTCCATAGTGGCTTTATCAGTTTCAATTTCAGCTAAAATATCTCCTTCTTCAACTTTATCCCCAATATTTTTCAACCAGGAAGCAACTGTTCCTTCCTCCATGGTATCACTTAATCTCGGCATCGAAATTATTTGAACTCCGTCAGGAATTGACGAAGTATTGCTTTTTACAGTTGTTTCTTCTTGAACAACTTCTTGAGGAGTCTCCTCTGTAGAAGCTCCATTTAAAATCCCTGAAATATCTTCGCCTTCATCACCAATAATTGCTAAAAGAGCATCTACTGGAGACGTTTCTCCTTCTTGAACTCCGATGTGCAATAACGTTCCTTCATTGAAAGATTCAAATTCCATGGTTGCTTTATCAGTTTCAATTTCAGCAAGAATATCTCCTTCTTCAATTTTATCACCTACTTGTTTTAACCATTTAGCCACAACACCTTCTTCCATGGTGTCACTTAAGCGAGGCATGTTTACTACTATTGCCATATGTTATCCTAAATTATTTTTTAATCTTCCTCTTCTAATTTGCAAATGCTAAATTATAAGTGTTATTCTTTTTAAACCTTCTTATACTATTTGATAAAAGGGTAATCTTCTTGTTCGTAGACCACATCATGTAATTGACTGATTTCAGGATATGGAGACTCATCAGCGAATTTTTCACATTCTTTGACCATATCTTTAACTTCCTGATTTATTTTTTCAATTTCTTCTTGTGTAGCGTAATTTTTGTCTTTAATGACATCTAGTATTTGAGTAATTGGATCAATTTTTTTGTATTCTGCTACTTCATCTTTTGTTCTATAATGTTGTGCATCAGACATGGAATGACCTCTGTAACGATAGGTTTTCATTTCTAAAAATGTTGGACCTTCACCACGTCTTGCTCTTTGGATAGCTTCATCTACAGCTTCAGCAACTTTTATTGGATTCATTCCATCTACTGGACCACAAGGCATTTCGTATCCTAAACCTAGCTTCCATATATCCGTATGATTTGCAGTTCTTTCTACAGAAGTTCCCATAGCATATCCATTATTTTCAACAATAAATACTACGGGTAATTTCCAAAGCATAGCCATATTAAAAGTTTCATGAAGAGAACCTTGTCTAGCAGCACCATCTCCAAAACAAGTGAGTGTTACCCCATCACTTCCTTTGTACTTGTCACCAAATGCAATTCCTGCACCTAACGGAATTTGACCACCTACTATTCCGTGACCACCATAGAATCCATGTTTTTTTGAGAAAATATGCATGGAGCCTCCCATACCTTTTGAAGTACCAGTTACTTTTCCGTATAATTCTGCCATTACTCTTTTAGGATCTTCACCCATTCCTATAGGTTGAACGTGATTTCTGTAAGCAGTAATCATTTTATCTTTGGATAAATCCATAGCATGAATAGCACCTGCTAGAACGGCTTCTTGACCGTTATATAGATGTAGAAAGCCTCTTACCTTTTGTTGGATGTAAACAGAAGCTAATTTATCTTCAAATTTTCTCCAAAACAACATGTCTTTATACCAATTAATATAGGTTTGCTTGGTAACTTTTTTCATTCTTTTTATTGTTTTTTTCAAATTAGGAACCTAATAAAATTGACAGATTCTTAATACAAAAATAAATGAATTAAGTAGAATAAAAAAAGCAGGAGTGGTTAAATTAATTACAACGTTTTCGCTTCCTTTAATTATTTGTCTTTTGCTATGATAACAGTGGCTTTAGCACCAGTGGCAAGGTTCCACTCATTGGATGAAATAACATTTCCTGCATCATCA
>CAJQMN010000161.1 GCA_905479435.1 uncultured Flavobacteriaceae bacterium | reverse complement strand
AAAAACGATAACTATTAAAATGGATACATACTTAAATATCATAAAAGATTCATTTTCTGGCTATTCACACTATTTAGTCAGTGAAATCTTAAATCCGCACTGGGGGAATTATTTTTATTGGCTAATTAGTATTTCACTAGTATTTTGGAGTTTGGAGATTTTAATTCCATGGCGAAAAAATCAAGATAAAATCAGAAAAGATTTTTGGCTGGATGGGTTCTATATGTTTTTTAATTTTTTCTTGTTTTCATTAATTGTTTACAATGCCGTTTCTAATATCGCTGTTAAATTTTTTAACGAGATACTAATTGCCATTGGAATTGATAATCTGGCTTTTTTTAACATAGAAACCTTCCCCTATTGGAGTCAGTTGTTTGTTCTTTTTATACTACGCGATTTTATTCAATACTTTATTCATAGGTTATTACACCGTATTCCTTTTTTATGGAACTTTCACAAAGTACATCACTCTGTAAAAGAAATGGGGTTTGCAGCACATCTTAGGTATCATTGGATGGAGACAATCGTATATAGAACTTTAGAATATATACCACTTGCATTTATTGGTTTTGGAATAGATGACTTTATTTTAGTGCATTTATTCACTCTTACAATGGGTCATTTTAATCACAGTAATATCTCTGTTCCTTTAGGAATTTTTAAATATATTTTTAACAATCCTCAGATGCATATTTGGCATCATGGAAAGAAGGTGCCCAATAAATTTGGTGTTAATTTTGGACTTACACTGAGTGTTTGGGATTATCTTTTTAAAACAAATTATATCCCATCTAACGGTCGAGATATTGAATTGGGATTTGAAAATGATGAAAATTTCCCGAAAAACTTTATACGTCAAGAAATATATCCATTAGGTAAGAAGTGATTAAAAAAAGGCTTTCAACTATTCACTGTTAGTTATTCATAGACGGCACTCAATGTATTTTCCTTGGGTTTATACCTACTTCCACTTGCCCATCTAATTCCTCTAAAAAGAAGTTTTTTTGCTCCTTCAGTATCAAAATCTTTTGGATCGTGACCTATAGAAAGATAGAAAACTCTACCATTACCATAATATGTTTTCCAAGCTACAGGCATCACACGATCTTTTATCCAGGAATGAATACTATCTGTAAATTTAGTTGTAGCTAACACTTTTGTATTAGGATCAATATGCATATAATATTGTTCTGTATCTTTTATTTCGAAATCTTTAATTCCGTCTGATATTGGATCATTGGTATCTAGAACATTGACTGTATAATCAATTTTTCCACCAGGGTGTTCAACCCATTGTCCTCCAATCATATACTGATATTCAGGTTTTTGCCTAAAAGAATCTCCAAGACCACCATGACAACCAGCTAGGCCAACCCCTCTTTTTATGGCGTTCTCTAAGCCTAGAAACTGTTCTTTAGTGATTTCTCCCATGGTCCAATATTGAATAATTAAATCTGTTTTATCCATTATTTTTTTATTGGTATAAACCCCCAAAGAATCTGAAAGTGTAATCTTAGCTCCCGCCAATTCCAACCATTTAGAAACTTTTGTAACAAAAACAGCTGGCTGATGACCATCCCAACCTCCATAAACCATTAAAATATTTTTCCCTTTAAGAGAAGGTAATTTTTCTAAAGTTGGTTTGATCTCGTTTTTACAACTCATCATAAAAATTGTTGTAAAAATTAATAGTATAATTATGAAGTTGTTTTTAATCATTCTTCTTTTTTATTATTTATTCTTTTTTTAAGAATTAAATGGAGCCAGTTTTGCTAAATTTACATCATATATTGCATATGAGTCGGATGAAGTTATCTAATTATTAAATTTAATTCTTAAAAAATTAAAAAAATGTCTGAAAAAAAAGAACCTAATCTCATCAAATGGGGCTTAAAATACTCATTGAGTGCCGCTATAGCAGGTATACTATGCTGTGTAGCTCCTGCTGTATTATTCATGTTTGGTCTTATGGGTGGTGTTTATGCTATTTCCTTTGCAGATTTTTTCTATGAACAAGATGGCAGTACTGGTACTGGCTCATTTATTCTAAGAGGTGTTGCTGTTATCATAGGTATATATGGAATTTATGCTTACAGAAAAAAACAGAACCAATGTTCTATAGATCCAAATAGAAAACGTAAAAATTTAATCATATTGAGTCTAACAATACTAATATTAGGAGTAGGCCTTTTTTTCACACTTGAAAAGTGGTCTTCTTGGTATTTTGATAAATATATAGTTCCAGAACAACAAAAAGAGTTAAAAATAACGCCTGAGCTCTAAATTCATTTTTTTTAATTCTAGTTTCTTTTATAAATTTTTGTTTTCTTTATTTATATTTGAATACATAGCCAATCTAAATTAATGAAACCAATAATTAAGGTAATTATTCCTGCGTATAATGAGGAAAGCTCTATAACTAAGGTCATTAAGGACATCCCTTCCAATGTAGACGAAGTTATTGTTATCAGTAATAATTCAACAGATAAAACAGAAGAAAATGCTAAAAAATCAGGGGCTACTGTTTTAACCGAACCTAGAAAGGGTTATGGATACGCATGTTTAAAAGGAATGGATTATATTGCTAATCTAAAAGCCTCTCAGCATCCAGATATTATTGTTTTTTTAGATGGTGATTATTCTGATTACCCTGAACAATTAACACAACTTGTTGCGCCAATAATCAATGATAAAATTGATTTTGTAATAGGATCACGTGTAAAAAAATATAGAGAGCCGGGTTCTATGACACCTCAACAAATTTTTGGCAACTGGTTAGCTACTTTTTTAATGAGTGTTTTTTTTGGTGCAAAATATACAGACCTAGGCCCATTTAGAGCTATAAAATATAGAAAACTAGTTCAACTAGAAATGGAAGATAAAACCTATGGATGGACGGTTGAAATGCAGTTAAAAGCCATTAAAAAAAAGTATTCATATACAGAAATACCCATGAAATACAGAAATAGAATTGGCGTTTCTAAAGTATCCGGAACATTAAAAGGCACTATATTTGCAGGCATGAAAATATTGGGTTGGATCTTTAAATACAGTTTAAAATAATGGTTTTAGAATATCTTATTATCGCCATTTATTCTTTAGCACTTGTCCTTATTTTCATGTATGCGCTAGCCCAACTGAATTTACTTTTTAATTACAGAAGCGCTCAAAAAAAAAAAGATACTTCACCCAAATTTGATTTAAAAAATATAAACGAAGTTCCTTATGTAACCATCCAACTTCCAGTATATAACGAAATGTACGTGATGGAACGCTTGTTAAATAATATTGTAACATTAGAGTACCCTAGAGAAAAGTTAGAAATTCAAGTTTTAGACGACTCCACAGATCAATCTGTTGAGACTACCAAAGCACAAATTAAAAAGCTTCAAAAAACAGGAATTAATATTCAACATATTCAGAGAACTAATCGAGAAGGTTTTAAAGCTGGAGCTTTAAAAGAAGGCTTAGAAATTGCAAAAGGTGAATGTATTGCAATTTTTGATGCAGATTTCTTGCCACAAAAAAATTGGTTATTAGAAACTATCCCTTATTTCAAAAATAATGAAATTGGAGTTGTTCAAACCCGCTGGGGCCATATTAACAGAAATTATTCTACATTAACTAAAATACAAGCCTTTGCTTTGGATGCCCATTTTACACTAGAACAAGTTGGCAGGAATACTAAAGGCCATTTTATCAATTTTAATGGCACTGCTGGTGTGTGGCGTAAAGAATGTATTTTAGATGCAGGAAATTGGGAAGGAGATACCTTAACCGAAGATTTAGACTTAAGCTACAGAGCCCAATTGAAAAAATGGAAGTTTAAGTATTTAGAGCATGTAAAAACTCCTGCTGAATTACCTGTTATTATTAGTGCTGCAAGATCTCAACAATTTCGGTGGAATAAAGGAGGCGCAGAAAACTTCCAAAAAATGGCAAAACGTGTTTTATTAGATAAAGATATTTCACTAAAAACAAAAATTCATAGTGTGTTACATTTATTAAACAGCTCTATGTTTTTAATGATTTTAATTGTGGCTATTTTAAGCATTCCTATGCTTTATATCAAAAATGAACACCCGCATTTAAAATCTTATTTCTATATGATAAGTTTTTTTATCGTAAGCTCTATAATTTTCTTCATTTGCTACTGGTATATGTTTAAAAAGAGTTATGGAGGGGGGGTCAAAAGTTTTTTAAAATATACAGGAACTTTTTTTACATTCTTTTCCATTGCATTAGGCTTTTCTTTTCACAACAGTATTGCAGTTTTAGAAGGGCATTTTGGAAAAAAAAGTGATTTTATTAGAACACCAAAATTTAATATTAAAACACTAAAAGATACTTGGAAAAAAAATAAATATATCCATAATAAAATTTCTATAAATACAATCATTGAGGGAATTATGACATTCTATTTTGCCTTTGGTATGTATAGCGCATTTGTAGTGGGAAATCAAGAGGGTGATTTTGGTTTATTTCCTTTTCACCTGATGCTATTCCTTGGTTTTGGTTATGTTTTTTGGAAGTCAATTTTCTCTAGAGCTTAACCTATGTTACTACATCAAAAAAATAAAACAATTATACTCTCTTCCCTGAGTGTTTTGATTTATTTTCTGATGGCTCACTGCTTAGATAGATCAAATTTTACACAGCTAATAACTCAGTACTTTATTTTATTTATTCCTTTTTTATACTTCATTAAAAAAGAGAAAAACAATGTTACTTTTTTAGTAGCCATTGCCATTATATTTAGATTAATTTTTTTGACTGCTATTCCAAATTTATCACAAGATTTTTATCGATTTATATGGGATGGAAGAATGATGTTGAAAGGGTTAAACCCTTATCTACATTTACCTGAAACTTTTATAAATCAAGGATATGCACCAATTAACCAAGCCACTGAATTATACTCGGGAATGGGGGCTTTAAATGGAAGTCATTATACTAACTACCCCCCTATTAATCAGTTAAATTTCTTCATAGCTGCCTTATTCAACAACTCAAGTATCATTGGGTCTATTATTGCACTAAGATTACAAATCATTTTAGCAGATATCGGAATTATTTATTTTGGAAAAAAAATACTAGAAAAACTAAAATTACCGGTTCACAATATTTTCTTGTATGCTTTAAATCCCTTTATTATTATCGAGTTAACAGGGAATTTACATTTTGAGTCTGTAATGCTGTTTTTTCTAGTTTGGAGTTTGTACTTAATACTTCAAAAGAAATGGAGTTTAGCCGCACTTATTTTTAGCCTTTCTGTTGCTGTAAAATTAATCCCTTTATTATTTTTACCTCTTTTCTATCAGTGGTTTACCAAAGATGAAAAAAGAAAAGGAATTTTAAACTTTCTCTCTTTTGGAGCCATTATCATTGGAATAAATATGTTATTATTTCTTCCTTTTCTTTCTTCAGATTTACTTGACAAGTATTTAAGTTCTGTTGGTTTATGGTTTCAAAAATTTGAATTTAATGCCAGTTTATATTACATTGCTAGAGCATTGGGGACCCTTTTTAGAGGGTATAATGAAATTGCTATTATTGGAAAAACAACTCCTGTAATAGTTGTAATTTTTTTATTAATTATCACTTTATTTAGAAAAAACAAATCACCTCAGCAACTCATAACTGCACTACTCATAGGAATTTCTTTTTACTATTTCACCACAACTACAATGCACCCTTGGTATTTGACAACATTAGTTATTTTGTCTGTTTTTACAAACTATAGGTTTCCTATTGTATGGAGTGTTGTGATTGTTCTATCTTATCAGGCATACGCTAACATTCCTTGGAAAGAAAACTTATGGCTAATTGCATTAGAGTACCTAGTTGTCTATGGGTTTCTGTTATGGGAAATTATACAAATAAAAAAGAAATCCTTAGCAATTAAATAACAATATCACTTATTATTTTTAAAATGATTCGCTTATTTTAGGGGCAAAATATTTTAATGGATTTATCAAACATAAAAATGATTGTTTCAGATATGGATGGAACACTACTCAACTCTGAAGAAAAAGTAAGTCCTTTATTTTTTGATCTATTTGAAAAATTAAAGGCGCATAACATTCATTTTGTAGCTGCAAGTGGAAGGCAACATAACAGTATTGCTCAAAAACTTTATCCCATAAAGGATCAGATTACCATTGTTGGTGAAAATGGTGGTGTTATAAAAAAAGAAAATAAAACACTTCTTTTACAAACATTTAAACCACAAAAAGTAGTTGAATTAATTCCTGTTTTGAGAAAAATTAAGAATACCTTCATTATTTTATGCGGTGAACATAAAGCTTTTATTGAAACTAAAAATCAACGTTTTATTGGTATGTTTCAGGAATATTACAATGCTCACGAGATAGTGCAGGACTTAACAACTATACCTCATCATCATCCAATTATTAAAATTGCTTTGTATCACTCTGAATCATCGGAACAATTTATTTATCCCTCAGTAAAACAATTTGAAGATGATTTTTTATTAAAAATTTCAGGGAAAAACTGGTTAGATATTTCAAATCTTAACGCTAATAAAGGAACGGCTATCAAATTTTTACAGGAGAAGATGAGCATCACTCCAGAGCAAACTATGGTTTTTGGAGATTATTTAAATGATTTAGAAATGTTAGAAGCAGCAAAATTTAGTTTTGCTATGAAAAATGCACACGAAAAAGTTAAGAAAACTGCTCGTTTTATAACAGAAAACAATTCTAATTTAGGTGTTGAAAAAATTATAGAACAAGTGCTTAAAGCTCACACAAATTAATCCTCAAAAGAAACTGTACTTTGTCGATCTCTATTCACATGTAGTTTAGTAATATCGGGTCTCGAATAATGTCCTGCAACATCAAAGTTTTGACGTTCTTCCAAGACTCTAGAAAAATCTAAAGTTTCATAAAATATTCCCTCTTTATTGATAACTGGCTCCAAAATCCATTCTCCGTCTGGCCCTGCTATACATGAACCTCCATTGACCAGAGTATCAGGTGCGTTTTTTATAATTTTATCAAAATGAGGTGTCTCTTTAGGGAAATTTGATTTTTGCATTAAACTAGAAACAGAAATTACGAATGAACGAGATTCTCTTGCAATAAAGCGAGTAATATCTTTTGTATTGTGATCACTTCCGGGCCATACTGCTACATGTAAATCCTCTCCTTGACCATACAATGCAGCTCTAGGTAAAGGCATCCAATTCTCCCAACAATTTAAACCACCAACAGTGAAGTTTTTTAGAGGATGAACTTGTAAGCCATGACCATCTCCTGGAGCCCAAGTTAAGCGTTCATCAAAAGTTGGTTGTAATTTTCTGTGAACTGATTTTATAACTCCGTCTTGATTTATATATACCAAAGATGCATAAATACTATGCCCTCCCCTATTCTGAGCGCGCTCGATAATTCCTAAATATATAGCCATACGATGTTCTTTTGCAAGATTGCATATGGAAGCCAGCTCTCCTTTTTCAATGGTAATTGAATTTTGTACATAATGGGCATGAATTTCTTTTTGAACAGAAGAGTTCCATGTTGCACCATTAGTTAATCCAATCCAAAATGGGTAACCAGGAAGTAAAGCTTCACCAAAAACAATTAATTCTGCTTTTTCTTTTGAAGCCGCTTCAATCGTATTTTTGATTTTTTGAATGGTTTGTTTTTTATCTAACCAAACTGGAGATATTTGAGCTAAAGCTACTTTAAGAAAGTTAGATTTATTCATAACTTGGTAATTTCTTTATACTTCTAATTAATATTTAATTCCACAACAATACCCTCATTTGATCTAATATTAAAGACTGTTTGGTCTTCAAAAATTAAATATTGCCCTTTTATCCCTACTAACTTTCCCGAATAGTTTTGCTCTTTTACAATATTTAAACTTTTAGGTTTTTCTGGATATTGATGTACTGGAAAATTAATTTCAGTTAAAGCGTTATTTTCAATGAAAAATTCTTTTGCTTCCTCCGGAATGAATGGACGTAACTTATTTTGCCATTCTTTTAAATCTGCCTCTTCAATATCGTTTTTTAACATTTTCCTCCAATTCGTTTTATCAGCTACATGTGCTTTGAGTGCTACTTCTGTAATTCCTGCCAGGTATCTATTTGGAACTTCCACAATTTCTATAGCTTCATGAGCTCCTTGATCTATCCAACGCGTTGGCACTTGTTGCTTTCTTGTAACTCCAACTTTTACATTGCTAGAATTTGCTAAATATACTATGTGAGGCTGAAGTTGAACAGATTTTTCATAGGCTAAATCTCGATCTTCCTTGCCTAAATGAGCTGTACTTAATTCAGGTCTCATAATCCAATCTCCCGCACTTGGTGTTTCAAAAAAACATGATTTACAAAATCCTTGACGATAAATTTCTTTATCTGATTGACAACTCATACAACTGTATTTCAAAAATTTAAATTCTAAATTTCTGTTTAACAACTGATTAACATTAATGAAGTCAGTTTCTAAATCTAAATAATATTGAATTGCTGCATTGCTTTCAGCAATCATTTTTTTTAAAACTCCTTGGTATTGCATCTAAAATATTTTTCTATTTTTATCTCTATCTAGTAAGTACATCACAAACTTACGGAAAAATCATTTTACTAAACTCTGAATCACCATGGCAATCCCATTTGTTAATTCTATTATTTCTTGGTTTCTCAAAAAGAGAAAGCATCAAATGGAATTGTTCATTAAATACCCCATAGATGTTCAAGAAGAATTATTATTTCGTTTAATTCAATCTGCAAAAGATACAGAGTTTGGAAAAAAATCTAATTTCTCTTCTATTCGTACCTATGAAAATTTCTCGAAAAAGGTTCCAATTCAGCAATATGAAAGCATAGAGCCATTAATTGAACGGTGCAGAAAAGGAGAACAAAATTTATTTTGGCCAACAAAAATTAAATGGTTTGCAAAATCTAGTGGAACAACGAATGCTAAAAGTAAATTTATTCCTGTAAGTGACGAAGCTATTGAAAATTGCCATTTAAAGGCTGGAAAAGATATGCTTTGCCTCTACATTAACAACAATGAGGAAACTGCTTTATTTAATGGGAAAGCACTTCGTTTGGGGGGAAGTAATGCTGTTTAT
>CAJQMN010000160.1 GCA_905479435.1 uncultured Flavobacteriaceae bacterium | reverse complement strand
TAGAAAATATTGTGATGAATGATCAAGGGCAAATTGATTTTTCAGATATCTCAATTACACCTAACACAAGAGTAAGTTATCCTATTGACCACATAGAAAATATTCAACAACCATCTATTGGAAAAAATCCAAAGAACATCTTTTTTCTAACCGCAGATGCCTTCGGTGTACTCCCTCCAATCTCTAAATTAACTCCGAGTCAGGCAGCCTACCATTTTATATCTGGTTATACAGCAAAAGTTGCAGGAACAGAAGCAGGTGTAACAGAACCTGTTCCAAGTTTTTCAGCATGTTTTGGTGCTCCCTTTATGCCACTTCATCCTACCCGTTATGCAGAAATGTTGAGTAAGAAAATGAAAGAAGCAGGAGTAAATGTTTGGTTGGTAAATACCGGATGGTCTGGAGGTCAATATGGAGTTGGAAAAAGAATGGCTTTGAAATATACAAGGGCAATGATTACTGCTGTTTTAAAAGGAGAGTTAGGAAACTATACCTATGAAGATTACCATATACACTCTGTTTTTGGTGTTGCACAACCTAGAAGATGTCCAGGAGTTCCTTCATCAGTTTTAAGTCCAAGAACTACTTGGAACAATGACGATGCTTATTATAAAACTGCGTTTAAACTTTCTAATGCCTTTAGGAAAAACTTTAAGCAGTTTGAAGAATTTGCAAATGAAGAAATAAGAAGAGGCGGTCCTCAACGTTACGCTTTTTAAATTAAAGTATAAAAATTCCACCATATAAAAAGCATCCCTCTAGGATGCTTTTTTTAATTTCTTTTGTCTACTTTTAAAATATTTAATTTGAGAAAAACAATAAATAAATCAATTCTCATTCTAGATATAACTTTTTAATTATGATTAAAAATTGGTTTAAGAAATCAGGTCCAGGAACTCTTGTAGCTGCTGCATTTATAGGTCCAGGAACCGTTACCTTATGTACATTAGCAGGTGTTAATTTTGGTTTTCATTTACTTTGGGCCATGGTATTGTCTATAGTAGCTACCATTGTATTACAAGAAATGGCCTCTCGTCTAGGAATCATATCTCAAAAAGGCTTATCTGAGGTCATTAGATCTGAAATTAAACATCCAATAATCAACAAATTAATACTACTACTTATTTTGTCTGCCATTGTTGTAGGAAACGCCTCCTATGAGGCAGGGAATATAAGTGGAGGTATATTAGGACTAGAAACTATTACAGGAGAATTTAGAATTGTTTTGGGAAACTATTCTCTCAATATATTGAGTTTTGTAGTTGGAATTATTGCCTTTACATTATTATACATAGGGAGTTATAAATTTTTGGAAAGAGTATTGGTAATGCTAGTATTAATAATGAGTTTATCATTTTTAATTACAGCTTTTTTAACAAAACCTGATATTTTTAATATTTTGGAAGGTGCTCTTATCCCTTCATTTCCAGAGGGAAGTTTATTAACTATACTAGGTTTAGTAGGAACTACTGTAGTACCCTATAATTTATTTTTACATGCATCTTTAGTCAAAGAAAAATGGAACAATCCTAAAGATTTAAAAGAGGTAAGAAAAGATACAATTGTCTCTATTGCTTTAGGAGGACTTGTTTCAATGGCTATCATTATTTCAGCCTCCTCTATAGGTTTGGGAGAAATTTCAAGTGCAGCAGATTTAGCAAAGAGTTTAGCACCTTTATATGGAGATTTTGCAAGTTATTTTTTAGGTATTGGATTATTTGCTGCAGGAATTACCTCAGCAATTACTGCACCTTTAGCTGCAGCTTATGTAGCTAGAGGATGTTTTGGATGGAAATCTGACCTAAAATCAAAACAATTTAGAGCTGTCTGGTTTCTAATCTTATTATTAGGTGTGGTATTTTCATCATTGGGTCTTAAGCCTATAGAGATCATTAAATTTGCACAGGTTGCTAATGGTGTTTTACTTCCTGTAGTAGCAGGAATACTCCTATGGATGGTAAACAAAAAAGTAGTTTTAGGAAATTATGTGAATTCTAAATTCCAAAATATTTTAGGATTTATTATTTTGATTATAACTATTTTTCTTGGGTTAAGAGGGCTAGATAAAGTTTTTGAATTTAATATTTTTTGATGATAGATATTAACTGCGATCTGGGCGAAGGGTTACATAATGAGCATATGATAATGCCACTTATTTCTTCCTGCAATATTTCTTGTGGAGCACACGCAGGTTCTATAGAAATTATAGATAAAGTAATTCAGCTAGCTGTTCAATATAACGTAAAAATAGGGGCACATCCATCCTTTCCTGATCGACAGAATTTTGGTCGTAAAGTTTTGAATATTTCCAATAGCGAACTTCAAAAAAGTTTAGAGGATCAGCTTACTGTTTTTAAAGAAAGAGCACTGCTCCAAGACGCAACTATTCATCATGTAAAACCACATGGTGCTTTGTATAATTTAATTGCTGTAAATCGTGAAAAGGCTTCAGTAGTTATCGCAGCAATTCAACATGTTTTTGAAGCTGTAAAATTATATGTGCCCTATAAATCAAGTATAGAAGAAGTTGCTGCCCAAAGTGGTTTAGAAATTGTTTATGAAGCTTTTGCCGATAGAAGGTATAATGAAGATTTGAGTTTAGTCTCCAGAACTTTATCCAACGCACTTATTGTAGACAAATATGAGGTGTCGAAGCAAGTACAAAAAATATCAGATAAACAATTGGTAACTACAGTAAACTTAAATGAAAAAGAGATTAAAGCATCCACTTTTTGTGTTCACGGAGATACTAAAAATGCCATTGAAATATTGCAGTATTTACACAAACATATCCATACGAAGTAATTGAAGTTTCAACTCACATATAAGCTTTTTGGAAGGTCTGCAATTTTAGTAGAATGGCCAGCAAACATTTCACAAGAGATTATTCAAGATATTATTTCTTTTGAGAGACAGGTCAAAGAAATAGATTCTATTTTAGATACAATCATTGCTTATAACTCATTGCTCATCAGATATCAAAACCCTATTATAGATAAAGAACTTACGATTAGTCAACTAAAAAAAATATATGCAGCTTCATCCTATTTGATAAAGCAAGATCAATTTTTATGGCAGATTCCAGTGTGTTATGACGTTTCTTTTGGAATTGATTTAGAGGAAATTGCCAATAAAAAAAAATGTAGTGTAGCAGAAATTATCAGATTGCATACAGAAGGAGATTACTTGGTTTATTTTATTGGTTTTCAACCCGGTTTTTTATACTTAGGCGGGCTGCATCAAACCCTTCATGTTTCCAGGAAATCTAACCCAAGACTTCGAGTAGATAAAGGGTCTGTAGCTATTGGTGGAATTCAAACTGGAATTTACCCTCAAAATAGTTCTGGGGGGTGGAATATCATTGGAAAGTCTCCTCTAAATTTTTTCGATATAAACGCTTCGGAACCCTGTTTTGCCAAACCAGGTGATCGCATTAAATTTGTTGCTGTAGACATTCACACTTTTTATCAAATAGAAAGAGAGGTTGCCAATCAAAAGTTTAGGATTAAAAATAGCGAATTGTGATAGAAGTCTTACATCCAGGAATTTATTGTTCTATTCAAGATCAGGGTCGTTTTGGTTATGCTAAGATGGGGATTCCTCAAGCAGGATATATGGACACTTATGCTGCAAAAATGGCAAATGCCCTATTGAAAAATCATGAGAGAGCAGCACTCATAGAAATTACTTTTGGACAAGGCAAATTTAAATTTACTTCAGATACCTATATCTGTATTACTGGAGGTGACTTTTCTCCAAAAATAAATGAGAAATTAATTAAAATGCAATCGGTTTACCCTATTAAAAAAGATTCGGTTTTATCATTTGGTAAACGAGTTTATGGAGCTAGGGTTTATTTGTCTGTATATGGAGGTATTCAAACTGAAAGAATTTATAGTAGCCGAAGTTATTTTAAGGGGATTACTCAGCAAAAATTAGTGAAAGGAGACATGCTACCTATTCTTCCAATTCAAGAGAATACAGAAAATAGTTTTTCCAGAGTTCGCGTAAGTGAAAAACATTTTAAAACAATGTACTTACCATGCATAAAGGGGCCAGAGTTTTCTAGACTTAACAAGGAACAGCAGCGTAGGTTGTTTACTCCTTTTACAGTATCAGATCATAATAACAGAGTAGGGTATCGTTTAAAAGAATGCTTAGAAAACAACTTGCCTTCAATCCTTACATCGGCAGTAATGCCAGGAACGGTTCAGCTCACTCCATCAGGAAAATGTATTATTTTATTACAAGATTGCCAGGTAACAGGAGGATATCCAAGAATTCTTCAATTATCAGACATAGCAATAGCTAGAGTCAGTCAAAAAATATCAGGTGACAAAATACAGTTTAGATTGGAGCAGCATTTGTAATTCAATAAAAAATAGTTATTATTTTACATTCAAAGCACCAATTCCATAATCCCAAAGTAATTTGTTGTAATCTGGGATAATGGTTTCTATCAATTCATCTGATTTACTTTTTAAAATCATCCATTCTTTATTTAATTCATCAAGTCTATTTTTTGATGCTGAATTTAATTTAGGGATACCACTATCATTCTGATTCATAAGAAAGATGTATTCTGCAGTAAATTTATTTGGAAAATTCTCCACATCGTCATAAGCCTTAGACTTTCGTTGAACCATATCTTCATCCCAAGATTTTAGTTGTTTTATTATGGTCTTTCCTTTAGTTTTTAGCGCCATATATTTTTCTTCCTCAGGGAATTCCTTGATAACCTTAATCAATTGTTCTTGAATTTTTTTCAATTGATTCACTCTGTTGTGCATTTCTCTGAGATTTGCCTCAGTAATTAATTTAAATTGATGAATTTCTAAATATTCTTCTTTAGTAATATCATAAAGAGGATTGGGTAATATTTTGAATGAAACTTCAGCTATTTTATTCTCCAAATTTAATGATGCTGAATACAAATTAGGCATGGCTTTATGCCCTCTGTAAGATCCTTCTATGTATGCGGTAGGTATCCCTGGTAGGCTTTGATATCTCATATCCCATACAAATCGATTAAGACCAGCTTTATTTGATAAAATTGGCTCAGGTGATGGCCCACCTGGATACCTCAGATAATTTGGGTTTGCTTTAGAGCTTATAGTTCTTACCATATTACCACTTTCATCTTTTATTTCTAGAGCCAACTCTTTATTTTTTTGATTAGCAGGTATGAAATAATAAAATACAATTCCATTTGCAGGATTTACCCCCGCTGAATCGTCAGAACCTGAAAAGTTAGTAGCCGAGTAATTTAATTGACTCCCCCAGTTTCCTATAATAGCATCTTCAGGTTTAAGTAGATTAAAAATTGTTTTACTTCCTTGAAACTGTCTAAGTAGCCCTAGGTCATCTAATATCCAAAAAGATCTACCCATTGTAGCTATAGTTAAATCATCGTGACTGATTTTTAAATCTGTAATAGGTGTTATCGGTAAATTTAATTGGAAGGATTCCCATTTTTTTCCTCCATTCCATGAAATATACATCCCTAATTCTGTTCCGGCAAAAAGTAGGTTTTTTCGTTGAGTATCCTCTCTTACCACTCTTGTATAAGCACCGTATGGGATACCCTTAGAAATGTTAGTCCAAGTTTTCCCATAATTTGTGGTTTTATAAATAGCAGGGGTGTAGTCGTTAAATTTATATCGAGTTGTTGCAATATAAGCTGTTCCTTTATCATGTGGAGATACCTCTACTGAATTGATTAAGGTTTCAGGTAGGTTTTTAGGGGTTACAATCTCCCAAGTTGTACCTCCATTTTTAGTGATTTGCAGAACCCCATCATCTGTTGCAGCCCATATAACTCCTGGTTCGTGTGGAGACTCAATTACATAGGATAAAGTACCGTAATTTTCTGCACCAACTGCTTCATTAGTAT
>CAJQMN010000159.1 GCA_905479435.1 uncultured Flavobacteriaceae bacterium | reverse complement strand
CAAGATATGATTTCAGAGATGGAATCCGTAGTGAAGGTATTTGAAAAATATGATATAGAAGTGTTTCGACCCGAGGTGATAGAAAACTATAATCAAATTTTTTCAAGAGATATTGGTTTTGTGATAGGCGATAAATTTATTTCAGCAAACATTCTTCCTGATAGAGATCAAGAGATTACGGCAATTCATCACGTTTTAAGTCAAATACCAAAAGAAAATAGAATATCACTTCCAGAGGAATGTCATGTTGAGGGAGGAGATGTGATGCCATGGAATGATTATATTTTTATAGGAACTTACTCTGGAAAAGAGTATTCAGAATATATTACTGCAAGAACAAATAGTAATGCAGTTAAGGCAATCCAAGAATTATTTCCAAATAAAATTGTTAAATCATTTGAACTAAGAAAATCAAATGAAAATGCAAAAGAGAATGCATTACATTTAGATTGTTGCTTTCAACCCATAGGTAAAAACATGGCAATTCTTCACAAGAACGGGTTTCTCATTGAAGAGGAATTTGAATGGTTGGTGAATTATTTTGGGAAAGAAAATGTTTTTGAAATATCCAAAGATGAAATGTATCAGATGAATAGTAATGTCTTTTCTATTTCTGAAGATGTAGTTGTCTCAGAACAAAATTTTACAAGGTTAAATTTATGGCTTGAAGCTAAGGGGTTCACAGTTGAAAAAGTACCTTATCAAGAGATTGCTAAACAAGAAGGTTTGTTAAGGTGTTCTACTTTACCTTTGGTGAGAGATTAAATAAATTTCATATAATTTTAGTGTTTGAAAAGAATTAGAGCTCTTCATTATACCAGTAAATAAAAAAGTCCATCATAAAATGACGGACTTTTTTTTGGTGTAAAATACCTAATTAAGGTAAGATAACTTTATTAATAGCGTGGATTATACCATTGTTTGCTTGAACATTTGTAGCAATGATGTCAGAAACTCTTCCGTTTGCATCTGTTAATGTTGCACCACCGGTAACATTAGCTGTTATGTCTCCACCTAATGTAGTTACTGTTAGATTATCAGTTAAATCAGTGTCAAAAACATTTGCTCCTGCCACAACATGAACTTTAAGAACTGCATCTAAAGTTGGCTCATCTATATCACCTAATCCTGATACACCTAATTCAGCTAGTAGTGATCCAAAGGCATCATTTGTTGGTGCAAATACAGTAAAAGGTGCTGGAGAAGTTCCTGTAGGTGTAGACAATACACCCACAAAATTAGTTGTTAAGTCATCTCTTGTTAAAGCAGCAACTAGGGTTGAAAATGTTGGATCAGCTACAGCAAATGTAACAACACTTGGTAATCCGATCACAGCATCTACTAAGTGAACGATTCCGTTGTCTGCTTCAATGTTTGCATCAGTAACAGAAGATACGCCGTTAAATCTTACTCCATTAGAAGTATCAATAAAAATTGACATTGAAGCATCTGAAGCTGAAGTTGTAGCAAAAGTTGATGCATACCCCGTAGATAAGTCTGTTGAAGCTAGTCTTCCTCCTATAACGTGGTTAAGAAGTATATTGGTTAAAACATCAACAGGAACATCCTCTAAACTACTGAATCCATTATCGCTTAAAAATGTGTTAAAAGCGTCGTTAGAAGGTGCTAGAACTGTAAAAGGTCCTTGACTTGCTAAAGTAGTCACTAAATCAGCCTTTTGTAATGCTGCAACTAGAGTTGTAAGGTTTTCAGCACCTAAAGCTACATCAACTATAGTATTAGTTGTCGGTACTTCAGGCTCATAGGGTAATTCATTGTCAGTGTCGTCATTACAAGATTGAAGGGTTGTAAGAGAAATTAATAGAATTGGGATAATCTTTAATAAATTTTTCATAATAGTGTATTTTTTTTATATTAATGTTTAACAAAACTAGAATTTTGTTAAACAAAATAGATATTAAATTTTGTTAAATTAATCTCAAAGACTTGTTAATTAATTTTAGATCTAATTAAAAGTTGAAAAATACTATTCGCTTTTTTTTGGAAGTAAAAAAGTAATAGTTTTGTAATTGAAATAAGTGAATTATGCAACAAACAACAAATTCGATTCTTATGATTCGTCCTATAAACTTTAGGATGAATGAGCAAACTGCAGTTAATAATTATTATCAAAAAGTATTGGATAATTTGTTGCCTGAATCTGTAAATAAAAATGCCCAACAAGAATTTGATAATTATGTCATGAAATTAAAATCTCATGGAGTTCAAGTAATTGTAATTTCAGATATTGAGGGTTCGGATACTCCAGATTCTATCTTTCCTAACAATTGGATTTCTTTTCATGAAACTGGTACAGTTGGTATATATCCTATGTTTGCAGAGAATAGACGTTTTGAAAGAAGAGAAGACATACTAGACCAACTCGAAGAAAAAGGGTTTGTTATAAAAGACAGTATTGATTATTCTGATGCTGAGAATGACGGTATTTTTTTAGAGGGTACTGGAAGTTTATTATTAGATAGAGTTAATAGAAAAGCTTATTGTGCTCTTTCACCCAGAGCAGACGAAGATTTATTCATTGAGTTTTGTGAAGATTTTGAATATACTCCAGTTGTATTTTCTTCATATCAAACTGTTAATGACAAAAGAGAAGCAATTTATCACACCAATGTTATGATGTGTTTAGCAGAAACGTTTGCGGTAATTTGTTTAGATAGTATAGATAACAAAAAAGAACGCAAAAATGTATTAAAACACTTGAAAGAAGATGGTAAGAAAATTATTGAAATATCTGAAAGTCAAGTAAATAATTTTGCTGGAAACATGTTGCAAGTTCGAGGAAGAAATAATGAACTTTTTTTAGTAATGAGCCAAGCGGCACACAATTCATTAAATCAATCGCAACTTTCACAAATAGGAAATCATTGTAAAATTATTTCTAGCTCATTAGATACCATTGAAGCTTGCGGAGGAGGAAGTGCTCGATGCATGATGGCTGAGATTTTTTTACCTAAAGAAAATTAATTTTCATCAAATTATTTTAAAACTTCTTCAATAACCTTTCCTGAGTTTCCATTTGGAAATTCTACGCCAAGAAGGGTAGCTAAAGTTGGAGCAATATCTCTTACGTTATAATTTTTATGAGATAATCCGTTTGTTATACCAACTCCGTAAAATAGAATTGGTACATGAGTATCATAGCTATAAGCAGAGCCATGAGTGGTTCCTGTTTTTCCTCGAGAAATAGTTCCGGGTGTTGGAATCACAATAACATCTCCAGATAATTTTTGATTGTAGCCATGTTGTATTTTCTCTAAAATACCAGTAGTGAATTCGGTAGTTTGTAATGTTTTAGATGTAACTGATTTATATATCCCGTCAAATAATAAGGCTTCTTGTGCAAATACATTGGCAACAGCGTCTAAATTTAACTTTAGTTTTTTAATTTTTTCTTTGTTTAAGAAAATTTGAAAGTTAGAAATATTTTCAACTAAATTCTGACCATCAAAATAAGCCTTAGAAACTTCAGTTAAATATGTTGCAAATTTTTGACGTCTAAAATAAGGTGCAGGAATTTTTAATGACTGAAGATAAGAGGGTACCTGAGAAGCTCCATGATCTGCAGTTAGGAAAATCGTATAATTTCCAACACCAACTTCTTGATCTAAATATTCAAATAAATCTGCAATATTTTGATCAAGTCTCAAGTAAGTATCTTCAATTTCAATGGCATCTGTTCCGTATTGGTGTCCAACATAATCTGTACTTGAAAAGCTTATTGCTAAAAAATCGACCGCATCATTTTTTCCTAAGTGTTCCCCTTTAATTGCAGCTTTGGCAAAGTCTAGGGTTAAATCATTTCCGAATGGAGTATCTTTAATAATATCAAAGTTTCCATTTATCTTTCTAAGAGTAGGTAAATCATGAGGAAAAGTTGGAGAAGTTTCACCGTTAAAAGTTCCTTCAAACGGATTATCATCAGCTAAACTTTGAACATATGATTCAATGGGATACAGCGTATTCCAAGGTTTTGAGAGATATTCATCTGCTTTATTCGTTGAATTAAAATCAATAACCCATTTAGGTAGTTTATCCATATAATAGGAACTGGATATCCAATTGTTTTCATCTTTTCCCTCATACCAATAAGCACTAGTAGCAGTGTGGCCAGCAGGTAAAATAGAAGAACGGTCTTTTATAGCAATTCCAATAGATTTTCCTTTCATATTTTGACCTAACCGAACTTGATCAGTAATCGTAGTTGTAATTAACCTTTTTGGCGATTTCTTTCCAGAATTACCTTGTGTTCCTAAAGAATTATAATTTGAATCATCTACACAATAAATAGATTTTTTTAAATATTTATCATACCAATCATTTCCAATAATTCCATGATCACTTGGTGTTGTTCCGGTATATGCAGACGCATGTCCTACGGCAGTATAAGTTCCTAGATGATTAAAGTGAGCATTTGTTAATGAAAATCCTTCATTTAAAAGTTTCTTGAATCCATGTTCACCATATCTATCAGCGTATTTTGTTAAATAATCATATCGCATTTGGTCTACCACGATACCAACAACTAAGGCTGGTTTTTGCTCTTTTATTTTTCTTTTTTCACAACCATAAATTATTGTAACAATAAAAATTAATAGAAAGAGTTGTCTTTTCATTGGTTAGATGTTTTTGGTATGGACATCAAAAGTAATTATTTTTAGTTTCATCTTTGTTATTATTCGTAAGGTTAATGATATTTTAATACTTTAGCATAAAGAAAAAAAAAGAATGGCTTACCTAAAACATATTGGTAAATATTTTATAATGCTTGGACAGGTTTTTAAAAAACCTCAAAAAGGAAGAGTTTTCAAAGAAGCTCTTTTTAGAGAATTTGAGGAATTAGGGATTAAGTCTATAGGTATTGTTATTTTTATTTCTTTTTTTATTGGTGGTGTTATTGCTCTTCAAACCGCTTTAAATATTGAAAATCCACTCATTCCTAAATATTTAGTTGGTTTTGCCACTAAACGATCTGTAATTTTAGAATTTGCCCCAACATTTTGCTCAATTATTTTGGCAGGAAAAGTAGGTTCGTATATCACCTCTAGTATAGGAAGTATGCGGGTAAGTGAACAGATAGACGCTTTAGAAGTTATGGGGATAAATTCTCTTAATTATTTAGTTCTTCCAAAGGTATTAGCAACCGTATTCTTTTATCCATTCTTAGTGATATTAGCTATGTTTCTTGGGATATTTGGCGGTTGGGTAGCCGGTTTTACATCATCTATGTTTTCTGAAATAGATTATACCCAAGGATTGCAATTAGATTTTAATCCTTTTTTAGTTCAATATGCGCTAATTAAAACCGTATTATTTGCATTTCTAATCGCAACTGTTCCTTCTTATCATGGGTATTATGTAAAAGGTGGATCTATAGCAGTTGGAAAAGCAAGTACACAAGCAGTGGTTTGGACCATTATATTAATTGTCATCTCTAATTATTTCTTAACTCAAATGTTACTTACCTAATGATAATTGTAGATAAATTATATAAAGGCTTCAACGGAATACAGGTTTTGAAAGGAATTTCTACCACTTTTAAGCCTGGTAAAACGAGTTTAATTATTGGCCAAAGTGGCTCTGGAAAGACTGTGTTTTTAAAGTCATTGATCGGTTTACATTTACCTGAAAGTGGAACCATTTCTTTTAATGGAGGTATCAATACAGAATTTACTACCGAACAAAAAAGACAATGGCGTAAGGAGATTGGTATGGTTTTTCAAGGTAGTGCTTTATTTGATTCGCAAACAGTTCAAGACAACGTAATGTTTCCTTTAAAAATGTTCAAAAAACAATCTGAGGAACAAATGTTAGAGCGTGTGAATTTTGTTCTAAAGCGTGTAAATTTAGAAAACTCTAATTCTAAATTTCCTGCTGAACTTTCTGGAGGAATGCAAAAAAGAGTTGCTATTGCAAGAGCTATTGTGATGAATCCAAAATACTTATTTTGTGATGAACCCAATTCTGGATTAGACCCTAATACAGCTATACTAATAGATAATTTAATCCAGGAAATTACTGATGAATATAAAATAACGACCGTTATAAATACCCATGACATGAATTCTGTGATGCAAATTGGAGACAAAATAGTCTTTTTGAAAGACGGATTAAAAGCATGGGAGGGAACCAACAAAGAGATCTTTAAAACTGATAATGAAGCTGTTGTGAAATTTGTTTATAGCTCCGAATTATTTAAAAAAGTTCGACTTACCTATTTAAATGAAACTAAGTAAAAATTTAGTTTGAAAATTGATAATTTGCTTTTATATTTGCACCCGCTTAGGAATAAATTGACCTGGTAGCTCAGTTGGTAGAGCATCTCCCTTTTAAGGAGAGGGTCCTGGGTTCGAGCCCCAGCCCGGTCACAAAAATAAACTCCAAACATTTGTTTGGAGTTTTTTTTAGCTTCGTTTTTTTATTTTTCTTTTAAAATTAAGTTCTCTAGATTTAATCTTTTTTGTAACCATTTAGTCATTCTAATCTTTAGTTCGTCTTTGTTTTTAATACTATCATGCCAACTAATTGAGGCTACAGGTATGGTGTCTATTCTTTCGAAATTAGTAGAAATAACTTTTGAGAAACTAATCGTTTTTAATCCTTCGTAATTTATTTTTGCTTCTTGACTAATTTGAGCAAAAGGGATTTTTTCTTTTGTTAGTTTTTCTACAGCTTTAATTAGTTCATTTATTTTAAGATCTTTTTCTTGAATACTCTCTTCTTTTGATGCTATTAATTTTTGATTTTTCACATACAAGTCCTCTATAGACTTTACTTTATCAGATAATTTAGAAGTTTCTTCATCTTGTGTGATTTGAAGAACAGTAGTATTTAATTCATAGTCTGTTAGTTTTGATTTCCACTCAACTTGTTCCTCTTCTGTTAATTTTTTTCCAATATTTACCAAGTCAATTTTTTTATCAACGTAATTTATTTTTTTACTAATAATTCCTGCTCCAGTAGCCTTTTCTAAATCATTGATATACTTCATGGAGTTTTGTTCATATGTATTTTCTTTATACAATTGTACAAATGTGTAAATGCTATACGAAAATATAATCAACGCTACTGTAGATGCTAATTGTGCAATTCTTTTTCGACCTGCCGAATCTATATATTTAACTACTGGAAATTTCAAAAATTTAATAATGACAAACGTAGCTAAAGCGATAAATATTGAATTGATGATGAATAAAAACATAGCACCTCCAAAAAATGATAAATTACCTACAGCTAATCCATAACCAGCTGTACATAGGGGAGGCATAAGAGCTGTTGCTATGGCTATACCTGCAATAGTATTGGTCATTTCTTTATACCTACTAAGAGCTACAATAAGAGTTAAGCCCCCCGCTATAGCAATCATTACATCTCTTACATCTGGTTTTGTTCTTGCTAATAATTCAGGTGTTAATTCTTGAAAAATTGGAATACTAAAAAACAAGAAAGAGGTAATAACACTGAGTACTACCATCACTCCAAGATTTGAAAGAGAACTCTTCATTGTGTCTATATCGTTGATTCCAATTGAGAGACCAATTCCCAAAATTGGACCCATTAATGGAGAAACTAGCATGGCACCAATTACAACTGCTGAAGAACTTATGTTTAGACCTATAGAGGCAATAATAATTGAGAAAACAAGAATCCATGCTGTGTGACTCTTCACATGAATCCCATCTTTAATTTTTTGAATCGTATCCTTTTTATCTGTTCCTTCTCGAATATCAAGAAGGTCAAAAAAGAAATCTCTAAGACTAATGGCAAAACTTTTAAATTCTTTTTTTACATTTTCTTGTTTTACCTCTGATTGGTTTGATTGATTCTCTTCCATAATTTTATAATTTCGTTACAATAACTTCAGCATTTTGATTGAAAAGATACAAACGATTAGTTGTAAGTTGCATGCACTCAATTCTGGTTTTTCTTTTCGCCCCTTTTCTATATATTTTATTTTTAAAAACAAATGTACTATTTGTTGGAAGTTCAAAAACAAAATTCTTTCCATTTTCTGCAGTATTTCCTTTTAATGCCAATGATAGTTTTACATCACTATCTGTACTTGCTTTTGGGTTTTTTAAATAATGAGCTAAAGGAGTTAATATGTGGTCTGGAAATATTGATGGATTTAAAAAAGGCAACATTAAATGCTGAAATTGTTGTTTCCATTCTTTTCCGTGTGGCCGAATTCTTCCATATTTTTCAAAGGTTGTATGGTGTGCTATCTCATGAATGAGGGTCAGTAAAAATTGAAAGGGATTTAAGTTGTTATTAATAGTGATTTGAAATTTTCCATTAGCAAGTTGTCTAAAATCACCATGTTTTGTTTGTCTTTGATTAACAATCTTAAGATTTATTCTATGATACTCAATAATTGATTGAACTAAACTAATAGCATTTTCTGGAATATATTTATGAAAATTATTTTTCACTTTTTTAAAGTCTAAGGTGTAGTGTTAGAAACTTGGAGTACTTTTCCATTATAGAATTTATTAGCAGTAGTTGCAAAATTAAAAATATAATCTGCCATTTCATCTGCATTCAAAGATGCTTGGTAGTCTGGAAAAGCTTCTGCTAACATTTCTGTTTGAACGGCACCTATGGCTAATACGTTAAAAGCAATTTCAGCTGCTTTATACTCTTCGGCAAGCAATTCTGATAGGGTTATTACTGCCCCTTTTGCAGAACTATAGGCAGCTAGTCCAGGAAACTTCAAGCTTCCTTGAATTCCTCCCATACTACTTATCGTAACTACATGACTCCCTTTTTTTAAGTGGGGTATACAAATTTGAGTTAATGCTGCAACTCCAAAAACATTGACATCATAAACTCTTAAAAAATCATCTTTAGTTAAACTCTCAAAAGGTTTATTGATTAAAAAACCAGCATTATGAATTAAAATATCAACATCTCCCCAGTATTCACTAAGGTATTTAGATACTTTTTGAAGATCATTTTGATTACAAACATCAACAGCTAGTGTATCAATGTTTTCAAGCTTTAAATTATCTAAAGGTTTTTGATTTCTTGAAAGCGCTAAAACCTGAAAATTATTTTTGGCAAATTGTTGCGCTAGTTCAAAACCAATTCCTCTACTAGTTCCTGTAATGATTACTTTTTTCATCTTTCTAGTTTTTTTCAAATAGTTTTCTGGTTTAAAAATCTATGTGCTGATAGGCACCTGCGTCAGGGCTGTCAGTTCTGATAATTCCAAGGATATCTGTAGGAACAAGATTAGCTCCAGATACATTACCGAAATTAATAGCTTGACTGTCCTGTCCTATGATAAAATCATTATTGGATGGATTTCTGAAATGAGTAATGCCATTAAGAAGAATATTTTCATATAAATTGGTATTATCAAAATCTATCTCAGACACTCCATCAAATGCGTTATTGATATCTGTAAATTTAACTAAAGAGTTCGTTACCTTAAAATTGAATAGCCCCCCTTCAGCATAGTCTGGAAGAAATTCAATATTGTTGTTTCCATCAATGATACAATTGGTAAAATTAGCAGCAATTAAGTCTCTGGTTTCAAGGGTCTCTTGACCACTAGCGTTAGTGTAGGTGTAAAAATTATTTATTAAAACAGCAGGCAAAGAACGGATCCCGTTACCCCAGTAATTGGCAAAAGTACTATGAGTAAAACTATATGAGCCACCAATTATACATGCTAAAGATGCTTCTCCCGCATTACCAATAACTATATTTTGTGCATCAATACTAGTTTCTCTTGCCAACACACCAAAGTTTGAATGATTGAATATTTCTGAATTTTTAAGGGTTAAAGTTGGAGTAGAGGTTGAAGCAATAGAATCTACCAATATGCCAATTATTCCATTTTTTATTTCTGCATGATTAATTTCATTTTCTTTACTACCAGCTCTAAGCCATATGGTACCCCATTGGCCTGGTAAAGTACCGAATGAATTTTCTAACCTATCACCCTCAAAAATAACCTTTTCATTTTGCGTACCGTTAACTTTTAAGCTGGCATCTTTGTCAATTATTAAACCAGAGTTG
This sequence comes from uncultured Flavobacteriaceae bacterium, assembly GCA_905479435.1. Lineage (GTDB taxonomy): Bacteria > Bacteroidota > Bacteroidia > Flavobacteriales > Flavobacteriaceae > Polaribacter. The sequence continues at coordinate 8,524 of CAJQMN010000159.1, read as the reverse complement.
TCATGAAAATAAACTTTAGATCCAGGTTGAATTGTTAGAGTTTTGCTGGATGAAACAGCTGCATATCCATATATGACTGTTGGTTTTATGTTGGTAAAAGTAAGTTCATCATTGGTTAAAAAACGACCTTTTATTGAAGTTGCCTCGCCATCCAATGTTAGTGAATCTATTTTTAAAGTAAAAGGGTCTCTCCCTGGATAAATAAAATTAGCGTCTTGAACTAGCGTAACCAATTCTACATCTTGTTGATTTATTCCAGTATCAAACAGAATTCTGTCTGTATATAATGGACTTGAAATTGATGCTATATTAACGGTAGTTTCAACAAAAATAAATATACTATCCTTTGCTAGAATGTCAATATTCTGAAAATCTTTTCCAGGAATTCCATCTACATTTAATCTATAATTTGAAATAGTTCCCCTTTCTAAAGCAATATTGGGTATCGTTATATCATCATTACCTCTATTGTAAACTTTAAGGTTGTACGTGGCAGATCCAATATTTGTAAAAATTGTATCTAAAAATACGGTATCTCTAGAAAATTCTAATTGACCGAAGCTAGGGATGGTACTAAAATCTTTACGACAAGACGAAACGGATAGTAGTATTATACTAAAACTTAAAGAAAACACATAAAATAAAATATTCTTTTTTGTCACTCTAGATGATTTTTCATGAAATTTAATAGGCTTAATTTTAAGTTTAATTAGTATTTAAAGTCGTGAATTTATTTAGTTTTTTATAAAAGTATAACTTTAAAATGAATTGATTATTGTTTTTTTATAAGCTCTATTTCGAATAGGCTTTTCCAATTTTTTCCTGTTACAAACATTCGATTATTTTTTTCATCGAAAGCAATTCCATTCAATACATCGTCTTCTTTTAATAACTTTTGACTTTTTTCCATCTCTTTGACAAGTCTTGTTAAATTTACGATACCTTCAACAACTCCATTATCTGGGTTAATGATTGCAATTAATGGTTTTTGCCAATAATTAGCATAGATTTTTCCATTAATAAATTCTAATTCATTTAATTTATTAAGACTTTGCTTGTTAGTGTAGGCTTCAATATACCTTTTTTCTTTCTGTGTATAAGGATCAAGAAACCAAATTTTACTTGTTCCATCAGATTTTATTAATTCATTTTTTGAATGTGTTAAACCCCATCCCTCTTTACTCTTATTGTATGAAAATTCATTTTCAAGTTCTAATGTTTCAAGATTATAAGTAAAACCTTTATTAGCTTTCCATGTTAAGAAAAATATTTTATCATTAAAAATGGTCATTCCTTCACCAAAATACCTTTTATTGAGATCTGTTTTTTGTAAAACTTTACCAGTTTTTAATTCCACTTTTCTGAGGGATGATTTTCCATACTGCCCTGTTGTTTCATATAAGAAACCATTATAATATTCTAGGCCTTGAGTATATGCATTACTATCATGAGGGTAAGTGTTGAGAATTTTGAAATCATAGGATGTAAATGGAACATTAGAAAGTATTTCAACAGATTTATTAACTCGTTTACTTTTCTGATCTCCATAGGCTACCATTGCAGAAATAATTAATTTTCCTGTCCCATAGTTTTTAGTATCTAAAATAAATGATGTGTTGTTGGTGGTAACTTCTTTACCGTTTACAAAAAAAGTTACTTCATCTACAGGGAAGTTGTTTTCTTCAGACAAATTAATTGTTATTTTATCTTCAAGTATGGCTTTGCTGGGAGCTTTTATGTACAGCTTATATTCAGACTCACATGAAGCAAACATAATAATTGAAAGTATTAGAAAAGAAATTTTATTGATGGTTTTCATATGAGTAATTTTATACAAATAAAACAATTTATTTGTTTGTAAATTGAAAAATATGGTTAAATTTGCGACCTCAAAAGGATAAATACGTTTTTTTGACAAATTACAGAGGAAAGCTTTACCAACTTTACTCCTAGTTTAACTAAAGAGAAGAATATTTAAAGATAGTAAACATGAAAAAAGGAATACATCCAGAAAATTACAGAATGGTAGCATTTAAAGATATGTCTAACGAAGATGTTTTTTTAACACGTTCTACTGCCAATACTAAAGAAACTTTAGAGGTTGATGGTGTTGAGTATCCTTTAATAAAATTAGAGATCTCTAGAACATCTCATCCATTTTATACTGGTAAGTCTAAATTAGTAGATACTGCAGGTCGTATTGATAAGTTCAAGACCAAATATGCAAAATTTAAAAAGTAATCATTTTAAACATCATAAAAAAAAGCCTCGACTATGTCGAGGCTTTTTTATTTTAGAACTTTCATTTTATTAAGCTTCCATGTAGTCTTCAATAGGATTACAAGAACAGATTAAGTTTCTGTCTCCAAAAGCCTCATCTACTCTTCTCACAGTTGGCCAAAATTTATTATCATGAACAAAAGCTAAAGGAAATGCTGCTTCTTTTCTAGAATAAGGGAAATCCCATTCATCTGCAGTAATCATTGCCATGGTGTGTGGTGCGTTTTTAAGCACATTATTTGGTTCATCTTTTACGGCAAATGCAATCTCTTTTCTGATTGAAATCATAGCTTCACAAAAACGATCCAATTCATTTATATTTTCAGATTCAGTGGGTTCAATCATCATGGTTCCTGCAACAGGAAATGATACTGTTGGTGCATGGAAGCCATAATCCATTAATCGTTTTGCGATATCCACTACTTCAATTCCATTTTCTTTAAAATCGCGACAGTCTATAATCATTTCGTGAGCTGCTCTTCCCATTTCTCCTGTATATAAAGTTGGGTAATGACCATCTAATCTTTCTTTAATGTAGTTTGCATTTAAAATAGCAATTTTAGTAGAGTCTGTTACTCCTTTTGCACCTAACATGGAAATGTAACCATAAGAAATTAGACAAGCTAATGCACTTCCCCAGGGCGCTCCAGATATTGAAGTAATTGCTTTTTCGCCACCTGTTGGAATTAATGGGTTGGTTGGTAAAAACGGAACCAACTGAGGAGCTACACAGATGGGGCCAACTCCAGGTCCACCACCACCATGAGGTATTGCAAATGTTTTGTGTAAGTTTAGATGACAAACATCTGCACCAATGGTTGCAGGATTAGTTAAGCCTACTTGAGCATTCATATTTGCACCATCCATATATACTTGACCGCCATAATCATGAATAATTTGTGTAATTTCTTTAATAGCGCTCTCAAAAACTCCATGTGTAGAAGGATATGTAACCATTAAGGCAGCCAAATTATCTTTATGTTTGAGTGCTTTTTCTCTTAAGTCGTTAACATCAATATTCCCGTTATCTGCTGTCTTAGTGACCACAACTTTCATTCCGGCCATTACTGCAGAAGCAGGGTTGGTACCGTGAGCAGAGGCCGGTATTAAGCAAATATTTCTATGATGATCTCCATTGTTTTTATGATAAGCCCTTATGGTCATTAAACCAGCAAATTCTCCTTGAGCACCAGAATTTGGTTGTAAAGAAGTTCCTGCAAAACCGGTAATTTCATTGAGCTGTTGTTCTAATTTATTTAGTACTATTTGATACCCCTCTGCTTGGTTAAGTGGAACAAAAGGGTGAATATTCCCCCAGTTAGCATGACTAAGAGGAAGCATTTCAGTGGCTGCATTTAATTTCATAGTACAAGAACCAAGAGAAATCATAGAATGGTTTAATGCCAAGTCTTTTCGCTCAAGTCTTTTGATGTAACGCATCATTTCAGTTTCTGATTGAAATGAGTTAAAAATTTCATTTTCTAAAAAAGGTGTATTCCTCTTTGCTAAATCTGGAATAGTATCTATGTCTAAGAACTCAGTCACAGTTATTTTAGCTAGTTTAAATGCTTCAGTAAAAGTATTCAGAATGGCATTAATCTCTTTTAACCCAACAGTTTCATTTATTGAGATAGATATGGTGTTATTATCTATGTAATTAAAATTGATTTTGTGAGCTTCAGCAATCTCTTTTAAAACAATGGCATCTACTTTGATTGTAATGGTATCAAAGTAATGAGAATTGATTTGTGTGAACCCAATATTGTTCAATGCACTTGCTAAAGTGGTGGTGCTTCTGTGCACAGCGTTTGCAATGAACTGAATTCCATCTTTACCATGGAAAGTAGCATACATTCCAGCCATTACTGCAAGTAAAACTTGAGCAGTACAAATATTTGAAGTTGCTTTTTCTCTCTTTATGTGTTGTTCTCTGGTCTGCAGAGCCATGCGCAATGCACGGTTCTCATTTCTATCTTTAGTAACTCCAATAATTCTTCCGGGTATACTTCTTTTGTATGCAGATTTTGTTGCAAAATATCCTGCATGAGGCCCTCCATAGCCTAAAGGGATTCCAAAACGTTGAGTTGTTCCAACAACAACATCGGCTCCGAACTCTGCAGGTGCTTTTAATTTAACTAGTGACAAAATATCAGCAGCTACAGCAACTTTAATATTATTAGCATTCGCTTTTCCTATAAAACTTGTGTAATCAAAAATTTGACCATGTTTACCAGGGTATTGAACAATAGCACCATAATATTCATCAGAAAAATTAAATTCTTCATGATTTCCAACTACAAGTTCAACACCAATAGGAATGGCTCTAGTTTTTAAGACTGATAAAGTTTGAGGCAGTATTTCTTCCGAAACAAAAAACTTATTTATGTTTGCTTTTTTTTGTGATCTTTCTCGAACATCGTATAACAACGCCATGGCTTCAGCAGCAGCTGTAGATTCATCTAGTAAAGATGCGTTTGCTAATTCCATTCCTGTTAAATCACATATCATTGTTTGAAAATTCAACAAGGCCTCTAATCTTCCTTGAGCTATTTCAGCTTGGTAAGGGGTGTATGCAGTATACCATCCTGGATTTTCTAAAATATTTCTTTTTATTACGCTAGGAACTATAGCTTCATGATATCCCAAACCGATATAACTTTTAAAAACTTTATTTTTTTTTGAAAGTTCCTCGATATGATTTAGATATTCGTATTCACTCATGGGAGCATCTAAATTTAATGAACCTTTTAAACGAATATCTTCTGGAATAGTTTCATTGATTAACTCGTCTAAACTGTTTAGACCAATAGATTTAAGCATTTGCTTTTCATCTGTTTTATTGGGTCCAATATGTCTTTTTTGGAATGAAGTAGTATTCATTAATTTAACATTAAAAAAGTTTATACAAAAATAGCAAAAAATGAGATATTATTTCATTAACAAAAAGCCAAAAAACAATCAATTCATTAACATTAAATTGTTGATAAAAGAATCCTTAATTTTGTTGCTATGGGTTTCGTTAAACTACTGCTAAATTTTTATGTAAATTCGAGTATACATGTTGCTTTAGCTGTATATTCTTTGGTACGAATTACGGAATCATATTTTCAGTTATCTTATAATGAAAACTTAGATTATTTTATTTTTTATGCAACCATAACTGGATACAACTTTATAAAGTATGCTGGAGTAGCTAAATTTTACCATAGAAGCCTAACCAAAAGTATGCGGTTAATTCAGGTTTTCTCATTTTTGTGTTTTTGTTTGTTGGTATATTATGGTTCAAAGTTAACCACAACTACCTTGCTTTATTTTATTCCATTTGGGCTATTAACCATTGTTTATGTTGTTCCTTTTTTAGGAGGTTTTCAAAAAAATTTAAGGAGAGTGAGCTATTTAAAAATATTTTTAGTTGCTTTTGTATGGTCAGGAGTTACAACTACGATCCCTATTATTGTTAGTGAACATCAACAAGATTATAGCCTAGTGTTACTCTTTGTTCAACGTATGCTATTTATTCTAGTTTTAATTCTTCCGTTTGAAATTAGAGACATGCAATTGGATTTTAAAAATTTAAAAACTTTGCCTCAGAAAATTGGAATTGAAAAAACAAAAAAAGTAGGTTTTGTACTATTGCTTTTTTCACTTACCATGGAATTTTTGATAACGACATCATTTTCCAATAAAAACATTTTTTTGTTCATCTGTTTCATATTACTATTTCTATTGATGCGATCTTCTCAAAGTCAATCTAAATTTTACAGTTCATTTTGGGTAGAATCTCTTCCAGTTTTATGGTGGATTTTAATTGTAATATTATAATTTTAGTTTGTGAAAACGTTGTAGTAAAAAGTTAATTCAAAAATTAGATTATAGCACTTCATTTTGTAAATTTAGACCATAGAAAACATAAACATGATTCAGACAAAAAGAAATTTTGTATTTGATTTTGATAGTACACTCACTAGTGTTGAAGCTCTAGATGTATTGGCTGAAATTACCTTAGTAAATAATCCTGATAAAGATCAGATTATTGAGGACATCATCGACATTACGAATTTAGGAATTGATGGAAAAATTTCTTTCACAGAATCATTGGAGCAAAGAATTAAACTTTTAAATGCAAAAAAATCAGATTTACCAATATTGATCAGTCATCTTCGTAAAAAGGTTTCTGTTTCTATAGAAAGAAATAAAGAGTTTTTTCAGAAATTCTCTGATGATATCTATGTTATTTCTTGTGGTTTCAAAGAATTTATAGATGACATTGTAAAGGATTATAATATTCCTTCGGAAAGAGTTTATGCCAATACATTCGAGTATGATGAAAATGAGGTGATTGTTGGTTTTGATGCTAAAAATGTTTTGTCTACCCATAATGGAAAAATTCAATGTTTAAAAGATCTTAAATTAGAAGGAGAGATTCAAGTTATTGGTGATGGATATAGTGATTATGTTACAAAAGAGGCAGGTGTAGCTGATACTTTTTTTGCGTACACAGAAAATGTTTCTAGAGAGAAAACTATTAAAAATGCAGATCACATTACTCCAAATTTTGATGAATTTTTATATGTAAACAAACTTCCTAGAAATATTTCTTATCCAAAAAATAGAATCAAAATTTTATTATTAGAAAACGTACATCCAGATGCTTTTAAGAAATTATCAGGTGATGGCTTTACTGTTGAAACGGTTGCAACAAGTTTGTCTGAGGAAGAACTTATAAAAAAGCTAGATGGAGTTCATGTTTTGGGTATTCGTTCGAAAACTCAGGTGACAAAAAAAGTAGTGGAGTCTGCCACTAAATTAATGAGTGTAGGTGCTTTTTGTATTGGTACTAAACAAATAGATTTGGAGGCATGTAAAGAAAATGGAATTACGGTTTTCAATGCGCCATACAGCAACACACGTTCAGTAGTAGAATTAGCTATCGGTGAAATAATCATGTTAATGCGTTCTGTATTTCAGAGGAGTACAGAGTTACACAACGGACAATGGAATAAAACTGCTCAAGGTTCTAAAGAGGTTAGGGGAAAGAAATTAGGAATAGTTGGCTATGGAAATATTGGAAAGCAACTATCTATCCTAGCTGAAGCTTTAGGGATGGATGTGTATTATTATGATGTAGAAGATAAGTTAGCTCTTGGTAATGCAACAAGGATTGATAATTTAAAAGACTTGCTAGCTCTTTCAGATGTAGTTACATTACATATAGATGACAATGCTGCGAATAAAGATTTTATAGGAGAAGATGAGTTTGCTCAAATGAAAGATGGTGCTTATTTAGTAAACCTTTCAAGAGGATTTGTGGTAAATATTAAAGCCCTCAAAGTAGCCTTAGAATCTGGGAAGTTAGCTGGGGCAGCAGTGGATGTTTACCCTGAAGAACCTAGGGCTAATGGTGATTATTATACAGATTTAAAAGGCTTAAACAATGTTATATTAACTCCACATGTTGGTGGTAGTACAGAGGAAGCTCAACGGGATATTGCTGATTTTGTCCCGGGCAAGATCATGGCTTACATCAACTCAGGAAATACTGTAGATGCGGTAAACTTTCCTAATATTAGATTACCTAGACAAACAAAAGCCCATCGATTTTTACATATTCATAAGAATGTGCCAGGAGTAATGGCAAATATTAACAGGGTTTTAGCTGAGTTTGAGTTAAATATTACAGGTCAGTTTTTATCTACAGATGCAAAAGTTGGTTATGTAATTACAGACATAGACAAAGAATACAATAAGAAAGTAATAAAAGCTCTAAAAGACGTTGAAGGGACTATAAAGTTTCGGGTATTGTATTGATCCAATTTATCAAAAAATTTATAAAAATTATTTTCTAAAAAATGATTGTTCTATCTTTGAGAGCAATCGTTTTTTTATTTAATGACTTACCAAAATTCACTAGACTACGCAAAACAATTAGATCAAGAAGATCCAATCTCTTACCTTAGAAATGAATTTCATATTCCTAAAGATAAACATGGAAAAGAATGGCTTTATTTTACTGGGAATTCTTTAGGATTACAGCCAAAAATTACTTCTAAGTATATTGATCAGGAGCTCGATGATTGGGCAAATTTTGGGGTAGAAGGGCATTTTGAAGCTAAAAACCCATGGTTGTCATATCATGAGCTTTTAACCGATAAAATGGCAAAAATTGTTGGAGCTAAACCCATTGAAGTAGTTGTTATGAATACATTAACAACGAATCTTCATTTATTGATGGTGTCTTTTTATC